>JAOACW010000001.1 GCA_026417625.1 Syntrophales bacterium | reverse complement strand
GTGTACACATAAGTATGACCTTTATATGAACCATGCTTGCGAAAGACTAGACGCACCGTCTCTTCCCGAGCATAGCTACAAAGAGCCGTGGAAAAAAACAAACCAACACCAAACAAAAAAATAACTTCCTTCTTCATGACTATAGAGACATTTACTTTCTTCCCTTTGAGCATGTCAACTGATAAAAAATTAACTTCCGCAGTCCCCGATTTGGTATATTTTTTGCGCTTATTCTGGTAAAATCAAAACGAGGATAACTATGCGTCGTTTAATTTTTATTTACTCCATAATATTCCTCATATCAATGTCAGATCCATCACTTGCAGATCTCAAAGAGGTCCGCGAACGAGGCGTGTTGCGTCATTTAGGCATACCCTATGCCAAATTCGTGACAGGCACAGGAGAAGGCATGGATGTAGATATAATGAGATTGTTCGCCAACCATCTCGGTGTTCGCTACGAGTTTGTAAAAACGGACTGGCACGAGGTGTTCGGGGATCTTACCGGTTTTAAGGTAAAACCCAAAGGAAAAGATGAAGTGGAATTCATTGAAAAGGTACCCATAAAGGGCGATGTTGCCGCATCGGGTATCACAGTGCTACCATGGCGCGAGAAAATAGTAAGTTTTTCCAAACCACTCTTCCCCAATCAGGTATGGGCAGTTACACGAAAGGATTCCCCAATGAAACCCATTATCTCCCATGGAAACGTGGACAGGGACATTGAGGCCACAAGAAAGACTATCACGGGGAAAACAATTATGGGAAAATTCGGAACGTGTCTAGATCCTCACCTCTACGGCCTTGAGATTATTGCAGGGAAACTTGTAGATTTCCCAGGTTCTATCAATGACATTGCCCCCGCTGTACTAGAGGGCAAAGCCGAAGTGGCCTTACTTGATCTTCCCGATGCGCTTGTGGCTCTTCAGAGATGGCCGGGCCTTTTAAAGATAATAGGTCCCGTAAGTGACAAACAGTACATGGCAGCTGCCTTTTCTAAGGACGCTCCTCAACTCAAAGAAGAGTTTGATCGTTTTCTCGCAAAATTAATGAACGACGGTCGATATCATAGGATCGTAAAAAAGTACTACCCCCATGCCCGAAATTTCGACCCAGAGTTCTTCAAAAAAACCAGAAAAGGTGATCTCTAGAAATGATTCCCCGTGGCTGGAAACTCCAAAACTTTGTCCCTCTTCTTGCTGCCACAGTGATCTTTTTATTTGTCTGTACTCTCCTATTTCTTCTATACCACTACGCCTCAGATCTTCGGGAAGCTCACATCGATAGAATAAAAGCAGAAAGACTCTCAAGGGCCAACTTCCTTAACTTCTATCTTAAAGATATAAGAGAAGACCTCATAAATATCTCCCAAAGCAACGAGCTTGGTGTTTTCTTCGAAAGCAAATCCCTAGGTATGAGCATGAAATTCGGATTGGGTTACAGTTTACACTTCGTGAAACAATATCTAGAGAATCTCATTTACAGGAAACACACCGAGGGATTGGACATATATTTACGGATCGCTCTAATTGACAGAAATGGAAATGTCATCGCGGATGTGGGGCCCTACAAAAGACCATACCAGTGGAAGTCACTGCTCATGCCTCAATTTCAGAGAGCCACTTTGGTCACGTTAAAAGATAACAGGGACATAATCGCATCACAGGCTGTATACTACAAAAACGTATACGTCGGTCAACTTCTCGCCTGGCTTAACCCTGCAACACTGCGACACATAGTGGCACAGACAGGCTCAACGGAAGAGAAAAACTACCTAATCAGCTACAATGGTTCGTCAATGCATATCATATGGCAATCCGACAAGTCACCTCCACCCTGTGAAATTGATCCTGTAAAAATAAAATCTACTTCAAGTTTTTTCACCTGTAATTACGATGGCAAAGCGTGGCTATCATTGGTATTACCAGTAGGCTATAGCAATCTTTATATATGCTCTTCAATGCCCATGGAAATCCCCAGTGACAAAGTTCATCCCCGGGACTTATTGCTCATTATTGGAGGCATAGCATTTTCTATCTTTCTGGGCATGATACTCCTCATTAGTCATCGTCTACAGATGGAAAAAGCCCTTATGGAAAGTGAGAAAAAACACCGTCTGGTGGTCGAAAATGCCCAGGAGGGTATTCTAGTAATCCAAAACGAATCGATAGTTTTTGCCAATAGAAGGTCCATTCAGCTATTGGGAATTCATGAAGATAATTTGGAAAAAATATCATTACGGGATTTTCTGAACACCGAAGACTATGAACTATTCCAGTACCAACAAAAAGAATGTCTTATGCAAGGCGTATCTTCGCCTCTTGTTGTAAAAATCTTTGTGGGAAATGGTTCCAGTAAACGTGTCCAGATTACGATGACAAACATCCTCTGGGAAAATAAACCAGCTGTATTGTGTTTTTTTACAGATGTTACGGAACGATGTTTGCGAGAAGAGATGTTTAAAATCCATTTCCAACTCTACGAGTCGGCTATGATCCACAGCACCCAGGAAATCATAAAACAGGCCTTAGAAGAGACGAGTTTACTAGTTGAAAGCCCCATTGGGTTTTTCGCCCGTGTTGAAGATGGTAGAATTCAAACTCAAATTTTCCTCAGAGAAAATGCAGAAGACAAACACATGTCTCTTATTGAGGAAAGAGTACTCCCTCTCATTCTGAAGTATCCTTTATCCGAGTGTATCTTGGCAAAAAAACCCTGTATTTACAACAATCTTGAGCATTACACTCCGAATATCACACCTTCTGATAAGCTTCCCGAATTGACAAGATTCATCGCAGTGCCCGTTATGCGAGAAGGGAAAATAATGGCAGCCATAGCATTTGGAAACAAACCAGGAAATTACACGACTCTAGATGAGGATCTCGTAACATACCTCGCCGATATGGTGTGGAATATTCTCGAACACAAAAGAAACGAAGAAGCCCGAAATGAATCTGAACGACAACTATTCGAGATCCTGAACTTTCTGCCTGATGCCACCTTCGCCATAAACGAGAAAGGTAGGGTTATATTCTGGAACAGAGCAATTGAGGAAATGACAGGTGTGCCGGCGGAAAAAATGCTCGGCAAGGACAACTACGAATACGCACTGCCCTTCTATGGATATAGGAGGCCCATTTTAATAGACATAGCCCTTTCCAAATTAGAAGATATGGAAACAAAGTACACAACCTTCGAAACAACAGGTGATGTAGTATTTGGAGAAGCATATACACCTACTCTCCCGGGAGGGGCACGTTTCCTCTCTGCAAAAGCCACAGTGCTTAGAAACAGGAAGGGGGAAATCGTTGGGGCCATAGAGTGCATAAGAGACATAACGGATCGTAAAAGGTTGGAAGAAAAACTCCGCCGCGCAGAGAAGATGGAACTTATAGGTATACTCGCGGGTGGGGTCGCCCACGATCTTAACAATACCATAGGGGTAGTGGTGGGTTACGCAGAACTGTTGGCCCAGAAAATTGATGGAACACACCCCCTGCGGAGATTTGTGGACGGGATTCTGAATTCCAGCATGAGGAGTGCTGCCATCATCCAGGACCTCCTCACCCTCGCTCGGAGAGGAGTAATCACCCAGGAGGTGGTCAACCTAAACAACATCGTTCTCGACTATTTAAATTCAACCATATGTGAAAAGTTGAAAACATACCACCCCCACGTTAGTATCTACACCGACCTCGAAAGTGACCTCCTCAACATAAAAGGATCTCCAGCCCATCTCACAAATGTGGTTATGAACCTGGTTTCCAATGCGGCAGAGGCCATAAAAGGAGAAGGGAAAATCGTAATAAAAACGGAAAATTGCTATCTCGATACTACCATCGAGGGATTTGAAGAATTAAAAGAAGGAAATTACGTCAGACTTTCCGTATCAGACGATGGTCCGGGAATCTCTCCTGAAGACATTGAACACATATTCGAACCTTTTTACACAAAGAAAGTGATGGGTAGAAGCGGTACAGGGCTCGGACTTACGGTGGTTTGGGGGGTTGTGAAAGATCATCAGGGGTTTATCGATGTAATAAGTGAAGAAGGGAAAGGAACAACCTTTCACCTCTACTTCCCGGTAACGATGGAAGAAATAGAAATAGAAAAGGAACCCAACATAGAGGATATAAAGGGCCATGGAGAAACAATACTGGTCGTTGATGATATAAGAGAGCAACGGACTCTGGCCCAACATCTGCTGACTCATCTTGGGTACAATGTGTCCGTTGTATCCAGTGGCGAGGAGGCAGAGAAATTCGTCAAAGAGAACGACGTTGATCTCGTTCTACTAGACATGATTATGTCTCCTGGCATTGACGGATTGGAAACCTTCAAAAGGATTAAACGTCTGAAACCCGATCAAAAAGTCATTCTTGTTAGTGGTTTTTCTGAAACAGATCGTGTAAAAGAAGCTTTGAAAATAGGAGCTGTAAGTTTCCTGAAAAAACCTTACACGATGAAAAAACTTGCCTTAGAAATAAAAAACGCATTTGGTAAATAATAATCAATGCATTGCAGAATAAAACAGATAGGGTTATTAACTTTTTTAATCTTCCTACTTTTGCTATTTGAAGGGGAGGTAAGGATGGTAAACTCAAAGATAGGTAAGGTAATCGACTTGCCGACACCGACAAAAACAGGAAAGATGTCTATAGAAGAAACCATTGTGAAGCGAGAGTCTGTGCGGGCGTTCACGCAACGCTCGTTAACAAAAGAAGAGCTCTCTCAACTTTGCTTTGCCCTTCAGGGTATCACGAGAAAATGGGGTGGGAGAACTACCCCTTCTGCAGGGGCCCTTTATCCTCTAGAGGTATACGTCGTTCTGCCAGACGGGGTATACAAGTACATCCCGCACAAACATAGATTGGAATTAAAAGTGGAAGGTGATGTTCGTGTGTCTCTGAGCCGAGCTGCTCTAGGTCAGGACTGCATAGCATCGGCTCCCTCAGTCTTTGTGATAGCGGCCGTATTCGAACGTGTGACGAGAAAATACGGCAAAAGGGGAGAAAGATACGTGATGATTGAGGTAGGACATGCCGCTCAAAACTTCCATCTTCAAGCTGTGGCCCTAAACCTCGCCTCTGTTCCTGTAGGTGCCTTTTACGATGACGAAGTTCACCGAGTACTCAAACTCGAACGTGAAGAGATACCTCTCTATCTCCTACCGGTGGGTGAAAAAAAGTAAAATCAGAAAAGAAAAAATATGGGTGAGAAAGTTGCAGTAGCCATAAGTGGTGGTTTGGATTCTACTGTGGCTGCACTCCTCCTGAAGGAAAAGGGTTACAACGTTTTTGGTGTAACAATGCGGCTTTGCCCATCCAGAAGTAGGAATGAAAACTGGTTTCTCGCAGAATCTGAGACCATTGAAAAAACAAGCCGTATCTGCGAGGAGTTGGAAATACCACACTTCACAGTTGATCTTTCATCCCAATTTGAAGAATACGTCTTAAAGCCTTTTGTTAGGGAATATATAAAAGGTCGTACACCAAATCCCTGCGTCCTATGCAATCGCCATATAAAATTTGGAGCCCTCCTCAAAGAGATAAAAGAAAAGGGTGGGTCATATCTCGCCACAGGCCACTACGCAAAATTGGACCGCGTAGGTGGTCGTTTCTTTCTTAAGAAACCGCGGGACGAGAGAAAAAACCAAACGTATTTTTTGTACAGCATAAATAGAGAAGTTCTTCCCCAAATACTTTTCCCCCTTGACTCCTACACAAAAGAGGAGGTCCTCAAAATAGCAAACAATCTGCAGCTAAAAGTTACACTTGAAAGAGAAAGCCAGGATGCATGTTTTCTCCACTTCTGCGGAAGAGAAAATCTTCTTGAGCAATACGGGGATAATCAATTTACGCCAGGCGATATAACTGACATGCAAGGAAGATTGTTGGGACGGCATCACGGTTTACCCTTTTATACTGTTGGTCAAAGGAAAGGCCTGGGCATTTGTGGAAGAGTACCTCTTTATGTTTTGGCCCTGGATTATTCACTGAACCGCGTAATAGTTGGTACTAAAGAAGAACTCCTAGGAAAAGGCCTCATTGCAGAAAACATCAATCTTCTTGTAGATAATCCTCCCCGACGGGCAATCGCAAAAATACGCTACCAACACAAAGGCGCCTTGTGCGACATAATCTGGAAAGACAATGAAATTCTGGTGTACTTTGACTCACCCCAAGAAGCCATCACCCCAGGACAATCGGTTGTACTCTACGACGACGACACCGTAGTCGGTGGGGGTATTATCCGGGAAAACCTAAAATAAAAGCCGCAGCCAGGGATTTTCCAGCTGCGGCTTTTTCATCAAACTCTAAATTTATATATCAGACACCACTCCGGAAATCATCCCGCAGCAGCTCACGGGCGATGATCATCCTTCTAATTTCTGAAGTACCAGCACCAATTTCCCAGAGCTTCTGATCCAGATAGTGTCTGGAAACAGGATATTCTGTGGTGTAACCGTAACCGCCAAAGATCTGAACAGCATCCAGAGCGATTTTTGTTCCCATCTCTCCCGCAAACAGCAATGCAGCAGCTGCCAAACGATCTAGGTCTGTTCCCTTACCACCCCGTTTATCCTCCAGGGAATCACAGTAAGCCGCCGCACTGTATGCCATCCATTTGGAAGCCTTGTATCCACAGTACATGTTGGCCAACTTCTCCTGAATCGCCTGGAAGGAAGCAATGGGCTTACCGAACTGTACCCTTTCCTTTGCGTATTTAAGTGAAAGTTCCAGACACGCCCTTTGGCTTCCCAGTGAACAACCTGATAGTGTTATTCTCTCGGTGCAAAGACCACTTGTGAGCACTGCTACACCTTTGTTCAAACCGCCTATGAGATTTTCCTCAGGTAACTCCATGTCCTCGAACGTTATTAAACCCGTTGGAGATGTCCTCATACCCCACTTTTTGATTTTTTCCACTTTGAACTGACCGTTTTTCCTATACTCCTCTGTCTCAAAGATAAAAGCAGATATACCCTTAGGACCAGCAGCAGGATCTGTTTTGGCGTAGAACAACATGAAATCAGCTACAGGACCATTTGTAATAAATATCTTGCTCCCGTTGATAATGTAACGATCACCCTTTTTCTCCGCTCTGGTCTGCATGCTCATAGCATCAGAACCGGCATTGGGCTCTGTAATACCCAGACATCCAATCCACTCACCGGAGCAGGCCTTGGGGAGGATGTACTCTTTCTGTTTCTCTGTTGCGTTACGGCGAACGTTGTCAAAACAAAGCGTTTGACTGGCGCCAACAGTCATGGAAAGAGCATTGCTCACCCTTGCTATTGTTTCATACACGAGAAGTGTTTCCACATAACCTAAGCCAGCACCGCCGTATTTCTCCTCAAAAGCAATACCATTGACCCCCAGTTTTCCCAGTTCCTTAAAAAGATCCGGTGGCATTTCGTCAACTTCATAAAGATGCTCCATCTGTGGCTCAAGCCAGGTAGTTGCCCACCTGTATACCTGCTCCTCAAGCATGCGTTGTTCTTCGGTGAATGTAAAGTCTAATGCCATAACTAATACCTCCTCCTCCAAATTTTTTATCTATCTAACCTGCTGCGGCACCCTTGGATAAAACAATCGACCACCCTTTGTCTTGGAAGGGAAACTCCCGCATTGGTTAATCACACACATTTCTTACGATGGTCCATTTATGCAGGGTCTTGAATTCTCAAAATGCAGGACGTCTATATAATATTCAATAAGTCACTGTCAAGGCTTTTTGGACAAGTATCGCCTTAAAGTATTTAAAAACAACACCTGACCTAAATTCAGCTCACCCTTAACAATCATCGTTCCACTCATTTTGGGACTCTAGGCAAAATCGGGAAGTATTTGTCCCACTACAGGATCTAAATTGAGAATGCTAGCAATAAAAAAGTTGAGGCTTGTGGTAACAAACACCGATCTTCTACAAAGGACTATACAAGAAACTCTCCCTCATACCACATGAGGGTCTCGTCATAGGTATCTTCAAGGATAATATCAGCAAAAAAGGCGCCGCTTGCTATAGAAGGCCCTCAAGTGTTCCCTTATGCCAATTACTTCCTCAGCCTTTGTCATACTAAACCTTCGATGGCTCAATTTTAGTAGAGCACTGTATGGTCACTTCTATAAAGGTGGGTATGGGGGATCCATCTATTAAACGGCGTTAAACGTTTAGCTATTTGGCCTTTTTTTCCTGAGCTAATTTTGCTCGCATCTCTTTCATTCTTTCCTTTAGACGTTTCCTCCTTCGTCTTCTCCGCCTGTCAAGCTCTTTTCTTCTCTCGATTTTTTTGTGCTTCGACATTCCAACCTCCCACTAATTTCAGAGATAGACGATATCTAATAAATTCTACAATCTATAGATGGGGAAAGTCAACAAACATCAAACATCCAGCTTGCCTTTACAAAGCCAAGCATATATAAAAATTTCATTCCATGAAAGGAGTTTACCCATGACCTCAAAAGCAAAAATCACGTTCATGGGAACACCGGAATTCGCCGTTCCGTCTTTAGAGAAATTGATCAGTGAAGGCCACAGAATCGAAGCTGTCATTACACAACCGGATCGTCCTCGAGGCCGAGGAAGGCAGGTTCAACCATCGCCTGTAAAGATAAAAGCTATGGAATATGGTCTCCCAGTGTATCAGCCGGAAAAAGTGAAGGACCCTTCTTTTCTGGAACAGCTCCAAAAAATTAACCCCGACCTCATTGTAGTGGTCGCCTTCGGCCAAATACTCCCACCGGAAGTATTACATTTACCTCCTCTTGGTTGCATTAATGTACATCCTTCCCTCCTTCCAAAATACCGGGGTCCTGCCCCTATAAACTGGACACTAATCAGAGGTGAAGAAGTTACCGGGGTGACCATTATGGAAATGGACGAAGGGATCGATACGGGGAACATCATTTTACAGGAAACCACAGCCGTATTACCTGATGAGATTTACGATGAACTTCACAATCGTCTGGCCCTTTTAGGGGCCAACCTTCTAGTTAAGGCCATCGATTTACTGCAAGAAGGCAAAACAACAAAATCACCACAGGATCATTCAGCTGCTACCTACGCACCAATGATTAAGAAAAACGACACTCTCATAAACTGGAACCAAAAAACGAAAGACATAATAAATTTTATCCGGGGGTTGTCATCCACACCGGGAGCCTTCACTTTCCTTGATGGGAAAATCTTAAAGATCTTCCGCGCCCGCCAAGGAAAGGAATTCCCGCCAGCGCCTCCAGGAACAATCCGTGTTGGGGAAGGTAACTCTCTCATGGTTGCCTCCGCCGATGGATGGGTTGAGGTGCTGGAACTACAGCTTGAGGGAAAAAAAAGGATGGACACACCTTCATTCCTACGAGGGCACAGGGGCTCGATAAGTACAAAACTGGGATAGAGACAAGTACAGATGACCAACATCTCCAGATCACCCAGATATCTTGCAGTTCGTATTCTTTCCCAGGTAGAACAAAAAAAAGCATTTGCCGAGGTACTCATTGACCGTTACCTATCTGCGAAACTCCTAAACGACCCCAGAGATCGGCGGCTTTTGACCGAGATCGTCTATGGCACCCTCCGCTTACAGGGATACCTGGATTGGATTCTCAACCACTTTCTGGAACAGAGTGTCTCTTCCTTGAGTGTTGCTAGCCGTAATATTCTCCGCACCGCAATCTACCAGAGGTATTTTCTAGAGAAAATCCCCCCTTACGCTATCGTGAGTGAAGCGGTGAATATCGCCAAAAAAATGGATAATAAGTACACTAAATTAACAAACGCCGTTCTGCGGGCATGCTTTCAGAAATTTGCAACCTGTCCCAAACCAAAAGATAGTGAAAATTTACCACAGTACATCGCCATTAAGTATGCCCATCCCCAATGGCTCGTGGAAGAATGGATCGCACAGTGGGGTGTTGACCAGACAAGAGAACTCTGTATGGCAAACATTAAAGTTCCCCCTATTGTGGTTCGGGTAAATAGTTTGAAAATAACAAGAGAAAAGGCTATAGAAGAACTAAGGAACGAGGGTATCATTGCTGAACGAACAAAATACTCCCCAGATGGTTTACTGATCTTGGAACACAATAAACAAATAAGGGAAACCGCTCTCCTTGAAAATGGTTATTTACAAATCCAGGATGAAGCATCTCAGCTGGTTTCGTACCTTGCCTCTCCTCAAAAAGGTTCCCGAGTGCTTGATCTGTGTGCAGGGAAAGGTGGTAAATCAGCTCATATGGCGGCTATCATGAACAATACGGGGGAAATTATAGCAGTGGATATAAACAAAAAAAAATCCATCATATTTGAAAGTCAAATGAAAAAACTGGGAGTAAAAAACACCAAAATGATAGTTGCTGATGCTCGTTATGAAATTTGTACTCATTATGACCAATCGTTCGACCGTGTCCTCGTGGACGCCCCTTGCACAGGGACGGGAACCTTAAGGCGAGCTCCCGAAATCAAATGGCGGCTGTCAATCGAAGATGTAATAAGATGCCGCGAACTTCAGAGACAATTGATCCAACAAGCGGCACGCTACGTCCGACGGGGGGGGAGACTCGTTTACGTTACATGCAGCCTCTTAAAAGAGGAGAACGAAACGATTGTTGAAGGCTTTCTGGCAAATCAGTCCAATTTTTCACTAACAATGCCAGAAGGAATCCACTATGACCTTTTAGATAGAAGCGGTTTTTTCCGCACTTCCCCACACATTCAGGGCATGGATGGTTTCTTCGGAGCGGTAATGATAAGAAAATGAAAAAAAAGAAGAAATACATAAAATACCTTTTTCTTGCATCAACAGTTACGCTGCTTCTGGTTTCTTGTGCAACTCAGGGACCGATTTTATATCCTAACGAGCATCTCAAACGGGTAGGGACAGAACAAGCCCAAAAAGACGTAGAAGAATGTGAAGCGCTGGCAGACGCCTACCTAAAATCCCATCGAGTAGAAGATGCAGCCAAATCAACCGTAATTGGAGGAGGCAGCGGTGCTGTCGTAGGAGGAGCCGTAGGAGCTGTAACTGGAAACATAGGAAGAGGAATAAGTATAGGAGGTGCCGCTGGAGCTGCAAGTGGCCTTGTACGAGGTGTGATAAAAGCCACTCAGCCATCACCGATTTTTAAAAGGTTTGTAGAAAGATGTCTAAGGGAAAGAGGTTATGAACCCATTGGATGGGAATAAGGAGGATAAAATGCATTTGTCCAAACGGAACTCTATAATTGCAATCGTTATTTTTGGCTTAGTCGTCTTCTCCGTGCTCTACGCGCTCCCCTACATAGCGATTTTCAACATTATTAAAGCCTTCAAAGAACAAGATAGGGAACGTATATTGGAACTAGTTGATTTTCCCGCCCTGCGGGCAAGTGTGAAATCTCAGCTAAAAGAAACGGTTATGAATTATCGAGGCACGGAGATGAATCCTGAACTTTTGGAAAAACTTCGGGAAATTGTGAATTCTCAGCTGTTGGATAAAATGGTTGATCAACTGGTCACACCAGAGGGCATGATTTTATACACAAAAGGACAGTTCAAAATAACCGAAGCAGAAACAGGGGACTTATTCTGGTCTTTCTTAAAACAGGCCCGATGCTCTTACGTCTCACCATCGGAATTCATCATATCCATTAAAGAGGGGGATAGAGATACATTACGATTCACCCTGGAACGACATGGATACTCATGGCGATGGACGAAAATCCGTATCATCCATATGTAATTCCCAACATGAAAAAGGAGGCGGAAATGGAGAGCACTATAAAATGGAAAAAAACACATTGCGCGCGCATGGATCACGGGGGATGTGGACTCCTAGTAGGTGTACAGGGTAATCGTATCCTCAAAATAAAGGGAGATCCCGAGGGTTTCCTCAATCGAGGTTTCATATGTCCGAAAGGAGCCCTATCCGCAGAGCGCCTTTACCATCCTGAACGTCTGCGCTATCCATTGAAGAGGGTGGGTGAAAGAGGATCAGGTCAATGGGTTCGGATTTCCTGGGAGGAAGCTCTCAACTTCATTGCAGAAAATCTAAACCGATTGCGAGACACCTACGGGGCACGGGCAGTGGCCTTTGGAGTCGGCATGCCCAAGGGACTGGATCATTTCCTCCAGATCCGCCTTGCCAATGTATTCGGTTCACCAAACGTTGTTGCCTCTCAAGACGTTTGTCACGCCCCTCGGGAGATAACGGGGGTGCACTCATGTGGGTTTTACCCGGTGGTGGACCTTCATAACGAAAGTGCCCTCATAATTCTCTGGGGAAGCAATATAACCGCCACAAATGAAGAAGGCGAAATAAATAGTCTTCTCCGCGAGCAGCTCAAAAAAGGTACAGAGTTAATTGTCGTAGATCCCAGGAAAATTGATTTATGTCAAAAGGCCAGGATGTGGTTGAGAATACGTCCTGGAACAGACGTTGCGTTAGCCCTCTCTATGATTAACGTCATCATTGAAGAAGAACTTTACGATAGCTCGTTTGTGAAAGAATGGACAGTGGGGTTTTCCGAGCTCGCCCAGCATGTGAAGGACTATACTCCAGAAAAAGTTGCATCTATAACTTGGCTCTCCGCAGAAGAAATAAGAACTGCTGCCCACTATTACGCAAAAGCAAAGCCGGCAGCAATTCAGTGGGGAAACCCTATTGAACACAATATTCATGCGTTTCAGACAGTAAGAGCCCTGATATGTCTCATGGCAATCACAGGAAACCTCGACGTTCCCGGAGGTAATGTAGAAGCTCATGATCCTAAGATAATGAGGCTCTCGGAATTCGTAAGAGCAGATCTGATACCAAACAAAAGAACAGAGATGATAAGTGCGCACTACCGGGTTATTCCCCGCTTTATGACCATTCCACCCGCGTATTTCCGTCGTGCCGTACTAAATGGAATTCCCTATCCCGTTCGAGGTTTTTTCGCCATTTGTTGCAACCCAATGCTTTCGTGGGCAAACAGCAGATTAACTTACGAGACGTTAATATCACTGGACTTCTTCGCCATCTCCGATATGTTTATGACACCTACCACTGCTCTTGCCGACGTGGTGCTCCCCGCAGCCAGTCATTTCGAATTCGATGATATTGGCCACTATGGTCTCGGGCACGGTTACATTCTTGCTAGGCCGAAGATTGTTGACCCCCCAGACGAATGCTGGCCAGACATGAAAATCATAACAGAACTGGGAAAGCGTGTATCACCCCCCGAACTCTGGCCAGAAGACTGGCACGATTTCCTCGAAGCACTGCTCGCACCAAGCGGACTTTCCTATGCCCAATTTGCGGAAAAGGGGTACTTAAAAGGACCGGACAGATTTCGAGGGTACGAAAGAGATGGATTTAAAACGCCCACAAAGAAAGTGGAACTTAAACTGTCAACTGCGGACAAGTTAGGTCTGCCACCCTTACCTTCTTTCGATACCATTCCCGAAGCGGAGGACGAAGAATATCCCCTAATACTCACAAGTGCAAAAAACCGTATATACCTTCACTCATCTTACCGATGGGTGGAGAAACTCAGACGACTTGCTCCTCACCCCCAAGTAGAGATTCATCCTCAAACAGCAGCTTCCTTAAACATTGAAGAGGGGGACGAAACTGTCATAGAAACTCGATACGGTCGAATAATACAAAAGGCCCACTTAAACCCAGATCTACACCCTCGGGTCATCTGCGCCGAACATGGGTGGTGGTTTCCAGAAGAGAGCTCGGCCTCACTATACGGTTGGGAAAAATCAAACCTGAACATGCTCACTTCCGTGGAAAAATTGGGACGAGAATACGGGACACCTAACATCAGAGCACTACCATGTAAGATCAAGAAAAGTATGTAGTTTTATCAAAAGAAATACATTCCTACATGGTAGGCAATCACACCACCTGCCAATGCAGCGATAAGCGAATATACAAGGGAAGCGATGAACCACCGGTTATTTGCCATTTCGTTCTTCAGTGCTGCCATCGTGGCCACACATGGCACGAAAAGCATCAACATAACGAGAAAGGCGAGGGCTGATGGGGGGCTCATTAAAGCAGGTAAAATCCCGGTCAAATCTTCGGTATCAACTTTGTAAAGTATAGCAAGAGTTGCCAGGGCATTCTCCTTAGCTACAATCCCCGTGAGAAGCGCTGTCAAAGCCCGCCAGTCCAAACCAACAACGCGTGCCACAGGATCAAAAATGTATCCCAATTGAGCCAAAAAACTGCTTTCTATTTTCCCACTCGGCATATACGAAAAAAACCAGACAATGACCGAAACGGAAAGAATTATTGTCCCTGCTCGTTTAATGAAAGACCAGGTATTCACCCAAATATTGATCCCAATGGTTCTCAGATTGGGACGATGGTAAAGGGGCAATTCCATAATAAAAGGCACCACCTCCTCTTTTGAAAAAAGAATTCTGATTGCCATGCCCGTAACAACTAGAAGAAAACCGTTTACCATTATTATACATCCAGCAACTAACACAGGGTGCTGCGGGAAAATAGCGTAAACTATCGCCATTAGAACTGCTAAACGAGCAGAACAGGGAACAAAGGGTGTAAGGAATATGGTAATAAGTTTCTCTCTCTCAGATTCAACAATGCGGCTACCAAGCACTGCAGGGACATTGCAAGCTAAACCCAAACACATAGGCATAATGCTTTTACCGTGTAGTCCCATCACATGCATAAAGCGGTCCATTACAAAGGCAACCCTCGCCATGTAACCCACATCTTCCAGCACCGCCATTACAGCAAAGAAAATGATAAGAATGGGAAGCAGAGAAACAACCGCTCCTACACCTTTAAGTACCCCATCGTCAATCAAACTGCGAACCCAAACCGGCATGGATGACAGGTACACTCCCACAGTTTGTCCGAGGTCAGCAAAAGCACCTAAAAGACGCTCTTGAACAGCCCCCCCGATACTGTATGTGATGTATAATACGCTGGCAAAGACAAGAAAAAGTATAGGAATACCAAAAACAGGCCTTGTTAAAAAATGATCCAAACGATCAGTGAATACTACCTCTCCTATTCTGAAACGGGAAATGGCTGATCTGGCTATTGTTTCTATCCAATCATACCGTCCCCTCACCACAGCGTGTAAGGCATCTTCATGCTCCATAAACAGCCGATTGAGTCTGTTCAAAGCTTCGGGAGAAAGTCTTCTTGCGACTTCTTCTCCGATCTCTCGGTCTCCTTCCATAAGCTTCGTGGCCAACCATCTAATCGGTGGATGAGAAGATCCAAAATCACCGGTCAAAAGGTCCTCCGATAACACATTAACCACTTCCTCAAAAACCTTTTCATGGTCCTCTGCTACCTTTGGTATGTGGGGTCGATAATCTTCATGCCCCTCAACAAGCATAAGTATTCTATCCACAAGCTCTTGTATTCCCCTATTCTTCGTTGCCGTCATACCTACTACTGGTATACCCAATGCGTGCTCGAGCGCAGAAACATTAACCCTAATACCCTGAGCTTCAGCGACATCGATCATGTTCACACCAAGAATAACTGGTACATCGAGGAGAAACAGCTCTGAGAGGAGGTACAAACTCCTCTCCAGTGCAGCGGCATTTGCCATAAGAACAACCACATCGGGAGATTCCTTAAGTATAAAGCCTCTTGCTAATCTCTCCTCCTCTGTGAAAGCCGTTAAACTGTAAGTTCCCGGTAAATCTACTATCTTTAATTCCACATTTCCACAGATATAGATCCCCTCTTTTTTCTCTACTGTTTTTCCGGGCCAGTTACCAACATGCTGGGTTAAACCAGTCAATATGTTGAAAACTGTCGATTTGCCAACGTTGGGTTGCCCCGCCAGTGCTACAAGATACCGCTTTTTACTCTGTTCCTTATCTGAAAGTGACTCACACGCAGGCGTTTCTATGGGGGAAACAAAAATCTTCGCCGCCTCACCATGACCCAAAGCTATCCTTGTTCCCCCTATTTGAATAACTACAGGTCCCCTGGAAATGCGAACCACTCTGAGACGACTGTTTACTGCGATCCCTAAACTTGCAAACCGCGAAAGGACACCATGTCCCCCTTTCAATTCCCGCACAATAGCCTCTTCGTTTTCCTTTAACGCAAAAAGGGGCAGAACAGTTTCTTTCCCTGAAAATGGGTTATCCATTCTCCCAGAATGCTCACTCATTTTTTTCTATATGCCCCTAGGATAAAAATGAGACTCGATAATTACTTACAAGTCAATCTCAAATCCCTGCTGAATCGCAACACATTGGAGGGAAACGCCTCGCGACTTTACAAGTTGTTCACTCTCCGCAACAATATTATCAATACCATCGTCCGTTCGTTCCTGATTGTGGTGAAAGAACCCCAGCATTTTTACACCGGCTTCAATGGACAGACTGATCGCTTCTTTAAAAGTGGAATGGCCCCACGTTTTTTTATAATCCCACTCTGTAAACTCTGCATCGTGTATAAGAAAATCGGCACCTTTGCAAAATTCAACATAGTGGGAGAAGGAGAGCCCACCAGGATGAATGTAGGAAAGCTCATTATCCGTTAAAAAAACAAAAACCTTTCCATCTTCTTCGAAACGGTAACCCAATCCCTGGTTGGGATGGCTGATTGGTATAGATGCTATTTTCAAAGACTTTATTTCATAATTTCCATTACACGACTCATGGTAAGTGATAGTGCAATGGATGTCTTCGTAATCCACAGGAAAATGAGGAGGCGTCATCACGCGCGACACAATCTCCTTAAGTGTTAGTTGAGCGGAGTAACACCCATACATCCCTATCTTCACATCAGACCTGTATATGGGTTTGAAAAAGGGGAAACCTAGGAGATGATCCCAGTGTCCATGCGTGAAAAAAATCGTATACTCATATTTCCCCTCCTTGAGGAGGGCATTACCCAACCTTCGAATCCCAGAACCAGCGTCGATAATTATAATATCACCATCACGAGTTCTTACTTCAATACAGGTCGTGTCTCCTCCGTATTTCAAATATTCCCTACCAGAAACAGGTATCGACCCCCGTGCACCCCAGCACCTTATGATCATCCATCTACCTTCCTTTTCGGTTATGCAAAGCATTATAGGAATGTCCCCCCGCTGTCAAGAAAATAATCCATCTCTGCAGGAAACCCATCTTTTTTCTAAAATTTTCCGCATCATCTATATATATAAGTGCTTTACGTTCGCATAAGAGACTGGTAAATAATCTAGAAAACTAACAAGAGGGGGGAAAACAATGGACTGGGGAATGAAAAACAGGATGTCACGGCTTATACAACCTAATGGTCGCTGTTTCTTTTTACCCATTGACCACGGATATTTTCAGGGCCCCACAACCTGTCTCGAGAAACCAGGTGAAACAATTAAACCCCTACTACAATACTGCGACGCCCTTTTCGTAACACGGGGAGTGCTACGATCGGCAGTGCCGCCGGAGTGCAACGTGCCCATAATACTACGCGTTTCTGGAGGCACAAGCATAGTGGGAGAAGATCTCGCCAATGAAGCTCTAACCACATCCATCGAAGAAATAATCCGTTTGAATGCCACAGCAGTGGGAGTTTCTATCTTCATAGGAAGCAGTTACGAGCGCCAAACCCTGATCAATCTGGCGGAAATGGTTAATAAATGCGAGGATTATGGTATCCCTGTAATGGCAGTCACCGCTGTGGGGAAGGAACTGGAGAAAAGAGACGCCCGTTACCTTGCCCTCGCTTCTCGTATTGCCGCAGAATTAGGTGCAAGGGTTGTGAAAACCTACTGGTGTCCGGAGTTTGAAAAGGTCGTAGAAGGTTGCCCTGTGCCCGTGGTTATGGCGGGAGGACCTAAATGTGAAACCGAACTTGAAGTTATGGAGTTCGTTTACGATGGGATCAAAAAAGGTGCTGTCGGTCTCAACCTAGGGAGAAACGTCTGGCAAAACCCCCATCCAGTTGCAATGATGAGATCCTTAAGAGCTATTGTTCACGAAAATGCTACACCAAAACAGGCATTCCAGATATACAATGAACTTAAGGAAATGGAGGAAAAGAATAAACGTAAAAAAAGGGTTTCAAAATGAGAATCTCATGAAAGTAGCCGTATATTACAATAACAACGATATCCGCATTGAGGAAAGACCCACACCAAACATTGGACCGAACGAAATTCTCGTGAAAGTTATGGCCAGCGGTATATGTGGCAGCGATGTAATGGAATGGTACAGGATCAAAAAAGCACCGCTCGTTCTCGGTCACGAAATCTCGGGAATCATAGCCGCCGTCGGTGATCAGGTTAAAAAATACTTTGTGGGTCAACGGGTATTTGTTTCCCACCATATCCCGTGTAACACCTGCTACTACTGTCTGCGGGGACATCACACAGCGTGTGAAACTCTTCACACAACAAACTACGATCCAGGTGGGTTCGCAGAATTCATCAGGATCCCACCCCTAAATGTGGATCGCGGTGTTTTCCCCCTCCCCGAAGAGATAACCTTTGAAGAAGGGGTCTTCATTGAACCACTCGCCTGTGCCATAAGGGGACAGAGAAATGCCACCTTGAAACCTGGACAGTCGGTTCTGGTACTGGGATGCGGTGTCGCCGGTATTCTCCACATTTTACTTGCCAAAGCTTTAGGGGCGGGAAAAATACTCGCTACAGACGTCCATCCGTTCCGCCGCTCATTTGCCGCGCATATGGGTGCCCATGCAGTAACTGATGCTTACACGGATTTACCCTTTTGGGTAAGGGAAAACAACGATGGTCGTCTTGCTGACGTAGTAATAGTATGTGCCGGTGTCCTTAACGCCTTCGAACAAGCAATTAAATGTGTAGACCGTGGAGGCACCGTACTCTGCTTTGCCACCACTCCCCCTGATCAATGTCTGTCATTGCCCCTCAGTGAGCTCTGGCGCCAGGAGATCAAACTGTTGTCCTCTTATGGAAATGCCCCCCTGGATGCCATTGAAGCCATCGAGATGATCCGCTATGGAAGGGTCAGGGTAAAGGAACTCATCACCCACTGTCTACCCCTCAAAGAAATCGCCAGAGGATTCCAACTCGTCTCTCAGGGGGGAGAATCGATGAAGGTCATAATTTTACCACATGCAGGTTAATTTATGACATCGTACGCCGTCGAAAAATACGCAGAAAAAATACATAAAAAGGGATTATTTGAAAAAGATTCGTTGATCATAGGCATAGAAGAGAGTGATTCAGTTCAAATTCTAGGAAAGGGAAATAATGAAAAGAAAATCGTAGAAACGTTGATAAAAAAACTCAAGAAAAAAGCAATTATATGGGCCCATCCCATTGAGCCTTTCAAGTGTATAATAGATTACCTTGTTTACACATCCAATGGGAAAGCCATTAAACCTGAGGACTACGAATCAGTTGTGTTAATCAAGGAAATCTTAATCTGCAATACTCCGGAAGTAGAAACTCTGCTCGAGGCCCTGGCAAAAGGGAGAGTAGTCATTGTCCGTAACGGAAGTGTCATAATAACCACCAGAAACAATCTAGACTTTGCTTATACCCTTCTATGTGCCCTTTGCTTCTCCTGTTCGGTTAAATTCTTCACCGATATTGTAAGCAAAGGGATACAAGAACAAAACGGGGAGAAAGTTAAAAACAACCTAGAAAGTTTGCTCTGGTCTCATAGAAGGGAAATCAACCAAGAAGTAAAACTTATGAACGGTCCCTTCTATCATGAGGAAAAGATCAAGGCAGCAATGGCAGAAGCTGGTTTATACATGGTAACTACCGGTTTGGTGGATGCAAATTTTGGAAACATCTCTTACAGACTGGGCAACACACTCTATATCTCGAAAAGAGGAGCTCCATTAAGCGAATTAACCGGTCAAATAACACAAGTTCCTCTGGAATGGGAAACTCAACCCCCCGAAGCTTCAACTGAGTACCCCACACATCGGGGTATTATGATAAATACAACACATAAAGCTGTATGTCACGCCCATCCCCTTTTCGCAGTAGTCATGTCTCTAAACTGCCCCGAAAAATCCCTCTGTGCTTATAGGGAGAATTGTCACATAAAGTGCCCGCAACACAGGTCATTGGGGGACATTCCCGTAGTTTCAGGAAATACCGGTGGTGGACCTCTAGGGCTCAATCAAAGCGTTCCCCCCGCCGTTGCCCGAGCAGGCGCCGCAATTGCTCTGGGTCATGGCGTTTTCACCGCAGGTCGCATAGATTTCAATGAAGCAATAATCAAACTTCAAAATGTGGAAAACGTCTGTCTCGAAGCTTATATCTCGTTACTCAGAAAAAAAGGTATAGACATCTCTGTGGGTATCTAAAAAATACCCTCCCGACACCCTGCCGCCAATACGCTGCCCAATTCGCGGCAACGCTCAAGGATTTCTTCAGTAATTGCTCCCCGGGCAATAACAGGGGCATAAACGGACCGGAATTTATAGCCAAGCGCAATTCTCTCAATAGACTTTAGAGCCCCTGTACCGTCATTTCCTGCACTGATAAAAACCACAAAAGGCTTACGAAATACCTTTCCCTGGGCTGGATAGAAAGTGCGATCAAAAAAATCCTTCACCAAGCCTGCCATATAACCGAAATTCTCCGGCGACCCAATTGCTAAACCATCTGCCTCCAGCAAATCCTCGAGAGATGCATCCTGGGCTCTTTTCAAAATTACCTCCGTCCCTTCGATCGCCAGAGCCCCCTCCGCAACAGCTCTCGCCATAAGTTCGGTATTACCCGTTTGGGAGGAAAAGACGATCAAAATCTTAGTCATTTAAACATACCCCTGACAATTCCAGTAGCGTTTCTACTAGAAATGCACTATAAATGCAAGAGAGCCCTGTAAAGCGAAGTGTAAATGCGAAAAAAATTTTTCCTCTTTACAACAACATTTTTTATAATCTGGATAGTCTCCACAGTCAAAGCAGAAGAAGGTAAATGGCGGTTCATCGGATTTACCCGCTTTAGAGATGCACTATACGTAGACATGACAAGAACAAAACCCATCAGAGGTGGAACTCTAAACGTTTGGTCACGTATAAAACCTGCCAAGAACAATCTTTTGCGTAAAAATCTGAAAAAAGATTTCGTAAAGGCTCAAAAATCCGTAGAGGATCTTTCCCATATAGAACTTCAGAAAGAGATCAATTGTAGCGGAGATCGGATACGACACCTGAAAATAGTTTACTTTGACAAAAAGGGTAACGTTCTCCTTGAAAAAAGAAATCCCGGCGCTCCCTGGCAACTTATAAAACCGGGTAGTCTCTGGGAGGCATTACGCAACGCTGTGTGCGAGACGCCTAAGACGCAATAACCATCCTCAAAAAATCCGCAGGTCCCCTTTATCGTGGAACTATTATCCGATGTTGCTCCTCTCTCTGTCTCTCTCTTGCCTCAGCCACCATTCTCTCAATAAATATGCTCATGGTTTCAGGAAACTTTTCGATCGCCTGTTGAAGGTTCTTCGCATCAATGGGGAACTGAATGGGTAGAGGTCCGTGAGGAGTTATTACCTGTGTTTGCCCAAAATATAGCGTCTTCCGCTTCTTATCAATCTCACCATTAGCCTTCACGGGGACAAACTGGCGAATATTACCTACCTTTAGATCTGTGATCACTTCCTCCCGGTAAAGGTTATTAGCATCCATCTTAATCTGGTTTAAAGGCTTCTCTTCCTGGCTCATGAGAGAACTCCTCTTTTTTGAACTATGAGTACCATAAAGAAAGGGGAAAAGCATCTCTTTTTTGGACTTAACTTCATGTATCTTCAAAGAAACAGTCGGAAAAAATATACGAGGAGGCAATATTAACTCGTATAAAATTCAGCCGGACAAAACCCCGATTTTATGATTGTCCTATGAGTTGTAAGAATGAGAGATAATGCAAAAGACTTTTCCACTTTCCCAGCAATCCAGGAGTCGCCGCCCTACGAGACAGGGGAGTTATCACTTTGACTAGTTTCGCGCCTTCATTTCCCAGAAAATAGCGTTGGGATTAACGAGTGGATCCACAACACACGTGGGACAGAAATACACCGGTACCACTGTTCCACAACCTTCTGCTAGTAGTTCGAACCGGGCACATCGTTCACAAAGAGGCTTGCGGCAATCGGCACAGCGGGCGAAAATATTCACAGACCCGCATACACTGCATACCTCTGCCATCTTTAACCCTCCCTATACCAGGCACCGTACGGGTTCACACGTACACTGTTTTTGCAGACGGGACAGAAAACTTTCGTGTTTACATGGCCGCAACCGTACGCCCAAAGATCAAAATCGCGGCATTTTTCACAGAGAGGAATTTCACAACCATCACAGTAAATGATGGCTTCATGAGCTTTGCAAAACCCGCACCCCATTTTTTCTTCTTTTACAACTCGCATGTCAATTCCATTAACAGAACAGCATAGAAATGGCAAGTTCAAATAACTCGTCACTTGTGGTCATTTAAAAAGGGTGTTCAATTATTGCAGTAGGATCAGACTTGAGTTATAAGTACGATTAAGCTTCTTTGGGGAAAAGGAGGGAACAAAATGGAGAGAAAACTAAATCCGGCGCATGTGGAGGCAGTCTGTAAGTACGTTAATTCGAGCCCATACTTCAAGCTTCTCTCAATGGAACTGCGAGACATGGGTTTAGGCTATTCGGTAGTTACGTTAAACGTCATGGAAAAACACCTGCAAGCATTCGGTTTCGTTCATGGAGGTTTATGCGCTTCGGTTATCGATACGGCCGCCTTCTGGTCGGCTTACTGTCAACTTGACGAAGATGTAGGTATTACAACTACCGACCTAAAAGTTAACTACCTTGCTCCATTCAAATCTGGTATGTTAACCGTAAGAGGTCGCTGCATAAAAATGGGAAAAACGATTGGCCTCACAGAAGCCACCATATTCGATGAGAGAGGAAAGATCATCTCCCACGGAACATCCACATTGGTAGTTCTCCCCGGCCACGGTCTTGCGGGGGCCCCACAACTTCCCCCAAAATTCCTCCCGGAAACAGCGTGAATCCACTCTACTGTCTCATTGCGCGAGATTCTTGGAGAGATATTTAAGCATCTGCTTGAAAACACCCTCCAGAATCTCACCCGTTATGAAGTATCCTGGCATTTTCTCATAGAAATCATCCGCAACCAATCGCGTTGCTCTTTCCAGATCTCCACCTGTTTGTTTCAAAACATCCTCCATATAGGTTCTTAGCTTCTTCGTTTCACTTAGCGTAAATGCGATGAAATTTTGGGCTTCCTCACCTGTTATATATCCGTAGTGATCCGCACAGAGGTAGTCAACCCTCAATGGTAAAAGGCGTTCCAGACTCGCTGCATACTCATCGAAATTAGTATTCGCCGAAGGAAAAGTTGTATCACGAAACGGTATACCACCTCCATCGGAGGCGAAGAGCGCTTTAATGTTGGGTTCATAAGCTGTAACGGAACAGTTAGTGTGCCCCGGTGTATGCATAATCTCTAAAGTAAAGTTACCCAGTTCGATTCTATCCCTCTCTCCCACAGTAGCTCCGGACACATCATCACGCCACTCCCAATCATAAGCTCTCAACTCCTCCTCCCTCCCCATCTGTCTTGCCAACAGCATTCCGAACTCGTTAATGATGTTTATAGCCTTGGGCATCTTCAAGACTTTCCACGCCTGTTCAGAAGCGTAAATATCTATATGAGGGTATGTGCGCTTAAAATACGGAACAATCCCCACATGATCAAAATGGGAGTGCAGGATAAGCATCTTGTTTATCTTGTCAATATCGATACCAAATTTCTCTATCTGCCCCAGCACGTCAGGCAAAATATAACTCACACCGCCGTTGATAATAACACTCCCTTTTGTTCCTTCAAGAACGTAAACACCTGCTTCTTCACGTCCGAGATACCAAAGATGTTCCGTAATCTGACCCGGCTCTCGATGCCTCATAAATATCCCTCCTTCCGAATTTTAGAAAACATAGGGAAAATCTTCCAAACTGTCAATCAGCATTGTAGAAATTTCAAACATTTCTAGAAACATTCACATTCCAGCGTTCATAACGGGATAACAAAATTAGAGCAGGTACGGATGCAAGGGTACAGACAACAAAAAAAGCCACCCACCCCATATAATCTACAATGTAACCCGTCGGGGCACCGGTTAAATACCGACCCAAAGACATAACACTACTCAAAAGGGCATACTGCGTGGCTGTATATCGTACATTGCAAAGCGACATGAGCAGAGCGATGTAAGCCGTCGTTCCCATTCCTCCAGAGATATTCTCCAGGGCGATAACCAAACCTAGTGCCCATACATTCCGGCCTGTAACCTCCAGAATGAGAAAACCCAGCGTACTAACCCCCTGGAGAACTCCAAAGATGAAAAGGGACTTTTTCAGCGACCAGCGGGTCATAAGTGCTCCTCCGGTAATACTTCCCGCGATAGTTGCACCCATCCCCAATCCCTTAAATATTACCCCCATTTCCGCTCGACTGAAACCGATATGATGGAGAATAAAGGGGGTTGTCATTTGCGCTGCCGCCACATCGCCTATCTTGTAAATCACGAGAAACAAAAGCACCTCGAAAGCCCCTGGTCTCCTGAGGAAATCTATAAACGGCATTATGACTGCTTCCTTCACTGTAAGCGGTGCTGAAACACATTCCCTAGAACCATCATTCAAGAATACAGGTTCAGAACTCGCAATTGTGGCTAAGATACCCACCATCATAAAAAGCCCTAAGATAAAAAAAACGGCAGTCCAGTTAACAAAATCAGAAAGCACAAGTGCAAAGGCTCCACTTACAAGTATGGCCGTACGATAACCGAGAATCCAAATACCCGCACCTGCTCCCCGTTCCTCTTTTTCCAAAATTTCTGTTCTGTAAGCATCCAGCACTATATCCTGACTTGCACTAAGAAAAGAAATAGCCAGTGCAAAGAAGGCAATCATTCTCAGCTCGTGTGAAGGGTCCCACAATCCCATTGAGGCAATGAAAACCATGAGGCCAACCTGTGTGGTAAACATCCATCCCCGTCTTCTCCCGAGGAATGGTAGAGCAAAGCGATCCAAAAAGGGTGACCAGAAAAATTTAAAGGCGTAGGGAAGTCCGACCAGAGCAAAAATACCAATAGTCTTTACATCAACATTCTTAGATACGAGCCACGCGGAAAGAGTTGATCCTGTTAAAGAGAGAGGTAATCCCGATGAAAAACCCAGAACAGCCATGAGAAACATCCGTCGGCTTGCGTAAACTTTAAAGGATTTACAGAGGTAATGGACCATCATTACCTTTTGGAAAAGGCTTCCGCAGCCTTCACAAATGAGGCAAATATAAGACGCTGGAGTGGATCATTTAGCATCCTCTCCGGATGCCATTGCACCCCAAGAATAAAGCGCCCATTTCTTGCAAGGGATGTTCCAGGTAGAGCATCCACCGCTTCGACAACACCATCTTCACTCCATGCACAAATTCTGAGATCCCTACCAGATCGCGTTGGATCAATTGCCTGGTGGTGAAAAGAATTAACAGAAATCAGTCCCTTATCCTTTGTCCTCACAATCTCTGCCAGCAAACTCTCTGGAGCAACATGAACATCATGGCGATATTCATCTGAACCCTCTTCTTCCCGTTGTCTCTCACTGTGAGGTAAAGGCGGACCATTTCTCAATTGCCAGTCCCGGGAAACATCCTGAACCAGAGCACCTCCACGGGCAATACTCAATAATTGACAACCTCCACATATCCCCAAAATGGGCATCTCTGTCTCCTCCAGAACATACTTCATCAGAGCTACATCAAAACGATCCCGACGGGGATCAACCAACTCTTCTGGAGGTTGAGCCCTCCCCCCATAGTGACGGGGATCATAATCATTCCCCCCTATGAACATAAAGCCATCCAGCAGGTTAACTACCAACCGGATGGCCCTTACACTTTCAAGAACTGGAAGGCACAGGGGAATTCCACCCGCTCCTTCTACAGCTTTCACATAGCTGAAAGATACACTCAATTCCCCCTCTTCATCATCGTCGGAAGGGGTAAGATTCATGTTTAACCCAATGAGTGGTCTCCTTTCTTCCACATTCGTTGACCTTCACAACATTTCGATAGCTGTGGCTAGAGAAACACCTCCGCCGCCGCAAAGTGTTGCCAAACCTAGAGTCTTTCCCCTTTTCTTCATTGCATGAATTAGAGTAACCATGATACGGCAACCTGTAGCTCCAACCGGGTGACCGAGTCCACAACCTGAACCGTTTACGTTGGTGATTTCCCTATTGAGACCCAACTCTCTCTCCACTCCTAGGTATTGCGCGGCAAAGGCCTCATTCACCTCGATTAGCTCAAAATCAGAGAGCTTCAACCCAGTCCTCTCAAGAAGATTTCGTACAGCAGGAACAGGGCTAAGACCCATAATTGAGGGATGACAACCCCCCCGGCCTACACCCACAATGCGGGCAATGGGTTTGATACCCAATTCCTCTGCCTTCTCCGCGGACATAATTACCATCGCTGCCGCGCCATCATTAATACCTGAAGAATTACCAGCGGTGACTTTACCAATCTTGGGTATGAAAGCAGGGGGTAATGTAGCCAAAGCTTCCATCGTCAGACCTGGTCGAAAATGTTCATCCTTATCGAAGATCTTCGGTGGCTGGCCTTTCTTTTGGGGTATTTCAATCGGTACTATTTCTTCCTTGAAATCACCTTCATTAGTAGCCCTTTCAGCATTGTTGTGACTCCGCAATGCCACTTCATCTATTTCTTCCCTGCTCAGGTTATACTTGTAAGCGATAAGCTCCGCCGTAACCCCCATAATATACGGTTTGCCTCTATAGAGCTCGACAATGGGTCCTTCTTTAACAGGTCCATTCTCTAATCCCGGAAGAAAATGGGAACCTGCATGAAGGGCATGAATAAGATCATCTACAAATACATGATCCTGGAGGCGACACCCCCAACGGGCTGCAGGCACTGAATAAGCAATACCAGACATGTGCTCCATTCCTCCAGCAAGGACAATGTCGGCCATTCCAGCCTTGATCATTGCCGCACCCGAAACAACCGCCTCCATACCCGATATACAAACACGGTTAACTGTCGCTGCTGTAACCGTCTCAGGAATACCTGCCATCAATGCTGCCACCCGCGTAACATTCAACGCATCTGAAGGTTCACGGCAACAACCAAAACGAACATCGTCAATCATTGCGGGATCAATACCTGCTCTTTTAACAGCTTCCCTCATAACTACCGATCCAATAGTCGGTAGGTTCACATCTCTAAGTGCACCACCAAACGCCCCAATCGCGGTCCTACATGCAGAAACTATTACGACATATTTCATAAAAATCTCCTCCCGTACCGTTTTTTTAATGGCTTTAACATTCGCCCTTCCTTCTAAACGATAATTTCCCGCCTTTCAATCTAAATTTGGTCTTTTAACGGTCGATTGCAAAAATAACGCAGCTTGCCCTTCTTGACACACCGAGTTTTCTCTGTCAATATGGTGCAAAAAAGGAGGAACAGACATGGTCAAGAAGACCCGTGCAGTATGGGAACTGGTAGAAGAACAACTGGTTCGATGGAACGTTTCCCAAATGGAAAGAAAGGAGAAAAAAGAGGAGAGTAAACCTCGCCCGGTCATCACAATATCCAGAGAACCTGGTTGTGGCAGTACTAAAATTGCCCAGAAACTAGCCGAAATACTCGGCATGGACCTTTTTGGAGGAAAAATCATCCAAATGGTTGCCGAAAGCGCTGAGATGAGTGAAAAAGTAGTCAGGTCCCTAGATGAGAAAGAGATAAGTAAACGGGATGACTGGATCAACTCGCTCTTTGAGACTCGCCATCTCTGGCCCGATAAATATCTGCGCCATCTCACTAAGGTGATCACCACCATTGGTAGGCATGGAAATGCCATTATTTTGGGAAGAGGCGCAAATTTCATACTCCCGGAGGAAGAGACATTCAGAGTAAGAATAATAGCATCCCATGAGGTAAAGATAAAAAACCTATTAAGAACCACCAGAGACGAAGCAGAACGCTACCTGATGAAAACCGAAGCAGACCGTCGCGCCTTCGTAAGGAAGTACTTCAATCAGGATATTACCGATCCTCAACACTACGACATCATAATAAACATGAGCCACATTACTATTGACGGCGCTGTAAATGCCATAGTCGCAGCATTCAAGTCCTGGCAGGAAGGAAAATGATCAACCTTTTATACAGCCTACAGCTCTCAAGCGGGCAACTTTTCTGGCGATACCGGCCTTATGTACAACTTCCACCACATCATCAACCCGTTTATAGGCCTCTGGGATTTCCTCCCGAAGGGTCTCTTTACCTGCCGCCATGACTACCACACCTCTATCGAGCAGTTCTTTATGGATTGCTCTCCCTTTACTAGCCTTGAGCGCTTGCGACCTGCTCATAACCCTACCCGCCCCATGACAGGCACTTCCAAAGGTCTCATTGAACGCTAAATCCGTACCCACAAGAATGTAGGACCCTGTACCCATATCCCCGGGAATCAACACCGGTTGCCCAATCGATCGGTAACGGAGGGGAACATTGGGATGTCCAGGTGGAAAAGCTCTCGTTGCCCCTTTCCTGTGGACACATAATTTTCTCTCCTTGTCATCCACTATAAACGTTTCTAGTTTGGCAATGTTATGACAGACATCGTAAAGGAGCACCATGTTTAGATCAGCGGGGGAAATACCCAGCGCTTTCTCAAAAGCCTCTCTCGTCCAGTGAGTTAGCATTTGTCTGTTTGCCCAGGCGTAATTTGCCGCACACGCCATAGCCGCCAGATAATCCTGACCTGCTTTGGAGTTTATGTACGCACAAGCCAACTGTCTGTCGGGCAAATCAAAATCAAGGTTGGGAATCTGTTTTACCATCAAGGAGAGGTAATCATCGCATATCTGATAACCAAGGCCACGGGACCCACTGTGTATGAACACTGTTACTTGTCCCAAACGTAAACCGAATACTCTCGCCGCTTCTTCATCGAATATCTCCTCTACTATCTCTACCTCCAAAAAATGATTTCCTGAACCTAAAGTACCCAGCTGTTCACGACCACGTTCCAGAGCCTTTTCACTTACTTTTTCCGGATCGGCACCTTCCATTCGTCCGCTATCCTCAGTGGCATCCAGATCTTCATAAGTTCCATAACCTTGCCTGACGGCCCAAAGAGCTCCTTCATCCAGCACACGTTTTACTTCTCTCACCGAAAGTTTGAGATCCCCAGTAGAACCAACCCCTGATGGTATATATTCGTAGAGCACAGACACAAGTTCTTTCATCTTATCTTTTATTTCGCGGAACTCGAGGTTTGTCGTCAAAACTCGGCATCCACAGTTTATGTCGTAACCAACACCGCCAGGAGAAATGATCCCTTCCTCAACATCAAATGCAGCTACACCGCCTATGGGAAACCCATAGCCCCAGTGAACATCGGGCATAGCCAGTGAATATTTAACTATCCCAGGAAGATGGGCCACATTGGCCACCTGCTTTGGACTTTCATCTCCTTTCATAATAGTAAGAAGTTTTTCATCTGCATATATAACTCCTGGAACTCGCATTTTCCCACTGCGAGGTATCAGCCATCTATAATCGTCGATTTTTTCCAAACCCGGTAACACAGCGTATTCCTCCTTTCATAACTCCTTTCTAAACGTCTACAACAAAACGACCCTTCCAAACCCCCGAAATGGGGGCAAAAAGAGTTTGATGATACGTTACAGCCTTAATTTCCTTTGATATCTCATGCTTCGCCGGATCAAACCTCTCACCCCAGACGTCTGCCACTATTTCTTTACCCTCACATCTCAATATTTCTATCCTTGACGCAAGGAAACGCTTACCGTTAAATAGATAAAGTATCTCTCGGAGAAAATTCACGAAAAGATCGAGATCATCCATTCCCTCTACATGAAGGCTAACCTTCTCCTCCGCCGTCACAGGTGATGGTGTTATAAGATTCACAAGAGCAGTAGCTGCCTTCACTAGCAAATCTTCTTTGTCCTGCCCCCAAACTTCCACTCCAAGATCAGCGGTATGGTTAAAAATCCGAAAGAAGTCCTGTTTATGACTTCCCTTCCCCATTCTCTTCTAACCTCTCACCATCCTTTTCCACACGGGCCACCGAAACAAGTTTCTCATCTATCTCTAGATCAATAAGTTTTACTCCACGTGTAGCGCGATGAATAACAGGTATCTCATCTACTCGGACACGCATCAACTTACCCCTGTCACTCACAAGGATAACCTCTTCATCGCCCGACACTTCACATATGGCCGAGACGTTGCCAACTTTTGTACCCGTCCTAAAATTGATTATGCCCTTTCCTCCACGACCCTGAAGTCTGTATTCCACCACTGGAGTCCTCTTCCCAAATCCCTTGTCAGTTACAGTAAGAATAGTATTTCTCTCATCAGGGATCTCAATAGCAACCACCGAGTCATCACGGGTCAACGTGATACCCCGAACACCCCTGGCAACTCTTCCCATATCTCGAACTTCCCCTTCACTAAATCTTATAGCCATTCCAGCTCGCGTACCTAGAAAAACAGCATTACCGCCCGTCGTCAGCTGAACACCAATAAGTTCATCACCCTCCTCCACATTAACGGCAATTATTCCGGCACTCCTCGGATTAGAAAAAGCGGAAAGCACCGTCTTCTTCACTATACCTTTTTTAGTGGCCATCATAACGTAGCAATCTGACGTGAATTCTTTCACAGGCAAAATAGAAACTACTCGTTCTTCCGAAGATAGGTTCAGAATGTTCACTATTGCCTTCCCACGTGATGATCTCCCCGCCTCAGGTATCTGATACACCTTCAACCAGTAAACACGGCCACTATTGGTGAACACAAGTACGTAATCGTGAGTAGAGGTGATGAAGACCTTTTCCACAAAATCATCCTCCCTTATTCCCACCGCCACCTTGCCACGTCCACCCCGACGTTGTATTCTATAAAGGCTCAGGGGAGTGCGCTTCACATAACCATAGTGGGACACAGTCACAACCACCTCTTCTTCAGCAATCAGATCCTCCACGTTTATATCTTCAGCACTAGGAATAATTTCAGTCCTTCTCTCATCCCCGTAATGCTCCTTTATGTTTTCCAACTCCTTCACTACGATTTCAGAAATCCTCTGAGGATCCGCGAGAACGCTTCGGAGATCCTGCACCGTTTTTATCAATTGGTTGTGTTCCTCTAGGACCTTGTCCCTTTCGAGGTTCGTCAGACGTTGTAGCCGCATATCAAGAATGGCCTTAGATTGAGCCTCGGTTAAGTTATAACGATCACAAAGGACAGACAAAGCATCCTGAGGATCTTTAGACTTCTTTATGAGACTCACTATACCATCGATGTTTCTTATGGCCACGAGGAGACCTTCCAGCAGGTGGAGCCTCTCCTCGGCTTTCTGCAGCTCAAACCTTGTCCTCCTGCACACAATCTGCTTTCTAAACTCTATAAAACTAGTAAGAATTTCCTTTAAATTGAATAAGCGTGGTTGATTACCTTCAATAGCTAGCATTATTACACCAAATGATGTCTCCATCTGGGTGTGCTTGTAGAGTTGGTTAAGCACAACCGAAGCTACTTCATCTTTTTTTAGATCTATTACAACTCTGATACCATCCCTGTCAGATTCATCCCTCAAATCAGCAATACCCTCTATTTTTCTCTCCTTCACTAGCTCTGAAATCCGCTCGATAAGAGCAGCCTTGTTAACTTGGTATGGAAGTTCCGTGATAACGATATTTTCTCTATCGCTTCTCTGATTCCTCTCCACGACAGCCCGGGCTCTCAATTTGATAACCCCTCTTCCCGTTTCGTACGCGGAAGCTATTCCCTCGGTACCGTTAATGAACCCTGCGGTCGGGAAATCCGGACCGGGTATATATTTCATCAAGTCTTTCACGGTGAGATCAGGATTTTTTATGAGAGCTATAGTACCATCTATGATTTCCTTTATATTATGAGGAGGTATGTTAGTCGCCACACCAACTGCAATGCCCGATGACCCATTAAGTAGTAAAAGTGGAACCCTTGTTGGAAGTATAGTAGGCTCCATGAGAGACGCATCGTAATTTGGTACAAAGTCCACGGTATCTTTCTCTATATCAACGAGGACTTCTTCGGAAATGCGAGCCATTCTGATCTCTGTGTAACGCATAGCCGCTGGAGGATCACCATCAACAGATCCAAAGTTTCCCTGACCATCAATTAGAGGATATCGCATATTGAAATCCTGCGCCATGCGGACAATAGTATCGTAGACAGCCGCATCACCGTGTGGATGGTACTTTCCAATTATATCCCCCACGATACGGGCAGATTTTTTATACGGCCTATTCCACCGGTTACCCATTTCATACATAGAATAGAGCACACGACGATGAACGGGTTTAAGCCCATCCCTAACGTCAGGTATAGCCCTGCCGATGATTACGCTCATAGCGTAATCCATGTAGGACCTTTTCATCTCATCTTCAATGTTAATAGGGATTACCCTCTGATACAGATCTTCCATCTCCCATCCTCGATTTTTTTAAAAGTTATACAGTATCTACGATTAAGCTAATCAGAAATCTAGGTTGGATGCGTATATGGCATTTCTGTAAATGAACTCTTTCCGAGGCTCCACCTGATCGCCCATGAGAGTGGTGAAAATCTCGTCAGCTATCACTGCGTCATCCACCTTTACCTGAAGAAGGGTCCTTTTCTCAGGATTCATAGTCGTTTCCCAAAGTTGCTCGGGATTCATCTCTCCTAAACCTTTGTAACGCTGAATATTCATGTCTCGCTTTCCCAATTCCATTGTTATGTCAAGAAGTTCATTTATGTCTACTGCCCTTCTCTCCCGCTTTTGCTCCTTATCGATTACCACATAGGGTGGTTCACCAATACTGGAAACTGCCAGCATCAACTCACGCAATTCCATAAAACGCGGTGACCGGCAGAGATCCCTATCAACTTCGACGGTAACATTAGAGACTTCGTTATTTACATCCAATATCAGTTTATACCCCCCTTTATCCTGATCCTGCTCAACCCAAAACTTCCTCACTTTACTATCCATACTCTCCCGAAGCCGAGAAGCAAAATCACTCAAAGCAACCCTCGACTTGAAGATCGTATCCATAAACGATCCATCTTCCGCTAACTTTCGAATAATTGCACTATCTCTACCTTCTAGATTAAACCTTTGTAGAATGAAATTCATCCTAATAGCCTTTCTTAATACCGTAAACAGTTGAATTCCAGAGATAAAATCATTCTCCCCTTTACAGATCACACACCTGTTTACACCGCTCTCAAGAATGTGATCCCTGAGTTTTTCCTCATCAGTAAAGTAAATCTCCTTCTTTCTTTCAGCTACTCTAAACAGTGGTGGCTGGGCAATGTACAGATAGCCTCTTTCAATTATCTCCCTCATCTGCCTAAAGAAAAAGGTGAGTAATAGTGTTCTTATATGCAGTCCATCCACATCTGCGTCTGTCATTATGATAACTTTGTGATACCTTATTCTATCTATATCCAAGTCATCTTTCCCGATCCCCGTACCTAACGCTGTGATGATAACCTTTATTTCCTCATTCTGAAGCATCTTATCGTATCTAGCCTTTTCCACGTTGAGTAACTTTCCCCGTAACGGTAAAACAGCCTGAAAACGTCTATCCCTCCCCTGCTTAGCCGAACCACCTGCGGAATCACCTTCCACGAGGTACAGCTCACTTCTTTTTGGATCTTTCTCCTGACAGTCAGCCAACTTTCCTGGTAGAGATCCTACTTCTAGTGCATTCTTCTTCCTTGCCAATTCTCTGGCCCTTCTCGCAGCTTCTCTTGCCCTTGCTGCTTCTACACACTTACCTATCAGGATCTTTGCCACTGAAGGATTCTCTTCTAGATACGTCCCAATCTTCTCGTAAACAATTCCCTCAACTATCCCCTTGACTTCACTGTTTCCTAGCTTTGTCTTCGTTTGTCCCTCAAATTGAGGGTTTTTAAGTTTCACACTTATAACAGCGGTAAGACCCTCCCTTAGGTCCTCCCCTTTAAGAGAGTCTTTCCCTTTGATAATATTGTTACTCAACGCATAATTATTGAATGCCCTCGTCAGAGCAGAACGGAAGCCTGCTAAATGAGTACCACCCTCAGTGGTATTTATGTTATTTGCAAAAGCAAAAACATTTTCCACATATGTATCGTTGTACTGGATTGCTACTTCTACAATGCAGTCATCTTTGGTACCACTTATGTATATGGGATCTTTGTGTAAAACCTTTTTATTACGGTTAAGATACTCTACGAAAGAAACTATTCCCCCTTTATAGAAGAACTCATTCTTCTTCTCATTTCTCTCATCAATCAGAGTTATTCGGACACCAGGGTTTAAAAAAGCCAATTCACGAAGACGATTCGAAAGTATATCGAAGCTAAACTCCGTTTCCTCGAATATCTCTTCGCTCGGTTTAAAGGTAATCTTCGTCCCTCTTCCTCTTGTGCTCCCTATTCTTTCAATAGGTGCCTGGGGAACACCGTTTCGATAAGCCTGATAGTAAACATAACCATCCCTCCTTACCTCAAGTTCGAGGTACGATGATAACGCATTAACAACGGATACCCCCACACCGTGCAGACCACCTGAAATTTTATAGCTCTCATTGGTAAACTTAGCACCCGCATGCAACTTAGTCATAACCACCTCTGCCGCTGATACCCCCTCCGTAGGATGGATATCCACAGGTATACCCCGCCCATTATCATCAACCGTTACACTGTTATCAGCTCTTATAATAACCACAATGTTATCGCAAAAACCAGCAACAGCCTCATCGATACTGTTATCAACCACCTCATAAACAAGATGATGAAGCCCTTCTTTTCCCGTGCTCCCTATATACATTGCTGGTCGCTTACGTACCGCATCCAGTCCTTCTAGTATTTTTATGCTATCAGCACCGTATTCATTTGTGGTCATGTCCTTCTCCACTAAACTGTCCGACATCATCTCATCCCTTACATTCTAAGTGGCATGATAACAGTAATATAATCATCCCTATCCCTCGATTTTAAAACAGTAGGTCTCATTCCACCCCTGAAGTCTAATACAAGGTCATCACCATCCATAACTTCCACAGCCTGAAGAAGATAATCAACGTTAAAACTAATCTGAAAATCACCCCCATCATATTCAGCCTCAACATCATCAGTAACATCACCCACATCAGGATTACTGGTATGTAACAACAACTTCCCCTTTTTTAAATTTAGTGTAACCGCTGTGAACCGATTATCCGTAATCACTTTCACCTTTCTCAAGGCACCTTGAAAATCCTGTCTATTTACAAAAGCTACATAACCTTCATCTTTTGGAATGACCCGTCTGTAATCAGGGAAATCCTCTTCAAGAAGTCCACACCTTAGAACACTATTTCCAGCATGAACAACAAAATTTGAACGACTTACTCCAATGTAAACCATATCACCAGCAGAGTCGAGTATTTTCCTCATTTCCAAGACCCCTTTCCGGGGTACGATAACACCTTTCTCAATCACCAAACCTCTACCCTCATCCGGCGGTGCGTAAACCATTGCCAATCTGTGTCCATCTGTGGCAGTCATCTTAAACCGAATTTCATCATTATTATCACTTTCTGTTTCTACATAGACCCCTCTCAGGCCCGGTCTGAATTCTTCTGTAGCAACAGCATACAATGTTTTTCTGATCATTTTTTTAAGGGTTTCTGTAGAAAAGGGATATGTAGGGACATCACCTTCGCTAATAACGGAAGGGAAATCTTCAGGGGATAAACCATTTAAACGAAAAATCGTCTTTCCAGCATCCACACGCAATCGATACTGAGCGTCGCTTTTTAAGTTTACCTGCTCCTCCCGTGTTTCCCTAAAAATCCCGTACAGATTTCTAGCAGAAACAGCTATACTTCCCTTTTCTAGAATTTCTGCCTCTAAGGTGGAAATCAAAGTTATCTCTCTATCAGTAGCAATTATCTGCAAATTATTATCATTTGTCAGAAGTAATATATTGTTAAGAATAGGCATTGTTGTTTTTCTTTCAACGACTCCCAGAGTTTTTCCCACCGCTTCCTGAAACAAGTTTTTATTAACAGATACTTCCATACAAAAGGCCTCCCATAGTTATAAAGTATTAGTCAAAGTAATAGTGATTGTGGATAACTCGTGAAATTTTCCAAAAACACTATGAATTCCAGCACATGTGTGGAAAACAATTGTTAGAATTGATGTTGATAACTTCTTATTTTTTGTTCTTTATTATTTCTTCTAGTTCTCCAACCACTTTTCTTATTTTGATATCCTCTTCCATGAGCTTTTCCACTTTATTACAAGCATGAATTACTGTGGAGTGGTCTCTCCCTCCAATTTTTTCCCCGATATCTGGAAATGAAGCGTCGGTCAATTTTCGGCTGAGATACATGGCGATCTGGCGAGAAAGCACGATGTTTTTGTTCTTTTTTGGTGACCTGATGTCGGTTAACCTCACACCCATTTTTGAAGCCACAATTCGTACTATTTCTTCCACAGTGATTTCCTCTTTAACGTGGTGACGAATTACGTGTTTGAGAACTTCCTTAACAAGGTCAATATCGATTTCTCTCCTTTTTAAAGATGCATAAGCCATTATCCTCAAAAGGAAACCTTCGATTTCCCTTATATTGGATTCTGTGTGTGAGGCGATGTAATACGCCACATTATCCGGTATATCAACGTTATTTTCCTGGGCCTTTTTTTTGATGATGGCTATTTTCGTTTCTGTCTCTGGGGGTTGAATGTCAGCTATTAAACCCCACTCGAAGCGAGATCGCAGCCTACTCTCAAGATTTGGTATATCTTTTGGAAATTTATCACACGTTACCACTATCTGTTTCCCAGAATCGTGAAGGGAGTTAAAGGTATGGAAGAACTCTTCCTGCGTTCTTTCTTTACCAGCGATAAATTGAATATCGTCGATAAGTAAGTATTCTATATTTCTGTACTTATCTCTGAAGTGCTGCATTTTGTCGTATCTAATACAGGTAATCATTTCGTTCATGAACGCCTCGGCTGATATGTATACCACATTGAAGTCAGGATAGAGGGAAAGTGCACGCAAACCAATGGCGTTGAGGAGATGCGTTTTACCTAGACCCACACCTCCGTATATAAAAAGCGGATTGTACGTTTTTGCTGGGTTCTCTGCTACGGCAAGCGCCGCCGCATGAGCAAACTGGTTTGAGGGGCCGACGACAAACCTTTCAAAACTGTAATTAGAGTTCAGATTGTGGGATGGACGCTTTACTCTCTCCGACCTTGAGAAATCTCTGTCTTTACCTTCGGAATTGAGGTTTCTCTTGTAATTTTCACTCTGTACTATCTCCAAAATTACAGAGATGTCCTCCCCCATAACCTCACAGAGTGTATCCTGAATAAGGGACAGATAGTGGTCAACTATCCAATCCTTAAAAAAACGATTAGGTACTGCAAGTCGAGCTATACCATCACCTATGAAAATACAGCGTATAGGTTTAATCCATGTCTCAAAATTGGAACTGTTTAAATTTTCCTTAATAATTTCGAGAGCTTGGTTCCAAACTGTATTCAGATCTCCACTGTTTGTCAACATAGTTTTCAACAACTGTTTATAAATTTTACTTTGGAGCTATTTCTTTTTTGTCTCTGGAAATAGGAGTATGTCTGCCAAACGCATCAGATCTTCCTCCGATGAATAAAGGATCTCTATACATCCTCCTCTTTTTTTTCTAACAACCTTTACCCTTGTTTTCAAATGTTCCGATAGTCTCTTTTCCAAATTATCATCATATGGGTCTTTCTTTTTAGAAGTTTTTTCTCTCTTTTTTTTCCATACATGTATTAGACGCTCACATTCCCTAACACTCAGGGATCGTTCGACGATCATATGGGCTAGATTAATTTGGTCGTTGGGATCTTCAAGGGAGAGGATTGTTCGGGCATGTCCACTTGTTATTTTTCCTTCCAAGAGGATGCTTTTTACATCCTCAGGTAGTTTCACAAGGCGTAACGTGTTGGCAACTGTTGAGCGATCTTTGCCTACAATTTGGGCGATCTCCTCGTGTGATAAACCAAAAACCCTGTGCAGTTGCAGTAGGGCCTCCGCTTCTTCAATGGGATTTAGGGCCTCCCTTTGTAGATTCTCAACTAGAGAGAGAACAGCTACTTCACTATCCGTAGCTTCTCTTATAATAACAGGGACTTCCTTTAAACCTACCTCCTGCGCTGCTCTCCATCTCCTTTCCCCTGCTATTATTTCGTATCCCTTCTCCCTTTTCCGCACAACAATCGGCTGGATGATTCCGTTTTTTCTAATTGAATCTGCGAGTTCCCTAATCTCGTTTTTGCGGAAGGTCTTTCTAGATTGGAAGGGATTGGGGGTTAGTTCTTCGATACCGCATATTATAGGGGTGTTTTTTATTACAGTATCTCTCTCTAAATCTGGAAAAAGGGCGCTTAAACCTCTCCCAAGAGCCGCCCTGGATTTCATTTCAACCTCCCGTTTTTGCTTAGTATTTCTTGTGCGAGTTCCATATAGGCAATAGCACCCCGGGATCGGATATCGTAGAGTATGATCGGTAAACCGTGACTTGGGCACTCCGACAGTCTTACATTCCTCGGTATCACAGTTTTGAATACTTGCTCACCAAAGTAGCGGCGCACTTCTGTACTAACCTTATGCGATAGAAGGTTCCGGGAGTCGAACATCGTGAGTAGAATTCCCGCTAGGTTCAATTTAGGGTTGAGACGCGTGCGTACCAGTCTAACTGTGTTCAGAAGATGAACTAAACCTTCCATTGCAAAATACTCACATTGTAAAGGTACAATATAGTGATCAGCTGCCACCAGAGCATTTACTGTTAAAAAACCCAATGAGGGTGGACAATCGATAAAGATAAAGTCGTAAAGAGAGATCACATCTTGTAAAATTTTTCTCAATTTACACTCTCTATCTTCCAGGGATACGAATTCCACTTCCACTCCTATGAGGTTCCTGTCAGCCGGCACGAGGGAGAGGTGTGGGACACATGTAGGTATAATAACATCTTCCAGTGACGCCTCGCCTATAAGGGCGTGGTAAAGATTCTTTTTTTCAACAACGCTTTTCTCCACACCCAGACCAGTTGTGGCATTACCCTGGGCGTCGCAATCTATGAGTAGAGTTTTCCTCTCAGTAGATGCAATACAAGCCGCCAAGTTTATTGCTGTTGTTGTTTTACCCACGCCGCCCTTCTGGTTGGCTATAGCAATAGTTCCCTTCATACTTGCTTTAGTTCTATCAGCTAAAAATTAACCCTATGGGACACTATCATAAAAGGTATATTTTTGGAAGATGTATCTGCTAGTTTTTACGTGTACAAATTGTTGATTTTATTGCTTTTTTAATAAAAGCAGTGCACGGTTTGACCCAGTCACAGGGTGGTTGTATGTGAGGGTTTTTTCTATGTAAATATTTGTTTTTTCTAGAGTTTTTTTTGTTTCTTCCAATTCATCACCCTTTAGGTTTCCCTTCATGGCCAAAATCCACCCGCCTTTACGTACAAAGTACTCGGCTATCCCAACGTATAGGGGGAGTTTAAATGTAGCCCGAGAGGTAATGCCATCGTAATGATCTTTCATGGTCGGGTCTTTTAACATTGTTTCTGCTCTTTCCCTGATTACGACAATGGCATTGAGATCCAAAATTCTTATTACTTCCGTCAGGAAAGACACCTTTTTTCTCGAGGACTCAAGTAGGGTGAATGACCAGTTCTTACGCAGTATCTTCATTGGGATGGCAGGAAGACCTTGGCCTGATCCTATGTCTAAAATTTTTTGAGGTTTGCGATCCAGGTATGTAAGAGGGATGATGCAATCAACAAAATGAATAAGGATTATCTCGTCGGGTGTTTTGTATGAGATTAGGTTCATTTTTTCGTTCCACTTTATGAGCAGCTCGTAGTACTTCGCGAAAAGGGAAAGTTCTTCTTTTTGTATCTCTATGTCAATTGTTTTCAGTGCATGGGTGAATGCTCGGTTAAGGGTATTTTCCATTAAGTTATTTGGAACGTTAAATTTGTTCACGAGTTTTCTAGGATGTAGCTTAGCCTTTCCAGGTCTTCTTTAGTGTCAATCTCGATGGAGTCATACGCTGATTCTACAACTTTTATGGGATATCCGTATTCAAGGGCTCTCAACTGTTCTAATGATTCTAGTCTTTCTAAAACACCTGTGGGTAAATTTGAAAAGATTCTCAGAAAATAGCGCCTGTAAGCGTAGATTCCATGATGTTTGTAATAGTTGTACGGGAGATTTTTTTCGCGGATGTACGGTATAGGGGATCTACTGAAGTACAGGGCAAAATTTCTGTTTGTAAGGACCGCTTTAACGATATTAGGGTTTTCTACATCTTCTTTGTTTGTGATCTTGTAAACTAGGGTTGTCATGAGTAACTTATCGTCTTCCATAAGAGGCATCACAACTTCTTCTATATGTTTTGGTTCGAACGTTGGTTGATCACCCTGGATATTCACTACGATATCGTAATCAGATAGATTAAGTATGGTGGCAGCTTCATTTACTCTGTCAGTACCGGAGCGATGATCGGTTGCTGTCATAACCACTTCTCCACCGAACCTCCTAACCGTTTCAAAGATCTCTTTGCTATCGGTGGCTACCACTGTGTAATCTATAAGTGGTGAACTTGTGGCCCTCTCGTACACATGTTGTATTATAGGTTTCCCTTTTAACAGAGCAAGGGGTTTACCGGGAAATCGGGTAGATGCCAAACGGGAAGGTATTACAGCGACTTTTTTCATTTTCCCTCACAGATAGGGATCATTGCCCATTAGGTAACCCTTTACGTAGTCATTTATGGCGTCTTCCAAACTGTGGAAGTTTATGTGAAATCCGGCATTTATAAGCTTGCTCATATTTGCTTCTGTGAAGTACTGATACTGTTTTTCCAAAGCGGGAGGCATATCTATGTATTCGATGTTCACAGGCAAACCCATACTGCTGAACACCGCTTTTGCCAGGTCGTTCCATGTTCTTGCCTTTCCTGTTCCAACGTTAAAGATGCCTTTAATCTCCCTGTTTTGCAAAAACCACCATATGACCTCCACGCAGTCCTTTACGTAAATAAAATCCCTCTTTTGTTCACCGTTGCCGTATCCCACCCTGTAGGATTTAAAGAGGCGAACCTTCCCTTCTTTTGTTATTTGTTCGAATGCCTTATGGACCATGGAACGCATTTCGCCCTTGTGGTATTCATTGGGGCCAAATACGTTGAAGAACTTTAGTCCAACTACGAAATTTTGCAGGCTTCGCTTTAGGATCCAGAGATCGAAGAGTTGTTTTGAGTATCCGTACATGTTCACGGGTTTGAGTTGTATTGTTATGTTATCATCGTCAGAGAATCCAAAGGTACCATCGCCGTATGTCGCGGCAGAACTAGCATATATAAATGGTATGCCGTTTTGGACCGCCCACTCGCATATACGGCAAGAGTACAGATAATTGTTCCGCCAGAGGTAGTCTGCATCTCTTTCTGTCGTAGATGAGCAGGCTCCCAGATGCACGATGGCTCTGACGGTGAATGGAACCTGGTCGTTGTATATCATGCGTATGAAATCGTCTTTGTGAATGTAGTCAACGAAGCGACGTTTGACGATGTTTTTCCACTTTTCTGAAGTGCCGAGGCGATCTATTATAATGATGTTCTCAATGCCTTCACTATTCAGTTTCCACAGTAAAGCACTGCCGATAAAACCTGCCCCCCCTGTTACGACAATCATATCCGTTAGATCTCCAAAGATGCTTTGTTTACTGCTTTTTGTATCTGTTCGATTCTTTCTTCAGTGAGTTTTAAAGGAATGGGGAGAAACAGTGTTCTACCGAGAAGATCTTCTGCTTTAGGAATGTCCCTTATGCTGTACTCCACTCGACCGCGATAGGAAGGATCTGTAAAGGGGTATTTTTTGGAATTTGCAGTTGCCCACGAAAGTAGATGATCCCAGTTTGGAACGTAATGCCAGTTGTTTTTCTTGAAGATTATCGTTTCTACTCCGTGTTCTTTGAGTGTACTTTGTAGACGTTCCGCTGATGTAGCGTCAGGCAGATTGAATGCCAGATGTGTTGCAGTATCTCCCTCAGGATCGGCGAGGCGACGGAAGCCCACTCCTTTTATATTTGAAAATATCTCCTTTAAGATGGCTTTGTTGCGCCGCTGTGTAGCTATGATAGTATCCAGTTTTCTAAGCTGAGCGAGACCTAGAGCACCCTGCAGCTCGTTCATTCTAAAGTTGAATCCCAATATAGGGTGTTTTTCTTGGGCCCTACTTACCCGCGGATCATGGTCATGGCCGTGGTCGTGGTACCAGTCTGCCCTTTTGTACAGTGTTTCGTCGTCTGTAATGACCATGCCCCCTTCACCAGTGGTGATGGTTTTGAATGAGTCAAAACTGAAAATTCCCATATCCCCAAAAGTGCCCAATTTTTTGCCTTCGAAGCTCCCCCCCGCAGCCTGAGCATTGTCCTCGAGCACGTAGAGGTACAGTCTTTTTGCTACGTCCACAATGCGCTTTATGTCCGCAGAAGCGCCACACATGTGGACGGGTATAACGGCTTTTGTGTAAGGGGTTATCTTCCGGAGGATCTCATCGGGGTCGAGACACAGCGTATCATCAATATCGGCCATCACGGGAATAGCCCCTACCTCGAGAACCGCCTCATATGTAGCCACGAAGGTAAAAGCAGGGCATATGACCTCATCACCGGGTCCCACATCTAGAGCAGTGAGGGCAACTTTTAAGGCTGCTGTGCCAGATGTGACTCCTAAAGCATATTTGCAGCCCATATAGCGGCAGAATTCTTCCTCGAACTGTCGGACCTTGAATATACCTTTTCGCTCCTTCTCGAAACCGTAGCGCATAAGTACACCCGTTTCCATAACTTCCATAATTTCTTTGATTTCTTCTTGGCCAATGAGTTCCATTCCAGGCATTTTTTCTTACCTCCTGAGGGTAGCTTTATGTATGTTTTATGTGGGTTGGAATTTTACCATGCGGCGCGATAGATATCTATTGCGTCTTCTATGTCTACCTTCCGTGGGTTGTTACTAAGTGGTCTCGCTACGGTAAGTGCTTCTTTTGCGAGGACTTCAAAATCCTCCTCAGGTATTTGAAGATCTTCCAGGGTAAGGTTTAAGCCGCAGTCTTTAATTAGATTTTGTATTGATTCTACGGCAAGTTGGGCTGCTTCTCTCATAGGTAAGTTATCCGTGATTTCTCCCATTACTGTTGCAATTTGAGCGAACTTTTCCATTGCCCCCGGTAGATTGAAAGCCATTACATGGGGCAAAAGGAGGGTATTAGCCAAACCATGAGATATCCCATAGCGACCTCCTAGAGGATAGGAGAGGGCATGGACAGCAGTTACTCCTGCATTCGCCAGTCCCAAACCAGCGTACAAACTTCCGAGTAGCATACGCGACCGCGCTTCTATATTGCTACCATTGTGGACTGCTGTACGGAGGTTTTGTGATATTAATTCGATGGCTTTGAGGGAGAACAGTTCGCTCATGGGTGATGCATTTATGGATGTGTATGATTCTATCGCATGCGATAGGGCGTCAATACCTGTGGTTGCCGTTATTATAGGTGGTAAGGTGAGAGTTAATGTGGGATCTAACAACGCAATGTGGGGATACAGATAGGGGCTATTGATACCAGCTTTTTTTTTCAGCTCTGGGATAAGAAATACTGCTGTGAATGTGACTTCACTTCCCGTTCCCGCCGTGGTGGGCACCATTACTGTGGGTAAACCCGGTCCCGGAACCTTGTCCATGCCTAAGAATTCTTCTGATTTAGCTTTATGAGGTAAAAGAACAGCTATAGCCTTTGCCATGTCCATGGCACTACCTCCGCCAATACCAACCACAGCGTCGATATTTGCTTCAGCGGCGATTTTAGCAGCTTCATCAGTCTTTGCTACTGTTGGTTCAGGAGCTACGTCTTCAAAAAAGAGAACATTTTTACCAGTGGCACTAAAAATATCTTGGATCTTTTCTTTTATCCCAATGGCGCAAATGGCAGGGTCTATAACTATGAAGGGACGGGAAGAGTTTAGCTCTTCAAGGCAAAGGGGTAAGTCATTGAGTTTCCCCGCACCAAAAATAATTTTTTTTGCTCCCGTGAACGTAAAAGGCTGTATCATTTTAAACTTTCTCCTTTGATCTTTACGACCATAGCACGATCAAAGCTGGGTTGTCCAAGCAAAAATAAGAAAAAGGGAGTAAGTTTAGACTAGGATTTCCTGATAGCAGTGTGCCCATAACGATAACTGCAGTCTCTGAAACTTCCGAAAGGGCCCCCAGAGTGTCTCCTGTGAACCCCCCTAATTTTGCTTTAATCCAGATTGCGAACATCAAGGCAACACATAGGGATATTACACATATAATAACACCATGCGCTTTGAATTGTAGAACTGATAAGGCCAAGAGAAAACCAATACCCCAGAGTGCGTGCCATGGAGAACGCCTCTTTAGGAAGGTTAACACTATGCTTTCTTCAGAGCGGGCGTACGGCATAAATGTGAGGGTACATGTTATGGCTGTTCTTCCCGCAGTGGGTGCAAGGATGATGATTGCTTGTCTTAAATTGGCGGGTACTTCCGATAACGATGCCATCTTAAGACCCAGGATGAGGACCAGTGTAATTGCTCCCATTGCTCCAAGGCGACTGTCCCGCATTATTTCGAGGACTTTTTCTCTATTATTCCGGAGGCTGAAAAGTCCGTCAGCTGTGTCTGCAAGTCCATCCAAGTGGAGCCCGCCTGTAATTACTGCGAAGAGGATAACTACCATTACTGAGCGTGTTTGGATGGGGAGGGTGTTTTGTAGGCAGGTATCTATAGTGGCCACAATAATTCCTATGATCATTCCCACCATGGGAAAATGAACCTGCGAACCTGCGAGCATTTGGGGCTCTTGTCTGAGGTATCGGGGTAGAGGCAAAACTGTGAGGAACTGGATGGTTGCCAGAAATGATTTAATAGTCACGATTTGGAGACTTTTGCTTCCTCAAATGTTGCTACATCAGTGAAAAGGGCAGACGCAGCGTCGAGAAATGGCATAGTGAGAGCTGCCCCTGTACCTTCTCCCAAACGCATGTTCAGATTGATTAGAGGTTTCAAACCTAAATAGTCAAGGGCAATCTGATGCCCTTTTTCTTCGCTACGGTGTGATGCAATCATGTAGTATCTGCATAGCGGTGCTAAGTGGGAGGCAATGATGGCTGCAGCCGTTGATATGAAACCGTCAACTAGAACAGGTTTTTTAAGGGAAGCAGCTCCCAAGATAAGACCAACTATCCCACCTATTTCAAAACCACCTACACGGGCAAGTACACTTATGGGATCTTTCGGATCCGGTTCGTTTATTTCGATGATCTTTTTAATGATGGATACTTTGTAGGCCAATTCTCTATCGTCCAGACCGGTTCCTCGGCCTGTTACGGTTTCAACAGGTGATCGAGTGAACACAGCGATGATAGCGCTGCTTGATGTGGTATTGCCGATACCCATTTCTCCTGTAGCAAAAACGTCAGTTGTGTTGTTCAATTCATGGACTACTCGGATTCCCGCTTCAATGCTCCGAACGGCCTCATTCCTTGTCATGGCTGGTCCTGTGCACATGTCTGCTGTCCCTGGGGCGATCTTGCCATCTATAATTTTGCCTGATCTAATGAGTTCATCTGTATCTCCGGCAACTCCCATATCTACCACAACAACACGGGCACCCACTACCTTTGCGATTGCGTTTATCGCCGCCCGCCCATTTACAAAATTGTGCAACATCTGCAGTGTGACTGCCTGAGGGTACTTACTTACACCACGCCACACAACCCCATGATCTGCTGCCATTACTATCACGGTTTTTCTCTTTACGGGAGGGGGAATTCGACCTGTGATACCAGCCAGTTCCACAGCTAGATCCATTAGGCGTCCTAAGGCCCAGTACGGCATTGTGAGTTGCTCCAATTTTTTTGTAGCAAGTTGCCGAATCTGGCCATCCTGTGGGGTTATTCGGTTTACAGTATCTTCCAACAACAACATTCTCCGAAAAGTCCATTCATCATTTTATGGTGGTGGGAATCCCGCACACCATAAGGATCACATGATCCGCTGTCTTCGCTACTACCTGATTGCAACGCCCTGTCAGATCGCGGAATCTTCTTGCGATTTCATTTTCAGGTACTATACCCATTCCCACCTCGTTGGTTACGAAAATAACATCCCCTGTTCTTTTTTTCGCTGTCGTGCTCAGAGAGTGGCATTTTTCGCTTATGTCTTCCTCTGTAAGGGTTACTCCTCTTTTCCCCGCATCGTAGAGGAGATTATTAACCCAAAGTGTTAGACAGTCAATTATCACAACGGCATTTTCTGGTATGCTCTGCAACGCATCTTTTAGGCGAAGTTCTTCTTCAATGGTTTGCCAATTGCCAGCCAGTCTCTCTTTTTTGTGAAGTTCTATACGGTTGGCCATTTCATGGTCCGTAACTGGTGCCGTGGCTATATAAAATCTCTCCTCGGACGTTTCTTCTGCCAGTTTTTGTGCAAAGGAACTTTTACCACTTCTACTACCACCCGTAACTAGCGTTATTCTACCCATGGAAAAGCTCTCTTCAGTTTCTCTAAGGATGATCTAAGATCCTCTAGGGAAAACACCTCTAAAGAGACACCGTAAAAATAGTTTTCTAAGAAACCGCATATATCTTTCCATGCTGTTTCTGAAACATCCGTTATGGAGCTGTGGTCCAAGCCACCGGACAACCCGTGGAGGTGAATCATAATTATTTTATCCCTGTATTTTTCAAAGTGGTAGTGGAGATTTGCACCCTGCAAGAGAAGATGCCCCGTGTCCAAACAGACTTTTAGATGAAAATCGTTTATAAGGTCTTCAATCCAGCTTAAAGGGTAGTTCAGATTTTCCACGGCACATTTATCAGGGTTCATACCTCTTTCTCTCAATACGTTGAGTGAGTCTCTGAGACAGTTTATCCACTCATTTCGAATCTCATTGCCTGTGTCTCTATTTCCATTTTGTTCGAGATGGAGGATATAGGTTGTGGGTTCAAGAGGATTTAGGCGTTCCATAAACTGAAGCATCTTGTCGCAACCTTTCCGACGCAGTTTGAAATCAGGATCGCCAAGGGGAATGGCCATGGGCAGATGTACGTTAATTTGAAGATTGTATTCTCTTTTCAAAGATCCCCATAGGAGTACTTCCTCCCTTGAGGGGAGAAATCCTTCGTATAGAACCAGTTCTATTTCATCTACAAAGGATCCCAGAAGACATATATTTGCGGCCACATCCGCTGGTATTATGTAAGAGGTTGTTCCTATGCGAAATGGCAGTTTTCCTTTCAGACGGGGAAGTTTCATTATTTAAAAAACTACGATGTTTTCTGCGACCGAGGAACAAACGGTGTGAATATATACTCTTTGTCTTTGACCACAAAGGACAATCTATCTTCTGTGTTGTCTTTTATTGTACCTTCGATGATTCGTTTGCAGCCGAAGTCGTAAAATGTTACCTGATGGGTTGGTCTTTCTCCCTGTGGCGCATCGCGATAGGCTAATTCTATTTCTTCAGCTGTAAGCTCCCTCACTGTGAGTTTTTGACACCTCTCCCTGTCTTCCTTGTCTCCCGTTTTGATTATAACCACGTAATTTCCATGGAACTTTATGGGCATGTTGATTTTCATCGGACCCCTCCGATTGTCTAAATCATTCCTTCTTAAAAGGGTTACAAAATTTTGCTGCCCTCCCTAGTTCCGTTTCGATCTCTAAAAGACGGTTGTACTTAGCTGTCCGTTCACCCCGACAGGGTGAACCTGCTTTTATCTGACCGCTTCCCATAGCAACGGCAAAGTCTGCCAGGAATGTATCCTCTGTTTCCCCGGATCTGTGCGATATGATGTAGTTCCAACCAGACCGATGACATAGGTTGATGGCTTCCATTGTTTCTGTCACAGTTCCTATTTGATTGAATTTTATGAGAACTGCATTTGCAGTTTTTTCCTCAATACCCCGTTCTATGAATTTTGGATTTGTTACGAATAGATCATCTCCTACTATTTGGACTTTTTTGCCGAGGATGGATGTCATCTTTTTGAAACCTTTCCAGTCCTTCTCAGACAAACCGTCTTCGATAGAAACAATGGGATACTTATGGATCCATTTTTCATACAGGGCAATCATTTCGTCTGTACTTTTCTTACCCTGACCTGAACGGGATAGATGGTAAACGCCCTTTTTGTAGAAAGAGCTGGCCGCGACGTCTAAGGCAATGGCTATGTCTTCACCTGGTTTGTACCCTGCCTTTTCAATCGCCATAATCAATAGCTCACATGCCTCCTCGTTGCTCTTTAAGTTGGGGGCAAACCCACCTTCGTCACCAACGGAAGTGACATATCCCTTTTCGCTTAGAATCTTTTTCAGAGTGTGAAATGTTTCCACACCGTAGCGTAGCGCCTCGGCGTATGTTGGAGCCCCTATGGGCATGACCATAAATTCTTGAAAATCCAGATTGTTATTCGCATGCATTCCACCGTTTAGGATGTTCATCATAGGAACGGGCAGACGTAAGGCACCAAAACCACCCATATAGGCGTAAAGGGGTATGTCAGCTGCGAGGGCAGCAGCGCGAGCTACCGCCATAGAAACACTAACGATGGCGTTTGCTCCTAATTTACTCTTTCCGGGAGTTCCATCAAGACGGATCATGAGGCGGTCAATCTCAGCTTGCTTTGTGGGGTCCATGTCAATGAGGATAGGCGCAATCACTTCGTTTACCTGAGCCACTGCTTTCAGAACACCTTTCCCAAAATAGCGTGTTCTTCCTCCATCTCTGAGCTCCACAGCTTCATGTTCTCCTGTGGAGGCTCCGGAAGGCGCTGACGCTGAAGCCATTATACCGTTGTCCAGTACTACGGTTGTCTTAATAGTGGGGTTTCCCCGGGAATCGAGTATCTCCATGGCATGGATGGATTTGATCTTTCGTTGCATTGTAATTCTCCTTTAAATATTCAAAACTTCCCTATTTTTTTCAGGGTATCATTAAATACATGGTAAAAAGCATGGTGGTCCGCTGTTGCTTTTTTTAGGATCGCTGCGAAATCCTGAATATTTTTTCTGTTTACGATGAGATTAACACTTCTGTTGAAAGCCGCCATGTTGTCCATGGTGCGGAAACTATCTGATATGAGCACAACGAACATCTTTCTTCTTGTGCTCATGGGGAGAAAGCTGAAATATGTGTGAAGTTCATTAGTATCTTGGTCTTTTGAATCGAATTTTTCATCTATGATAACGAGGTCGTAAGTGTGAAAACGGGTTTTCTTCAAAGCATCTCGAGTGTTAAGTGCTTCATATACTCTGTATCCCATTTCTTTAAGAACGTTCGATATTTGTACCCTTTGGGATGGTTCTGAAACACATATGAGGGCGGTTTCTACTCCTTCTTCCAGGAATTCAAAGGGTATGTCCTCTGCGTCATACACACTTCTCGTCACTTCAGTGAGGATATCTTCGCTATTCTCCATAAGTTATCATCTCCTTTCAAATCCGGCTCTCCCTGGTTTTCCGTAGTCTCTGTCGATAGTGAGCTTGCCAATGTCGGTTGTCGCTTTCCCTGCCGCACTTTTAATGGCATCGATCCCTCTACCCACAACGCTTTTGTTGGAGGCGTATGCCCGTGCAGTCTCTTCAGTTATGAGACCTTTTTCGTACAATTCGAGGATGGAATCGTCGAATGTCATCATACCAAATGCACGACTGGCCTGCATAATTTCGTAGAAGGTTTTTCCTTCCGACTCACCATTGAGTATTGTATCCTTTACGCGGATGTTCATTCCCATGATTTCAAAAGCCGCCACTCTTCCCCCTCCCACCTTGGGTAAGAGACGCTGACAAACTACCCAGCGTATCGTGTCGGCTAATCGAACGCGAATCTGTTTCTCCTCCTCAGGGGGGAACATGCCCAGTATGCGGTTTATCGTTTGACCCGCATCCACGGTATGCAGTGTGCTCAGGACGAGATGTCCAGTTTCCGCGGCGGAAAGGCCTATTTCCACTGTTTCTCTATCCCTCATCTCACCTACGAGTATTACCTTAGGTGACTGTCGGAGAGCGGCCCTTAAACCGTTGGCGAACGTGTCGAAGTCTTTTCCCAGTTCTCGCTGATTGAAAGTGGCTTTTTTGTGGGGATGGGAAAACTCCACAGGATCCTCAAGAGTTATAATATGGACGGCTTTTTTTTCATTAATTTCGTTCAGGATAGCAGCCAATGAGGTAGACTTACCGCTACCCGTCGCACCGGTGACAAGAATTATTCCGTTTTTTTCTTCGGCCATTCTGTAGAAAGCCTCAGGGAGATTAAGCTCGGCACACGTAGGTATTTTTGTCGGTAATTTCCTCAACACTATGGAATAGTTGCCACGTTGGGAAAAGATATTGACCCGAAACCTCGCTTTTCCTGGCAGTTCGTAGGAAGTATCGCAGGAACCCTCTCTCAGTAGTGTTTCGATCAATCGGCGATCCTGATTTATGAGATTAAGGGCGAATATCTCTGTCTGAAACGGAGTTAACTTAGCGAAGGGTGGATCCATGATTACCTCTTTGAGCTCCCCTGCCGATTCTACCTGAAAGGGTTTCCCAACCGTAATATTCAAATCAGACACATCGTCGTACGCATCCAACATTTTGTTAAGAATGTAGTCTATTTCTTGGATTCTCATGGAATCCCTCCGTTATGCTTCTGTGAAGTCTGTGGGCGGTGCTTTCAGGAACTGGCGGAAGCGATTTTTGTCATTGGCTTTGGCGTATGCCTCGTCAGCACTTATCCAACCTTTCATCAGAAGATCATATATAGCGTCATCCAAAAGCTGCATACCGTACTTTTTGCCTGTCTGAATCATCGAGGGAATCTGATGGGTTTTTGCCTCACGGATAAGACTACGAACTGCGGGGGTGGCAATCAAGATTTCCAACGCTGCACAGCGCCCCTTTTTGTCTATCCTTCGGAAGAGCACCTGGGAAATTACAGCACGTATTCCGTCAGCCAGAGTCGAACGGATCTGGGCCTGTTCATTAGCGGGGAACACTTCAATTATTCTGTCCACCGTTTTAGCAGCACTTGTGGTATGTAACGTACTGAACACGAGGTGTCCAGTAGATGCCGCCTCTACAGCCAGTCTTATGGTTTCTAAATCTCTCATTTCTCCAACCAGAATAATATCTGGGTCTTCTCTCAAAGCGCCCCTCAAAGCCGCGGAAAAACTCTTGGTATGTAGCCCTACCTCCCTATGATTTACAATGCAGGATTTACTATGATGAACAAATTCAATGGGGTCTTCAATGGTTATAATGTGATCCTTACGTGTTCGATTTGCCTCGTCAATTATGGCAGCAAGGGTGGTGGATTTTCCACTGCCTGTAGGTCCCGTTACAAGAACGAGTCCCCTGGGTAAGGAGGCGAGTCGAGCTACTACAGGGGGTAGGCCGAGTTGCTCAACAGTGAGTATTTCACTCGGGATTACACGGAATACAGCAGCACACCCCCATTTCTGCATAAAGAAGTTTGCGCGGTATCTTCCCAAACCAGGTATTTCATAAGCAAAATCCACATCTCCTGTTTCCTCGAATTGTTTGATTTTGTGCTCCGGTGTAATTTCATAGAGCATTGCTTTGAGTTCATCGTTTTCCAGAACGTTGTACTTGATCCTCTCGATCTCTCCCCTGATTCTCATAGCAGGCTGTTGACCGCTGACCAGGTGGAGGTCAGATGCTCCCTCTTCGTGCATTAACTGGAAAAAGGCATCTATTTTAGCCATCCCCCACCTCCGTTTGTGTAACTGACTGTGAAATTAGTGAAAGTTTATAGGCCATATTGAAGGGGAATGTCAAGGAGAAGGACAAGAAGTATCTTGACACGAAAGGAGGAAATAGGTTACATGGAAAGTCACGGGGATGTAGCTCAAATGGGAGAGCGCCGCGTTCGCAATGCGGAGGTTAGGGGTTCGATCCCCCTCATCTCCACCAAGACTAAAGGTTACACCGCTGATAGCGGTGTTTTTTTATGTGGTGAATAGGTTTGCAAGTCTCAATCTCTTCCTTTTTTTCCAGCTACCTCTATGGTACAGATAACTTACAATTAGGGGGAGGACAGATGTAGCTTCAGCGTAAACCATCTTCTCAAATGATCCTTCAACTTTGCCCCACGACGTTGCCTCCTTCAGTGTGGATCCAGAACAGCCTCCGTCTCTCACGTCTGCTACCGTTATCTGAATGGCGTACTTATGCATGGGGACATCCTTTCCGAGTATTTCGGCGCATATAACTGTATCCTGGGCGAAGTTTTTGGGGACACCCCCGCCTATCATAAATAGACCTGTAGTGCGCGCTTCGATTTTAATCTGAGTTAACTCTCTGAAATCCTTTACGGAATCTATAGACACATGCGCGTTTGGATTTTTAACCTGGTGGAGGACAAGACCAANACCAGCACTGCTGTCGGATAATGCTGGGCAGAAGATAGGGACATCATAGTCATACGCCAATTCCACGAGGGATCCCTTTTTTTGAGCGTGATCTTTAAGATATCTCCCCATCTCTCTGATGAATTCTCTGGAGGAATATACACCGGGTGGAAGGCTGTCGGCTATTTTGCAAACAGTGTGGTCGCAGATCTGGAGTTCTTCCTCATCTATGTAAGTATCGTAGATGCGGTCTATATAGAGAGATCGTAACAGTCTATCGTTTGCATGAGGTGTTCCCTGGTAGTGGCGAAACCCGAGAGCTTCAAAGAAATCCATGTCTACAATGGACGCTCCCGTTGCTACTACTACGTCTACCATTTTGTATTTGATCATGTCCGCATATATCTTCATGCACCCTGCGGCTGAAGTACTACCTGCGAGTGTCAGTATGATTACGCATTCTGGGTCATTCAGCATTCGTTCGTAAATGTCGGTGGCTTCGGCGACATCTCGGGCAGTGAAAGACATGTGTCTCATCGCTTCCACTATAGGTGTAGCGTCGTACGTTGTTATATCTACGTGTTGTACCGGTTTGTTAAGCAGATCCCTTTTATTCACGAATACCTCTTACGAGTAAAGTCGTTGTCTGTTTAGTACATAATGTAGTATCTTGTCAACTAGAGGTTTTAAACATGCTTGAAATGATAGAGGAATTTTGATACGCCCCTTTATTATGGAGATCTGGACTGTAACCGAGCTTAATGAGAGAATCAAAAATCTCCTGGAAGACTGTTTCGATCTCCTTTGGGTGGAGGGAGAGATCTCTAATGTGCGTTTGCCCTCATCGGGACATCTTTACTTTACCCTGAAGGATGAGCAGAGTCAGATTAGGGCTGTGTGTTTCCAGTACAGGACACTAAAGAGCTTGTTGTTTAGGGGTGTAGGAGATTTGGAATTGAAAGAGGGGATGCATGTGTTGTGCAGATGCCGCCTATCTGTTTACGCTCCCCGAGGCGAGTATCAACTGATTGTGGATAGGATTGAACTGAGGGGTATAGGTGCACTTCAGAAGGCTTTTGAACAGCTCAAGGAAAAATTGAGGAAGGAAGGACTTTTTGATCCAGTGCATAAGAAAAAGATCCCGTTTCTGCCGGAAGCAGTGGGAATTATTACATCTCCTACAGGGGCAGTTATAAGGGATATATTGAATATTGCTGCCCGACGTTTCCCCTCCATTCCCATATTGATTGCACCGGTGCGGGTTCAAGGGGAGGAGTCTCCACTGGAGATAGTTAAGGCCCTGAGGGATTTCAACAGGACTAAACTAGTTGATGTTATAATCATGGCCCGGGGAGGCGGATCCCTTGAAGATCTCTATCCTTTTAATACAGAGATGGTTGCTCGGGCTATTTTTGATTCTAGTATACCGGTTGTTTCTGCTATTGGTCACGAAACGGATTTCACAATCGCGGATTTCGTAGCCGATCTAAGAGTGCCGACCCCCTCGGCTGCGGCGGAGCTAGTTTTTCCCGATCGCGCAGCACTGCTGGAGAACACAGCGAGTCTTTACTGGCGTCTCCTCCAGAGTCAGCGGAGGTTTATGCAGGCTACAGAAAAGCGGGTGAAGGATGTTCAGAGACGCCTCACAGTAGCGGAACGGATCCTCATACCTTTTCGTCTGGATCTGGAGGCGAAAAGAGAACGTTTGTTGGGAACGATGTTAAACAGAATGTCTGAATACCGTAAACTTATACACAGTGCAGAAAGTATTCTGGCTAAAAATAACCCTATTTATTATGTTCAAAAGAAGGCACTCAAGGCTGCGGCATTGAAGAGCGCATTGGAAATGCAAATTCAGAGGTTTGTTGAGGAAAAAAAGAGTATTTTTTGTACAACAATGGCTAAGTTAAATGCCCTGAGTCCTCTGGGAGTGCTGGATAGAGGCTATGCGGTTGTGTTCAAATTACCTGAAGGAATGATTGTAAAGGATGCGGCCTTGTTACAAGCAGGAGACGAGATCACTGTAAGTGTTGCGAGAGGCAAATTTGATGCGGGTGTGACTTGTGTATATCCTGACCAATGATTGAGGTAGTATATGGCCAAGGAAAAATTTGAAGATGCATTGAGTCGTTTGGAAGAGATAGTGCACCGGTTGGAGAGGGGAGAAATGACCTTGGAAGAATCTCTTAAGGCTTTTGAAGAAGGGATAAAACTGGCTCGCTTCTGTGCTAAAAAACTCGAAGATGCCCAGAAGCGCATTGATATGCTTATAAGCAGTGAGAGCGGTGAGATATTCACTGTGCCTTTGACTGGTGGAGAGGAAGAGAGTGAAAAAGAGGGTTAACATAGATATTTCGTCTTATTTCTCCGAAAAGAAGGGGATGATAGACGAAGCTCTCGATAAGATCCTTCCTCCCGAGGATATGGATCCCACTGTTCTTTCCAGAGCAATGCGCTACAGTATGTTTGCAGGGGGGAAGAGGTTGAGGCCCATACTGTGCATAGCTTCTGCAGAGGTAGTGGGTGGCAGGGGCGAGGAGGTGTTACCTGTAGCGTGCGCTTTAGAATGCATACACACCTATTCCCTTATTCATGATGACCTACCCTCCATGGATAACGATGATTTCCGGAGGGGAATGCCCACTAATCATCGTGTCTTTGGTGAGGCAGTGGCAATTCTTGCAGGAGATGCCCTTCTAACCTTGGCTTTCAATTTACTATCCTCTTGTTTTGGGGCAACACGTCCAGAAAACATGCTTCGTATCATAAAGGAGATCTCTAGTGCTGCAGGTCATCAGGGTATGGTTGGTGGGCAGACCATAGATGTTTTATCCACGGGAAAGCGTATTGATGAGGCGACCCTTAAGGATATGCATAAACGAAAAACAGGTGCTCTTATACGTGCTTCTCTTCTAGCGGGGGCCCTTTTTTACGATGTTGATGAGTTGGTTATTGACAGTCTCTCATCCTACGGTGAACATTTAGGTTTGGCTTTCCAGATTGCCGACGATATACTGAACGTTACAGGGGATAGTTCCACTATGGGTAAAGGAACAGGAAGCGATGCACGTTTGGGAAAGGCAACCTATCCTTCAATCTTGGGACTGGAAGAGGCGAATAAATGTCTGCGGGTGAGTGTGGAAAGGGCGTTGGTATCCCTTGAAAATATGGACGCTCAAGCGGATATACTGAGGGCGATTGCTTTTTTTGTCATGGAAAGGTGTTACTGAAAATGGCCTCGATATTGGAAATGGTAAATGACCCTGCAGATATTAGAGGTCTTGATCTTCGTGAATTGAATCAGCTCGCGGAAGAAGTGAGACATTTTATCTTAAAGACTGTCTCCGCTACGGGAGGCCATTTAGCATCATCCTTGGGAGTGGTGGAGCTTACGCTGGCTGTCCATAAGGTTTTTGATACCCCAAGAGACAAGGTCCTTTGGGATGTTGGGCATCAGAGTTATGCTCATAAGATAATCACTGGACGGAGGGATCGTTTTTGCACTCTGCGGCAGCGAGGAGGAGTGTGTGGTTTTCCAAAGAAGAGGGAGAGCATCTATGACACGTTTGATATGGGACACAGTGGTAATTCCATTTCTGTGGCTACGGGTATGGCGGAGGCTAGGCGTCTCTCAGGGGATAGTCACAAGATTGTAGTTATTATTGGGGATGGCTCCTTGACAGCCGGTTTGGCTTTTGAGGGACTCAATTGGGCGGGGTACAGAAAAGAGGATATCATCATAATCTTAAATGACAACGAAATGTCCATATCGCAGAATGTGGGAGCACTTTCAGCATATCTAAACAGGATCATGACAGGTCATGCAATGAGGAAATTGAAGGCGGAGATCAAGTCTCTCTTCCGGAATATTCCTTCTATCGGTGAGTACATGATTCGATTTTCCCGCCAGTTGGAAGAGACGTTGAAAGCGTTGATTTTACCCGGGGCCCTTTTTGAGGATTTGGGATTTACCTATGTGGGACCCATACAGGGGCATAGACTGGACTATCTGATCGATACAATGTCAAACATCAAAGAGCTCACAGGTCCTGTGCTTCTCCATGTTCTTACAAAAAAGGGTAAAGGGTACCGTTATGCTGAGGAGCAACCAAGGAAGTACCACAGCACAGGGCCATTCGATGTTGAAACGGGAGAACCTGTTGTTCAAGAGAACGATATTAACGTTCCGACCTATACGGAGGTTTTCGGAAGTACCATTGTGCATCTCGCTAGAGAAAACAGGCGCATAGTTGCCATAACAGCGGCAATGTGTGATGGCACAGGGCTCAATTCCTTTGCACACGAGTTTCCTGATAGATTTTTTGACGTTGGAATAGCTGAGCAGCACAGTGTTACTTTCGCCGCCGGGTTGGCGGCGGGTGGTTATATTCCCATTGTGGCAGTATACTCCACGTTTTTACAAAGGGCCTACGATTCTATCATTCATGATGTTTGCCTTCAGGAACTTCACGTGGTTTTTGTCATAGATAGGGCCGGGTTTGTTGGTGAGGACGGAGCTACGCATCAGGGGTTGTTTGATCTTACATACCTAAGGAGTATACCAAATATGGTTGTTATGTCACCCAAAGACGAAAATGAACTTCGGCACATGCTGAAAACCGCGGTGGAGTACCATGGCCCGGTGGCTGTGAGGTACCCAAGAGGGAAGGCTGTGGGCGTACCCATGGACGATGAACTGGATATTTTGCCCATCGGTAAAGGAGAAGTCCTTCGGGAAGGAAATGATGCTGCTATTCTTGCTATAGGGAGCACAGTACAACCAGCTCTACTTGCCGCTGAGGTACTTGAGAAGGAGGGTTTGTCTGTCTGTGTAGTGAATGCCCGTTTTGTTAAACCCCTGGATGAGAACCTTATCTGTCAGATTGCTGAAAAGACGAAAAAAATTGTAACCGTGGAGGAAAATACCTTGATGGGTGGTTTTGGAAGTGCCCTTTTGGAACTGCTGGCAGAAAAGGGTATTTTCGATTGCAGGGTTTTACGGATCGGCATTCCCGACTGCTTTGTGGAGCATGCTACGCAGAAGGAACTGCGGAGCGCCTACGGTTTGGATGAAAATGGCATAGCTAATGCTGTTCGTCTTATTGTAAGTCGATAATGGAGAAGATCCGTCTTGACAGGTTATTGGTAGAGAGGAAGTTGGTTTCTAGCAGGGAGAAGGCCCGAGCTTTGATTCTTGCCGGTTGTGTGTTTGTTGGAGAGCAACGTATGGATAAGGCAGGTGTCCTGGTTTCAGTGGATGCTCCAGTGCGTATTTTTGGGAAGGAAAATGTTTACGTGAGCAGGGGTGGTTTGAAATTAAAAGGGGCCTTGGAGTCGTTCAATCTCGAGATTGATGGGTGGGTGGTACTTGATGTAGGCGCATCTACAGGTGGTTTCACCGACTGTTTACTCAGGGCGGGTGCAAGAAAGGTGTATGCCTTGGATGTGGGTTATGGTCAGCTTGCCTGGTCTTTGAGGATAGACCCTCGTGTTGTTGTTTTGGACAGGATAAATATTAGGTTTTACGATGGAAGAGATATTGAGGAACCTCTAGATCTTGTGACAATTGACGTTTCTTTCATCTCTTTAAAGCTTGTGATTCCCTCCATATGTCGTTTTATTGGTGGAGGAACCAAGATCCTTGCCCTTGTGAAACCTCAGTTCGAGGTTGGAAAGGGAAAGGTGGGCAAGGGGGGAGTTGTTAGAGATCCCGCTCTATTGCAGGAAGTTTTGAACGATATGATTGTTTTTTGTGGCAAACTTGGTCTTTTGTGTTTGGGGAGTTGCCCTTCACCGATTAAGGGCCCAGCGGGTAACCAGGAGTTTTTTCTTCTTTTCGAGAAAAGGGACTTGAAGGATGGGTGTTAAGCTGGCGGAGACAGCTGGGTTCTGTATGGGTGTAAAAAGAGCAGTTGACATTGTCCTTGCTGTTGCTTTGAAGAAGAGCGGGGAACGGGTATTTACCTACGGTCCCCTTATACATAACCCACAGACGGTGAATCTCCTAAGGAAAAGGGGCATAATACCCATAACATCCCTGGATGAGCTTGAAAGCGTAAATGGAAAGGCTCTTGTAATAATAAGGGCGCACGGAATTTCACCGGAGGAAAGAAAAAGGATACTGGATAAAGGATTTCGGATTATAGATGCCACATGCCCACGTGTTAGTAAGGTTCAAAACATCATAAAAAAACACGTCGAGAAGGGTTACTGGATCATGATCGTCGGGGACAGGGATCACCCGGAAGTGAATGGTCTTTTGGGATTTGCTGAGGGTAAGGGCATTGTGGTGAATGACCCAAAAAATATAGATATACTTGGAGATTTACCCAAGGTCTGCGTTGTTGCTCAAACCACTCAGGATGGGGAGCTGTTCAGTTTGATTGCTGAAAGAGTAAAGCGGCGCTTTCCGGATGCACTTATTTACAATACTATATGCGATTCTACAGAGAAGAGACAACGTGAGGTAAGGGATCTGGCCCAAAAGATGGATGCAATGGTGATAGTGGGAGGGAAAAACAGTGCCAATACAAGAAGATTAGCAGCCCTTGCAGCGTCTCACGGGGCACTTACATTTCACGTTGAGTCGCCTGAGGAACTAGATGAGGAAGCCATAAGTCGTTTTGAGAATATTGGAATATCTGCGGGTGCGTCCACGCCGAATTGGATTATTGACAGAGTTGTTGAAAGAGTTACGAACGTTCAAAGGTTAAAGAAAGGGAGATTTCCATGGATTCATAAGCTATGGACCGGAGCGATTGTTACGGATATATATGCAGCGATAGGAGCAGGGGTACTTAGCTTTGCTGCTGCTTTAATGCAGGGTATACCTATACATAGTTTATCAATACTAACGGCTTCTTTTTTCGTTTTTGCCACGCATACCCTGAACAGGATTGTAAATTATAGAACAGGAGTTGTTGTAGGTTCGTTCAGAGAACAGTCCGTTGCCCGTTACCAATCATTGTATTTGGCTCTGGCAATATTGGCGTCGGTGTTTTCTCTTGTGTTCGCATATCTGAGTGGTTTGTGGGTTCTTGCACTCATATCTACAATGCTCTGTCTCAGTGTCCTTTACAACATCCCTTTATTTCCAAAAGGTTTGCGATTTCGCAGTATTAGAGAGATTCCTGGATCAAAAAATGTGTGTTTAGCTACTGCCTGGGGTATTGTGACCACTGTAGTACCGCAGTGGCAGAATGGTCCCACATGGACGGCTTCTATGATTTTCACTTTTCTTTTCCTTTCGGGACTTGTTTTTATACGTTTCACAATGACAGATATCTTAGATTTGCAGAATGATAAATTCATGGGTAGAGAAACGATCCCTGTGATTTTAGGATCTTACAGAGCGAAAAAACTGATACAGGGACTGACATTTTTTTTGCTGGGTTTATTTACAATAGGGGTGTGTTCTGGGTTGGCAAAAGTCATGATGCTTGGTGTGGCCAGTTTGGTTTTTTTTTATTTATGGATTTGTTTCTTTTTTTGTGCTAAAAAACGCACCTTCTTTAGTTTGACGGTCAATGGCCTTTTGGAGACGGGATACATTTTAACGGGTTTTTTTACGGGTCTGTGGGCTCTCATGGAGGGTTATGTTAAAGGAGGGTAAAAAAAATGAAAAGGATCAATAAGGTTGTCATTTTGGGTTTGGCTCTTTTTGTCTTTGCCTGTGGTGGTATACGGTACTCCCAGGTGGATCCGGCAGCAAAGGATTTCCATCCTCAGAGGCTTGCAGTTTTGCCCGTTGATGTGGGGACGTATGAGGAAGCGCGCGGGGTGATTGATATGGTTCTGGCGGGGGCAGTGGTGGGTAAGAAGCAGTTTCGGGAGGTTTATGCGGGAGATACATTGAAATCGATGCTTTCTGCTAATGATGAACTTCGGAAAGCCGTTATGGATTACATGGTGAAACTCAAAACCGTTAATTACTCTGATCCTGAACTTAGCAGAAAGATTGGGATGATAACAAAGGCGGATGCCATTCTTATAGCTAATATTGACTATTGGCTTTACACAAAAGAAGGTGATAAGAAGGTGGCAAAAGTAGGGTTAGGTATGAAACTGGTAGAGGTGGAAACTGGTAAAATTATGTGGCGTGCCGGACATTTTGAAGATGAGAGCTATTCTTTTTTTAAACCAGATTTGAAGGATGTAGCGCGGAAGGTTATAGATAAGATGTTATCAGAAATGCCCCATTGAAGAGGTGTGAATAATGAAAGGTAAGGTTGAGGCAGTTCTAGAAAAAATAAGGCCCCAGTTGCAGCGTGATGGTGGCGATGTGGAACTTGTCGATGTGAGCGAAGATGGAATTGTCACTGTCCGGTTACTGGGATCGTGTCATGGATGTCCTTTTGCAAGAATGACTCTTAAAAATGGTATCGAACGGTATCTCCGCCAGGAGATCCCAGAGGTAAAGACTGTAGTTGCCTGCTAAAGCACGAGTTAACGGGGATATTAGATCAATTTATGGAGGTTGCACGATGGCATATGTAATAACAGATGATTGTATTTCTTGTGGGACATGTGAAGGAGTTTGTCCGGTAGGGGCAATTAGTGAGGGGGATAAAAAATACGAAATAAGTGTTGATCTCTGTACTGACTGTGGTGCCTGCACAGAGGAATGCCCCGTGGAAGCTATAATTCCTGGGAACAGCAATTAACTTCACGTAAAGCAGTTTTCCTGCATCTCTAAATAATTGGAATTGGAGTTGTTCTTTTGATGGGTGTATTTATTACATTTGAAGGTATTGAGGGATGTGGGAAAACAACCCAGATACGCATAGCGGAAAAACGTCTACGGTCTCTCTATCTTCCCGTTGTTCGCACAGAAGAGCCGGGCGGTACCCAATTGGGTAGGCTTTTGAGGAGAGTGTTGCTTAGGGGTGCTGCTATGGCTCCAGAAACAGAGCTTATGCTTTTTGGGGCTGCCCGAGTGGAACATGTAAAAAATGTGATTATGCCTGCACTGGCAGAAGGAAAGATTGTTCTCTGCGATCGTTTTTTTGATTCTTCTCTTGCGTATCAGGGATGGGGCAGAGGTATACAGGAAGAGACGGTGTGGTTGATAAACAATTTAGCTACGGGCACACTTGAGCCTGATTGTACTTTCCTGTTGGATGTGGAAGTGGAAGTGGGATTCTCCAGAATTGCTCTTCGTAGTATGCGTGGTAAAGGTCAGCAAAAGAGAGATAGTTTTGAACGAGAAGGTGTGGAATTTCATAACCGAGTGAGAGAAGGTTATCTTGCCCAGGCTAGAAAAAATCCTCGGCGTATTAGGGTAATAGACGCCAGAGGCTCTATTGATGATGTGGCATCTATCGTGTGGAGGGAACTGATTTCCCTGCTTAAAACAAGGGGGTATGTCCTATAGTCACATTTACGGACATAGAAGACAGATCCAGATGCTTAAAATGGCCGTTAAAAGTGGCCGTGTATCTCATGCCTATCTCTTCTACGGCATAGATGGTGTGGGTAAGTGTAAATGCGCGATAGCCTTTGCACAAGCTTTACTGTGCAGAGATGTGGATGACGGTGAGGGGTGTGGGATATGTCTTTCCTGTCGCAGGATCCAGCAGGGGTTGCATCCTGATGTACTTTTTATTGGTCCCGAAAGTGGGCAGATAAGGATTCAGGCAGTAAGATCTTTAACAGAATCATTGTGTGTTCGCCCTGTTGAGGGGAACCAGAGGGTAGTAATTATTTCCGATGCTGAGCGAATGAATCTACCCGCAGCGAATGCTCTTCTTAAAACATTAGAGGAGCCGGCTCCATCCACCAGGATTGTACTCATTACATCTAGATTCGGTCAAATTCCACAAACTGTGATTTCTCGCTGTCAACGAGTGAGTTTTGGCCCTTTGTCGAAGGCAGAGGTTGCTTCCTATTTGCGAGACACGTATAAAATCGAAGAGGATATTGCGCTGGTTATAGCGGCCGCTTCAGGGGGAAGTATCTCTCGAGCTGTAAAACTACTCAAAAGTGAGTATTTACTCAAGAGAGATGAACTTTTTGAAACCATGTTGGAAGCGATACAGAGGAATTCAAGAGGGACAATTCCCTTTGTTGCCTATTTAAACCGAGAGGATGTAGATGTTTTGGAGTCGCTCAATATACTGAAGATGTGTTTTCGTGATGCGCTGGTTTTCTGTGAACTTGGAGAACGAGAAATGTTATGTTTCCCCGATAGGGAGGATGTAGCAGTTTTGCTAGGGCGGAGATTTGGGATAGATGGGCTTTTACGGTGCGTTGATATTCTGGACGAGTCTCTTTACAAACTAGAAATGAATGCCAACAAAACGTTGACTTTGGAATATACTGTATTTAGACTACTTTCTCAGTGAGGTCTAAAAAGTTTTTTGCAAATGGTTATATATGGCAGAAGAAGTTGTGGCTATCCGATACTGGCGGGATGGAAAGAATAACCTGATTGCTGTGCCAAAGGGGAATTTGAAATCCCGGGATTTAGTAGTGGTGGAAACTGAAGAAGGTATTTCGCTGGGCGAGGTTACTTTTCAGTATGTTCCCTGTAATGGTGAAGTGCCTTTCATGGATGGCGTAAAGGTGAGGAAAGCACTGGAGGAAGATTTGCAAAGACTTGAGGAAAATAAGAGACTTGAAAAAGAAGCGAAGGAATTTTTTGTGGAGAGGGTTAGGGCCCACTCTTTACCAATGAAAGTGGTAGATGTGGAATGCCTTTTCGATCGCCAGAGGATAATTTTTTACTTTACTGCAGAAAATAGGGTGGATTTCAGGGAGTTACTTAAGGATCTGGTCCAGAGATTTAAAATGCGTATAGAACTCCGTCAGATTGGGACCCGACAAGAGGCAAGGATATTAAGGGGTATAGGTAACTGTGGTAGGGAAGTGTGTTGTTCCCAGTTCCTCAATAATCTTGATAGAGTGTCCGTAAAAATGGCAAAGGAGCAAGGTCTCTCGCTGAATCCGGAGAAGATATCGGGATTGTGTGGCAGACTAATGTGTTGTATAGGATATGAGTATGACGTGTACAGAGAGTTGAAGAGTGTTTTGCCCAAGTGTGGTAAAGTTATCAATACTCTTCACGGTAAGGGTAAAGTTACAAGGCACAATGTGTTAACTCAAGAGGTCATTGTGGCTTTAGAAAGCGGAAAAGAAGTTGCTATACCCTTTTCAGAGATAATAGATCAGGAGTGAAATATGGAAAAGGCATATTACATAACAACGCCTATTTATTACGTAAATGCGCCACCTCACATAGGGCATGCGTACACCACTATTGTGGCGGATGTTCTCGCGCGGTATCACCGTTCTGCGGGTTATAAGACTTTTTTCCTTACAGGAACGGATGAGCACGGTGATAAAATTGCGGAGGCGGCGGCGAAGGCCGGGATGTCCCCCAAAGAGTATGCGGATATGATCAGTGCTCAGTTCAGGGCACTTTGGCCGGAACTTAAGGTAACTAATGATTATTTTATTCGAACCACAGACGAAAATCACGTTAGAGTAGTGCAATACATCCTGCAAAGAGTATACGACAAGGGAGATATATACTTTGGTCACTACGAGGGTCATTACTGTGTTGGTTGTGAGAGGTTCTATAAGGAGAAAGAACTTATAGATGGTAAATGTCCCGATCATCAAACGGTCCCTGAGTACAGGAAGGAAAGCAATTATTTCTTTAAGATGAGCAAGTATCAGGACTGGCTCATCGATTATATTGAAAAACATCCCGATTTCATCCGACCGGAGAGGTACAGAAACGAAGTACTAGCTTTTTTAAGAGAGCCACTGGAAGATCTGTGCATTTCACGTCCCAAATCCCGTCTTACCTGGGGAATTACTCTCCCCTTTGATGAGAATTATGTAACTTACGTGTGGTTCGATGCACTTATCAACTACCTGTCCGGCATTGGATATCCCGATAGTGAAAAATTCCATACTTTTTGGCCAGTAGCTCAACATTTAATAGCGAAGGATATACTGAAACCCCATGGCATCTATTGGCCCACGATGCTGAAAGCAGCAGGCATTCAGCCTTTTGCTCATCTTAACGTGCATGGGTATTGGAATGTAGACCAGAGTAAGATGTCAAAGAGTTTGGGTAATGTAGTAAAACCCCTCGATCTTAAAGATAAGTACGGTTTGGATGCTTTTCGGTATTTTCTTCTCCGGGAGATGGTGTTTGGTCTAGATGCAAATTTCAGTGAAGAGGCCTTTGTTCAGCGAATCAACTCTGATCTTGCAAATGATTTGGGAAATCTTGTGAATCGCATTTTGACAATGGCAGTTAAATTTGGGGAGGGGGTTGTGCCGCAACACTCAGCTTCCACAGAGGAAGACTTGGTTCTTATTGAAGGAGTAAAGAGAACGAAGGGAGAGATAGAGGAGAACTTCGAACATCTGACCCTTCACAAGGCCCTTATGGCCATATGGGATTTCATAAATCAGGTCAATAAGTATATTGTGGAATGTGAACCCTGGGTTTTAGCTAGAGATCCTGAAAAGAGGGTACGATTGAATACGGTGATATACAACCTTCTGGAATCCCTCCGTGTCATTGCGGTTATGATATCGCCCTTTATGCCCGGTGCTTCAGATAAGATCAGAGGGGCTATAGGTGATGATGTCAATGTTCCTCCCCAATTCTCCACGTTGGATCACTGGGGTGGGCTCATGCCGGGTAAACCCGTTCAGAAGATCGAAATGCTATTTCCAAGAGTCGAGTTTGTAAGGGAAACGCAAGATAAGGAAATTTCCCAGGATGTTTCGTCTAGCCGGGAGATCACGATGGAGGATTTCGAGAAAATAGATCTTCGAGTGGGAAGGATCGTGGCGGCAGAGGCTATTCCAAAGTCAAGTAAACTAGTGAAACTTAGGGTTGATATCGGGGAAGAGAGGCAGATTGTGGCCGGAATCGCCAAAGATTACACGCCCGAGGAGCTAATTGGAAAGACTGTAGTGGTGGTGGCCAATCTGAAACCCACAAAGCTTATGGGAATTGAATCCCAGGGTATGCTCCTTGCCACTGATTCAGTGGAGGGATTGTCGTTGGTAACGTATGATCGCCCCCCCAAAATAGGTGCACGCGTGCGCTAATCCGTTGAGGTTATCCAAGTGGCAGGGTTTCACTAGTGAACACTTCCGTGTACATGTTCCAGAAGGTAACGAACAGAGAGGCAATAATGGGACCTAAAACGAATCCCGACAGGCCGAAAAGGTTTATACCGCCGAGGGTAGAAAGAAAGATCAGAAGAGGATGCATTTGAACATCTTGGCCTAGGAGTGTAGGACGGAGCATATTATCAATCATACTGATAATCATAAATCCCACGATTAGGATCGCAAGCCCTTTCCACAGATGACCCATAATGATCATGATGATTCCTGCGGGTATCCAGACTATGGAGCTTCCCACTCCGGGAATGATAGACGTACCCATCATGAGTACTCCCCAAGTTAAAGCTCCCTTTATATTCAAAGCGAAGAATAACAAGGATCCAATTAATCCCTGAACTCCTCCGATAATTAACGTGACCTTTATTGTTGCGAGGGCAGTCGCCCGGAACCTATCGTGAAGGATTTTTACCTGAGGCTCACTAAGGGGAAGGCGATGCATTATCCATTCCCTTATGTTTTGGCCATCGCGGAAGAGAAAAAACAGAGTGTAAATCATAATCGCGAACTGAACCACAAAGATGACGGTATTTTGTGTAATACTCTTCAAATTTTGCCAGAGGAAATTAGAGATGTGTTTCAAAATTTCCGTAAGGTGAACCTTTAAGAAGGTTAAGTCACCCTTGAGGCTGGAAAAGGGGAAGTATGTCTTCCCCTTTGAGAGAGTTTCGTTGATCCTGTTTAGGAGCTCACCTACATCCATCTCCAGGGAGTTGTAGAGGTTGAGGGATTCCGCCAGAAGTAGACTTCCCAGTGTTGCTAATGGAATGATTATAATCGTTATGGTTGTGATTACCATAATAATTGCCGCCTGATTCGGGGTGAGATCTCTTTTTAAAAGGTGTCTATAGAAGGGTTGTAGTATGGATACAATTATAGTGGCCCAGATCATTGGGAGGATGAAGGGACGAAGCAAAAGTATAAAGATGACCGTTATTATTCCCAAGATGATAAGGAATGCCGTTATGTTCTTTTTATCTGTATTCATTCTGGCTTCACTAGGTATCTTCTCGCAGAAGCTCCATTGCGGCCTGCATGGCTTCGGGTTTCTTTAATGCTGCCAGTTTTTGCGGGGATTCTTGAAAATTTTCCAGAGCATTGAAGAAACGGTCAAGCACATCACCGCTGAAGGTTGGGATTAAGAAAATGTGGGTATGGGGTATTCTCCTTCCCCGGGCGTAAAGAAAAACGAAATCCGGGTCTAACTTTTTCATCATTTTTCTGGCCACGATGCGGGCTAAGTTAAAGAGATCGTTTGTTTCTTCTTCTGTCATTTCGTGCCACCACTGGACATGTCGTTTGGTAACCACAAGACAGTGCCCCTGTGTGTATGGGTGTATGTCTAGGATGCATATCGCACGTTCACTTTCTGCAACTAAATATGCAGGTGCTTTTCCAGCTACTATTTCGCAGAATACGCACTTTTTTTGGGATTCCACTGTTTCCAAATCAGATCACCTCTTTTTGTTGACCATAGTCATATTGACCTTATTTTGCAACCGTTTATGAAAGAGAAATTTTGGGANGAACATAAGCTCATTTTGAGCATAGGCTTTTCAATTTAAGTAATGCTGATAGCGCATGATACGTGTTTTCCAGGGTAGCAATGCCACTTTCGCCCGCTCTGGAAAAACCACCGTTCTTTCTGCGACAGTGGATGATGAAATCCATACAGGCATATGCAAATCGTGGCTGAATGTCGAGCAGCTGTTCAGCCCAGAGTCCCGCATGGATGTATTCAATGAAAGAAAGGGAGGATCCGGGAACTTCGGTAAACCCGAAAAGTGGATCTTCACATGTTCTGATAAAATGTTCGACGTCTCTATATGCATCAATACATGAGAGGGTTTTTAGTATATAGAGGGCATAGGCGGTGTCAGTTATAGATGAGTAAGGATATCCAAATCCTCCATCGGAATTACGGAACTTAGCGATCAACTCACACAACTCTTTTTCTTTTGTCTTATTCTTTTTCTGTAAAAATTGACAGTAAAGATCCACGAGTAGTCTCAGTTGATAAAATATAGAGGATACATCAGCTGGCAGTTTGTCCACTTTCAGTGTGTAATTTTCCAGACATTGGTCTATGTAATTTTCGGGCGATTTCTTCGGTCTTTCCTGTAGAAGGTCAAGGCTCACAAGGGAGTAAAATGCGGACTGAATGCTGTCATATGAGCCATCATCATGTTGCATGTTTTTGAGAAAAATGACAGTGTTTTGGTCTCTAAATTCCATACCTAACAATTTGAGAGAGGCAATGGCATAGTAAGTATCTGAACCGTTTGGTTCCTCCAGGCGGTAGAAGCAAAATCCGCCACATTGGCAGAGGCGATTCATGATGTATAAGCGGGCTCCCCATAGTATATGGGGTAACAGATCGATTTTCATCACCTGACTGCCGCAAAAGAACGTACTCATCGGCGTTGAAAATTCGTCAATTTAGTAGGGTTAGACTTTCATCAAGTTCGCTGATATATTTTTGAATTTCTGGTGTTCGTCCACTGGCCTGAGCGAGCAAGGTTTCAATAGTATGAAGTTCCTCTTCTACGTATCTGAGTGCTTGATTCCGCATGGTCTCAATAGCTTTGTTTATTCTTGTTTCCCACTGGGCTGCAAGACGGGATAGGTTGACTTCCACCTCCCAGGGGATTTTCTTGAGGAAGTTTTTCTCAAAAATACCTCGAAATATGAACATTGGTATGAGAAACCAAAGCAAATCAAGATGGTAGGCGAAAGTTCTGGGCAAACGAACATCTGGATGTTCTGGCTCTGGTATCTCCAGCTGCCAATCCACCTCTCCGAGGGAGACCCCCAAAACCCTCTGGATGTTGTCGTTTAGAAGGCGGCGAAAGGATTCAATGGAACGGGTAAGGCTTGCATGGGCCTTTTTAAGTGTTCCGAAGAAGTGTTTGTGTTCCTTACGAGAGATCTGCTGGATCTCATTATTCATAACATCAGTAATCCACTGTTCGTATGTACGTGTAAGTCTCCAAAGATTTCCTCTCCATTTGGGCATTTCTTCTTTCATCTGCTGTGTGATTTTTTTTACTAGGGGTGCTTCAAAATGGGCAAGGTAGTTGGCTATTAGTGTCCTTGTTTGTGACTGTGCTTCCCTTGTAATTATGAACATCTCTTCTCGAACGAGATCATAATTTACCTTTTCGTCAAAGATGAGCTTCTTTAAATGTTCCCGTTCTTCATCGGCCTTTTGTGATGTTTGAAGGGCTATTTCTAAGTATTTGCGGCAACTTAGGGCGATAGATTTCCCTTTGTGACGGGCAATCGCTGCGAACTCTCGCCCTTTGTTGGCAACCATTTTTCTGAAGAGTTCGTCATCGAGCTGGGATTTTAGCTTCTCAGTATCAATTTTTGTAGAATAAAGGTATATGGGAAATTCCTGGTTGAGTTCGCGAAGGAGAATATTCTTGAAGAATGAGACAACTTCTGCCCTCTGTTCTGGGGTCAGCAGGTCAACTTTGGTAAGCAAAAGAACTATACGAGGTGTGTAAGACGCAAGCTCTCTTATTAGCTGGAGGTCATGTTCAGAGAGAGGTCGATCAGCGCTTATCGCCAAAATAGCTGCGCCTACTTCTGGTAACCAATTCTCTGCTGTAGCCTTGTGGTATTGAAAGACGCTACCCAAACCGGGAGTATCTACGAGACGTAAGCCTGTGTATTCTTTCAAAGTGGGAAGGTATATGTCGATGACTTCCACGTTTTTTTCATTGCTTGGATTTTTGGATTCTGAGTTGTACTCGCCTACTTCTTCGATGGAAATGTGAGTTTTTTTCCCATCATAGTGGGTAACTACGGCCCTTTCTGATGCTCCATACTGAAGTCTCGTGATGGCAGTTGTCACAGGAATGACACCAACAGGTAGTACCTGTTTTCCTATGATACTGTTGAGGAACGAGCTTTTTCCTGCTTTGAATTGGCCAAGTATGGCTACGTCGATAATTTGTTCTGTTTTGAAAAGGGAACTGTACGCTTCAAGAGATCTTTTTAATGTGGTTATCTGGAATTGAGTAATTATCTTTTCCAGGGATTTAGCCAAGTCCACCAAAACTTCCAGGCTGATTTTTTCCGTACCGTCCATATTAACCTCTCACTTTAATGTCTGGTAGGAGTTATCAGCCCAGATGAGGGCAGTTTTGGCGGCGAACTCCATCACCGATGATGCAGCAAAAACATATTTCTCAAGAAAAGTCAATACCCTTAAACTTCCGAATGATTTCTCCCGGCAAATGTGTTATTGAACAAACATGGATCTTCATCTCGTTCATCCTATAGGTGTTTTTGATTCCGGTGTGGGCGGTTTGACTGTAGTGCGTGCCCTTATGGAACGTCTTCCCTTCGAAAACATCGTTTACTTCGGTGATACGGCCCGCGTCCCCTATGGAATCAAATCTCCTGAGACTATACTTCAGTACGCCCTTGAAATAACAGATTTTCTCTCAACCCAGAATGTAAAAATGCTCATCATCGCCTGTAACACAATGTCTTCTATAGCATATGAGGCAATTCAAGATAGATCACCTGTTCCAGTTCTCGATGTGATTTCTGCGGGGGCACGTCAAGCCGTTTCCGAGTCGCAAAATAAACAGATTGCTGTTATTGGTACGCCAGCAACGATTAATAGTAATGCCTATGCTCAGAAGATACATGCCTTGGATCCAACTGTAAGGGTATTCTCCCAAGCTTGTCCACTGCTCGTTCCCCTTGTAGAAGAAGGGTGGTTGGACCATCCTGTTACTAAGTTGACAGTTCAGGAGTACCTTAAACCCATACTCGCTGAACATGTGGATACTCTAGTTCTCGGTTGCACCCATTATCCACTCCTTAAACCCGTTATAGAAGAGGTGGCGGGGAAGGAGGTCCGTATTATTGATTCTGCGGAGGCAATGGCAGATCTCGCGGCAAAAGTGTTGAATGAGAAACGACTGGCCAATCCTTTGAGAATAGCTCCGGAGTATCGTTTTTTCGTTTCTGATATACCGTACCGTTTCCAGACCATAGGTGAACGTTTTTTGGGACGGTCCATTGGGCGCATTGAGGTTGTTAAATTACCAGTTTGAGGCTACAAGTGTGAAGGTTTTGCTAGCTGGTTTTAATATCGATAATGAAACAATATCAGCGTTAAAAGCAGCACAAGTTGAAGATTGTGTGCTGACGCCAGAAACAATAGCCGCAGCATATGCCCGTATAAGCCGCAGTCCTAAAACAGTGACTGAACTTAGGGAAGAAGCGCGAAAGGAGGTCGAGAAAGCCAGGGCATCTAATAGAAACATAGTTTTTTCGATGGGTCATAGTTCGATAGCCGAACACGCCGTTTTTAACGTGGATGTGTTAGGTGTATCCCGTCTCCTCGTGGAGGAAATCGAGAAATTCCGCCTGTGCTCCTTTACAGAAAAATCGCAGCGGTATGTTTTATTGAAAGGGGATTACGTAATACCTGAAGAAATCCGGATTGGAGGATTTGCTGAGGAATTTCAGTCAGTTGTCGAAAAACAGAACGCTTTTTACAGGGAGCTATTCGAAAAGTTTATGCAGCATCTACAGCGAGACCGTTCTCTTTTTGCAAAAAATGGACATAAATTCGAAGGTTTAGCCAAAGAGGATGCCCGTTATATCCTTTCTTTGGCTACCGAAACCCAGCTGGGAATGACTATCAATGCTCGGAATTTGGAGCTGATGCTCCGGAGACTTGGGGCACACCCGTTAGAGGAAGCACGAGCATTCAGCCGGGCCCTTTACGAGGTTACAGTACCTGTAGCTCCATCGCTCATCCGGTACACGGAGGCAAAGGACTATGATACCCGTACTCGGTGTGAAATGAGCGATGTAACTTTTCAATTATTGGCTGAAAGTGAAACGTTGGATCTGCAGGAAGGATCTAACGCGGAAAGTCCCTCTGTCCGTCTAGTTCATCACACACCAGGTGCAGATGTGCATCTTACGGCTGCGCTTTTACACAGTTCTTCTGATAGAAACTGGGACACATGCCTAAGAGTGGCGTACAATCTAAAACCTGAAGAACGAAAAAGATTTTTTTTAACTGCTTTTCGTTATTTGCAATCTTATGATGCTGTTCTCAGGGAATTCGAGCATGTGGATCTCCTCTTTGAGTTAATAATAAGTGCATCTTGTTATGCTCAGTTGAAGCGTCATCGAATGGCTACGCTTACTACCCAACCTTACGATCCCTCTCTTGGTGTTACCATTCCTGAAAGGGTATATGAAGTTGGTTTGGATAGGCGGTTTTCTGAGATAATATATGAGACCAATGAGCTATACTACAAAATCAAAGGAAAAATTTCTCAGGCAGCTGATTACTGTTTAACAAACTCCCACCGCCGTCGAGTGCTCTTTAAGGTTAATGCCCGTGAGCTTTACCATATTGCACGTTTGCGAATGGATTCTACAGCCCAGTGGGATATAAGAAGAGTTGTTGCCCAGATGGTCGAAGAAGCTCAAAAGATCATGCCCTTAACGTTGTTACTTGCGTGTGGTAAGGATCGTTTCTCCACCCAATGGGAAAAGATTCAGGACATCTAGAAAGGAAGCTGAGTTGCTAACTTTAGCTCAACCTTACAGTGAATAGAGTTTTTCCCCGGGGAGGATGGTAAAGGAATGGCGCTTTAATACGTCGATGGCTGCATCAGTGTCGTCAAAACGGAAAATGATTACTGCGTTTTCTCCACTCTTTTCTACAAAAGCGTATAAGTATTCGACGTTGACATTTTCCCTAGCTAGTACTTCCAGAATGCTGTGTAAACCTCCTGGCCTGTCAGGAACTTCCACAGCAACCACCGTGGTTCTGCTCACTCTGTAACCACTGTCTCTGAGAACACGGCTTGTTTTGTCCACATCGTTTACGATTAAGCGCAGTATCCCAAAATCTGTGGAGTCTGCTAGTGAAAGGGTACGGATGTTTATTTCCGCGTCCTTGAGGATTCGCGTAACTTCTTCCAGACTACCCGGTTTATTTTCCAAGAAAACGGATATCTGTTCTACCTTCATTATTTGCTCCTTCATATTTGTCTTCTATCAATGACTCTTTTGGTCTTGCCTTCTGATCTCTCAATTGTTTTTGGTTCCACAAGTTTAACATTTACTGAGATGCCCAGATAATCCCTCAAGTCTCTCGCAATGCGTCTGCTTAGTTTTTCAAGAACTTTTACCTCATCTGCGTTGGTAAATAATTTTTCAGACACTTCTATCTGAACCTCAACGGTATCCATGTTGTGTTTTCTATCTACTATTATCAGGTAGTGAGGTTCCAGTCCTTCAACGTTGAGAAGGATAGATTCGATTTGAGAGGGGAATACATTTACACCTCTAATAATGAGCATATCATCGCTGCGACCCATGATCCGGTCCATACGGTGATGAGTACGACCACAACGACATGGTGCTGTAATGATGCGTGAAATATCTCCGGTTCGATACCTTATAAGGGGGAAGGCTTCCTTCGTCAGTGTGGTGAACACCAGTTCTCCCTTTTCTTCCGGAGGCAAAATTTCTCCAGTTTCAGGATCTATGGTTTCAACGAGAAAATGGTCTTCAAATATGTGCATGCCGTTTCGACCCTCAATACACTCCATAGATACCCCTGGTCCCATTATTTCCGAAAGACCATAGATATTCAGAGCGATTATGTTAAGTCTATCCTCGATTTGGTTTCTCATCTCTTCACTCCAGGGTTCCGCACCGAAAAGCCCCACGCGCAGCTTGAGAGATCTCATATCTAATCCCATTGATGTCCCCTGTTCTGCGAGATACAAGGCATATGAAGGGGTGCAACACAGCACCGTAGGTCCAAAATCCTGAAGGATAAGAAGCTGTCTTTTTGTGTTGCCCCCTGAAATGGGAATAACACTGGCACCTATTCGTTCAGCTCCGTAGTGAAAACCCAGTCCTCCCGTGAAGAGACCATAACTGTACGCGTTGTGGATGATGTCATTTTTGGTAACACCGGCTGCCACGAGGCAACGGGCCATGAGTTCCGACCATGCGTCGATATCGCGACGGGTATAGCCAACGACCGTTGGTTTTCCTGATGTCCCAGAAGAGGCGTGCAACCGCACTACATTGCTCATAGGGGTAGCGAATAGTCCAAAGGGATAATTTTCTTGAAGGTCTTCCTTCGTTGTAAATGGGAATTTCCGGAGGTCATCCAAGGATCGGATGTCTTCTGGTGAAACACCTGCTTTCTCGAATGATTTACGGTAAAAACCCACGGTGTGGTATACTTTTTCCACAACTTGACGAAGCCTTTTGAGTTGTAAAGCCTCTAAAGCCTCCCGTGGTAGCGTTTCGAAATCCTCGTTGTAGATCATAATGAGTCTCTCCGTTTTTTAGAGATTATTAACAGAATTCATTTCACAATGCAAAAACCTATTATCCCAGCATAGTTAGGAAAAGACCAGCCGCTATAGCTGTACCTATAACCCCTGCTACATTAGGTCCCATTGCATGCATTAACAAGAAATTGTGTTTATCTGCTTTTTGTCCTTCTACCTGGGAAACACGAGCGGCCATGGGAACAGCGGAAACTCCCGCAGATCCAATTAAGGGGTTGATTTTCTCTTTGAGGAAAAGATTCATAAATTTTGCCATGAGTACGCCACCTGCTGTGCTGAACGCAAAGGCAATACAACCGAGGATGAAAATGAAAATCGGTTGCGGTTGGAGGAATTTTTCAGCACTCATCGTTGCGCCTACTGATGTCCCTAGGAAGATGGTGACGATGTTAAGAAGCTCGTTCTGGGCTGCTTTGTTTAACCTTTCAACAACACCGCATTCTCTGAAGAGGTTCCCAAGGAACAGCATACCCATCAATGGTGCGGCAGGAGGCACAAGTAGACAAACAATTATCGTCCCTATTAAGGGAAAAACGATCTTTTCCGTTTTGGAAACTGGACGGAGCTGCTTCATGCGAATCTTTCTTTCCGCTTCCGTTGTTAGGAGGCGCATGATGGGTGGCTGTATAAGAGGCACCATCGCCATATATGAATATGCAGCTAATGCGTTGGCCCCAAGAAGGTGAGGAGCAAGTTTGGCCGTTAAATAGATGCATGTTGGGCCATCAGCGCCACCAATTATGCCTATCGAGGCTGCTTCTTTAAAGTTGAATCCGAACAGAAGGGAGCAGAAAAAAGTGACGTAGACACCAAATTGGGCTGCTGCTCCCAATATCAAGGTTTTAGGGTTAGCAATCATGGGTCCAAAATCTGTAAGGGCGCCTATACCCAAAAATATCAGACAAGGTATGACTTCGTTGGCGATACCAAAGTCGTAGAACCAGCGGATAAGGTCCCTATGAACACCCCCGGGACCCTCTGAAATGCCCATAATCGGGGCCAAAGGCAGATTTACTAGGAGAATTCCAAAACCTATGGGCAAAAGTAAAAGAGGCTCGTATTCTTTTTTTATTGCGAGAAATATGAAGAAAAAGGCAATTAGCCACATTACAACGTGACCTAATTCAAGATAGATAAAACCTGTTTTAAGGAGTACTTCTTGAAATACGGTGTACATGATTTTTCCTCCTGTGGTAATTCACTTTTTCTCTAATTTACGGGTTATATGGCTCATGAGTTGTACCGCCAGCATGAGGAGTATCAGACCAATGTAAACCCCTCCAAAACCGACTACGAAAATTGTAAGGGCACCCATCCAGTTATGTTCTAGCATCTTTCCTCCTCCTTTAAAGGATTGTCTTGTTCGTGTGACGGTGGCATATACACTGATTTATTTTGTAGAAGCAAGTCTTTTTAAGTCTCTGTTTACGTATTTACAATGCTTTTACCCTTTGTGATCAAAATAAGTAAGGAAATAAACAGAAGGATGATTATTGTGAGTGCTCCTGAGTAAAGGTAGACTATTTCCAGGTTCCAGTTGACTTTGACCCATCCTACGAGGTAGATTGCCAGCGATCCAACGCCAAATGTGAGAACGGAAGAGAAACCATATGCGGTGCTTCTCCATTTAAGCGGTGTAAAGTAGGCAACAAGACTATTTTCGATAGGTTGTACCCCAATGGCAAAAAATACATAAAGTGCAGCTGAGATAACTAAGGGTAATTCGCTTATAAATGCCATTGCAAATATGAAAGGGATGCTGCCCGCGTAGTAAAGTAAATACATGTAACGTAGATCTTTTTTATCTGCCAGATACCCTCCCATGAACTGACCTGATATACCAACTATGTAAATAATGGATGTGAGTATTCCCGCCGCGGTTGTTGGTAAAGCATGGGGATTGCTCAGCCCGAGTGTTTTCAAAAAATTTGATAAGAAGCTGGTTTGAAGTTCTAAATAGGCAGGTAACACCACAATGTTGATCCTGTAGGTGAATCCTCCTAGGGCTACAATGCTGAAGAAAAGTATAAGCACTGCCACTTCCGTATTTAATGTGTAGGTTTCGTTTGTTTTTTTCTCTCTTGGAGTTCTTCTTTCATCTATAGTTGTAAAACTAAGTACTACACCACAGCTAATGGCCAATATGCCGGCCAGTAGATAAACCAACTGCCATCCTGCTAACCAGTTTACAAAACCTGCGAAAAAAGGAGCTATAATAAGCCCTAAAGTACCAGCAATACTATAACTACCAAGGGCAGATCCGATGTTTGTAGCGCCTATTGATATAAGTCCCATACCCGCTGGATGGAAGATTCCAGAGAAGAACCCTACTGCGCTGAGACAGATGAGAATAGCGATGGGTGAATTTGATATGAATAGAAGAAGAGAAGCTAACCCAATCCCTAAAAAACCGATTGTCAATGCTTTCTTGTTACCGAACTTGTCAGCCACATAGCCCCAGGGGAGAGCAAAGATCCCGAATGATAAATACATAGGAAATCCTAGTTTAAGTGTTTCCTGCAGTTCGAGTTTTAAATAAGATGAAAGAGGTATTGCGAGAGCCGGAAAGGCAAGTTCATGAAAGTGAAAAAAAAAGTGTCCAAGTGAAGAAAAGGCGACGATCTTCGTTTCATTACCTCTCATGACCGTCGCCCGATTCTTGACTGACTTTGATGGGACGTGCGGGAGTCGAACCCGCGGCCAACGGATTAAAAGTCCGCTGCTCTACCGCCTGAGCTAACGTCCCGTACATATGCAAAAAAGAATATGTTATAAAGCAGAAGAACCTTCTTTCTGTCAAGATGAAAGTCACATATAGTATGCGAATTTTCATTACATTAGAAAAGGATTTTTGTTGATTATAGTTTCATTCCGGTTAGCTCCCACAGAGACAAGCACTAAGCTTACATTTGTCAAAACTTCAAGTCGTTCGAGAAAACGTCGGCAATTTTTGGGAAGGTCTTCCATCGTTCTTGCTTCCGAGATATCTTCGGTCCACCCTTCGAACTCTTCGTAAATGGGTTGACAGGATTCGAGCACCTTCTGGGACGAAGGTACCGAAAATTCGTACCTCACTCCATTGGGATCCTCGTAAGCTGTGCATATCTTGAGAACATCTATTCCAGTCAGTACATCTAGTTTTGTCACCGCAAGACCTGTAATCCCTGATAGTCTGATAGCCTGGCGGACCAGTACCATGTCGAGCCACCCGCAACGTCTTCGCCTTCCTGTTGTGGCACCGAACTCTCTGCCCACCCGTTGTATGTAGTCACCTACTTCGTCAGCGAGTTCTGTGATGAAAGGGCCACCTCCAACGCGAGTGGTGTATGCTTTAACAACACCTATGACATTGTGTATCGAGGAGGGGCCAATACCCGCTCCACATGCTGCATTGCCGGCAACAGTATTGGAAGAAGTGACATAGGGATACGTTCCATGATCTATGTCAAGATGACTTCCCTGAGCGCCTTCAAAAAGAATTTTTTTACCCTGTTTTATCTCCCGGCTTATGATGAGAGAGACATCGGCGACGTATGGTTTAAGCAATTTTCCGTAATTCCGGTACTGCTCGAAGACTTCATCGGGATCTATCGGTTCTTCTCTAAAGTAATAGGCTAGAAGAAAGTTTTTCTCTTCTAAATTCTGTAGAATTTTATCCCTCAGTACATCTTCGTCGAGAAGATCAATAACGCGGATGCCCATGCGGGCAACTTTGTCTTCATAAGCCGGTCCAATACCCCTTCCTGTTGTCCCGATTCGTTTCCCGCCCCTTTTTGCTTCTCGTGCTATATCGATTCTTTTATGGTAGGGCATAATGATGTGAGCCTTCTCGCTGATTATTAGGCGCGTATTTTTCGGAAAGAGATTCCGCTCCTGGAGCTGTTTAATCTCTGAAAGCAAGACTTCGGGATCTATTACAACACCGTTACCGATTATGCAGAGCTTGTTATCGTGTAAGATGCCCGAAGGAACAAGGTGAAGAATGGTTTCCTGTCCCTGTACTACAAGGGTATGTCCCGCGTTGTTTCCTCCCTGGAAACGGACAATCACATCAGCGGTTTCTGCAAAAAGATCCACTACTTTGCCTTTCCCCTCATCTCCCCACTGGGTTCCAATGACTGCCACGTTTGCCATTTTTGATCCCCTCTTACATCTCTAGATCCGTTACAGAGATTACATTCGGCAGGGAACGCAATTTTTCTATGACATCCGGTGGAACAGGTGTATCGGTACTTAGAATAATTAATGCTTTCTGATCCACCTGTTCCCTGCTTAGATGTAATCTCGCGATGTTTATGTTGTTGTTTCCTAAGGTGGTGCCTATATTTCCAATCACCCCTGGTCGATCGTAGTTGTAAAGCACGAGCATGTTTCCCTCAGGAATTACATCCATCACGAACTGGTTTAGTCTTACAATCCGTGGATCTTTCAATCCAAACAGAGCCCCTGCTGTACACGATTCTTCGACGGTAGTTTTTATCTTTAGCGTTATGAGACTCGTATAGTCCTTCATCTCTGTGCTTTTGGATTCTACCACACGAATGCCCCGCTCTTTCGCCACTACCGGTGCGTTTATGTAGTTTACATTTTCCTTGAGTATAGGATACAGAAGACCTTTGAGCACCGCTACTGTTAAAGGAGCAACGTTATAGTCAAGGATTTTACCACTGTACTCTATTAATACCTCTTTAATTCCTCCACGAACTAGCTGTACATGGAAACGAGCCAATTTCTCTGCGAGATCGAGGTATGGTTCGATAACGTTCAGCAACTCTGCACTGATGGAGGGGAAATTAACGGCGTTCGTTATCTCTCCTTTGGTTAAAAAGGCCGCAACCTGTCGGGCAATGGCAACAGCCACATTTATCTGCGCTTCGTCTGTGGAGGCCCCTAAGTGGGGTGTACAGATCACATTTGGTAAACCTATGAGTTCCATATTTTTTGTCGGTTCCTCTTCAAATACATCCAGAGCAGCACCTGCGACTTTTCCTGACTTTAAGGCTTCATAGAGATCTTTTTCGCTTATTATTCCTCCCCGTGCACAATTTATTATGTATACACCTGTTTTCATTTTAGCAAAGGCCGAGGCGTTAATCATACCTCGGGTTTCTTTTGTCATGGGTGTATGAACAGTAATGAAGTCTGATGTGGCAAGTAGTTCGTCGAATGAAACTAAAGGGACCCCCATTTTTTCTGCTACCTCATGAGATATAAAGGGGTCGTACGCTATCACTTTCATTTTTAGTCCTAGGGCGCGGTCGGCAACTACGCTACCTACACGACCGATTCCAATAATACCTAGAACTTTGTTGTATAGCTCGTTGCCGGTGAATTTACCTTTTTCCCACTTGCCCGCCTTCATGGAAGCCGTTGCCTGAGGTATCTTTCTCGCTAAGGCTAGCATCATTGCTATTGTGTGTTCCGCGGTGGTAATTGTATTTCCCCCGGGGGTGTTCATTACGACGATGCCTCTCTTGCTTGCTGCGTTTATGTCCACATTGTCCAAGCCGCTACCTGCTCGCCCAATTACCTTGAGATTTTCCGCTGCTTCTATGATCTCACTTGTAACCTTTGTGGCACTCCGGATTATCAAACCATCGTACTCTCTGATAACCGCCTTCAATTCGTGGGGAGTTAGATTGGTCATTACATCAACAAAAATACCTTCGGTATTTTTGAGTATTTCCACACCTTCTTTAGCGATGGAGTCGCTTACAAGGACGCGTTTCATTTTGGATCTCCTAGCATTTACTTTTGTTGAGATATCTTTTCTAAATAAATAGATTCAAGATTTTCGAGGGCTCTGCGTATATCATCCGGTTCAACGGTCGGCCCACACCAGAAACGGAAACCAGGAGGAGCATCTCTGTATGACATTATATCATAGGCAATTTTCTTTTTGCCAAGTTCATCTGCAATTTCCTGGAGAAACCTCATTTTCTCCTTATCAGATAGTCTGGCGATCTTTTCGTCCCTTATGGTTAGGCAGACTGACGTGTTGGAACGGATCTCACTTGATTCAGCCAAGAAAGTGATCCAATGGTTTCTTGCTACCCACTCTTCCACGACTCTGAGATTGGCCTCGCTTCTCGCAATCAGCCCTTCTAGTCCCAAAGTTGACCCCCACGCGAGGGCGTCGAGATAGTCTTCCACACATAGCATTGAAGGGGTGTTAATGGTATTTCCCTCGAATATGCTTACGTCCAGTTTCTCGTTCTTTTTGATTCTAAATACCTTGGGAATGGGCCATGGGGGATCGTACGTGTTGATACGTTCCACCGCTCGGGGGCTCAATACCAATATACCGTGTGCTGCCTCACCACCCAGACATTTCTGCCATGAAAATGTTAGCGCGTCGACCTTAGACCAATCGACGGGCATTGCAAAAACGGCACTTGTAGCATCGCAGATTGCTAGACCTTTCCTGTCGGCTGGTATCCATTCCCAATGGGGGATCTTTACACCACTTGTGGTGCCGTTCGCTACGAAGACAACATCGTTTGTCCAATCCACTGCCCAAAGATCGGGTATTTTTCCGTATTCAGCCTTCAGTATCCGTGGATTCAGTTTCAACTGTTCTTCGCAGTCCCTTGCCCACTCTTCAGAGAAGCTTTCCCAGACGAGAACAGTTACTGGTAGTGGCCCAAGGAGATTCCACATAGCAGCTTCGAACGCACCGGTGTCAGAGCCTGGCATGATCCCTACGTGGAATGTATCGGGTATACCAAGGATGCGTTTTGTCTCCATGATGGCCTTTTTGAGTTTCGCCCGTGCCTCTTCAGAGCGGTGAGATCTACCGACCAGCGCGTCCTTTAAGACATTAGGTTGCCATCCGGGTCTCTTGCTGCAGGGACCGGAGCTAAAATTAGGGTTATGCATATTTAACTTTCTCCTCACTGAGAGTCGCAAGCGATCTTCGATATCAATATTGAAGAGAAAGTTCAAGGAATTTTGTTTTTTGGTTTTAAGCAAGAGATACTAAATCAGGTATTTTACCAAGTTTCCGTTGTAGACTATTGTAGCTTTGTGCTAAAAAGCTAGCCATGATTTTGCTAGAAAAACACACATCGAAGTTTCTCACTCCCCAAAAAATTTTTATATTAAGCTTTGCTGTGGTTATTCTATTGGGAGCTTTTCTGCTTTGGCTTCCTATTTCTACAGCGGGTCGCCATATCAGTTTCATAGATGCCCTTTTTACATCCGCTTCGGCGGTTTGTGTTACCGGTTTGACAGTTCTTGATATAGGTAAAGATCTTTCCCTTACCGGTCAGATAGTCACATTGTGCCTGTTCCAGATTGGTGGTCTCGGTATTATAACTTTTTCTGTGGTGTTTTTCGGTCTCATGGGGTGGGGTATATCGCTTAGGGAAAGGGAAGTCGTTCAATCGGTGTTTCTCCCTATACCTCGAAGAGACATTTTTTCTCTGGTGAAATGGATATTTAAGGTAACATTCTTTTTAGAAATTTTAGGTACCTTTTTGTTATTTCTCCGGTTTTCCCAGGATTTCCCAATTTTTTTGGCTTTCTACTATGCACTGTATCATGCGGTATCTGCATTTAACAACTGTGGCTTCTCCCTTTTTAGTAACAGTTTGATGGATTATAGTGGGGATGTAATTGTAAATCTCACAGTTGTTTTACTTATTATTTCGGGTGGACTGGGCTTTGTTGTAATGTATGAGATTTGGTCATGGATGAGAGGATTTAGGAGAAAGTTGTCTGTCCATTCCAAGGTTGTCCTTCTTACGACAGGATGTTTGGTTTTTTTGGGAGGGATTTCTTTCTACATTTTTGAAATGAACAATACACTTAAGGATACACCGGTGACAACCAAGATACTCGTTTCTTTGTTTCAGTCTGTCACACCTAGAACATGTGGGTTTAACACAGTTGACATTGGTGGTCTGACCAATGGCGCTATTCTTTTGATTGTCATGTTGATGTTCATAGGGGCGTCCCCTGGGTCTACAGGTGGTGGAATAAAAACGACGAGTTTTGCCATACTTGTGCTTATGGTTTGGAACAGATTAAGGGGTATGGATCTTGTAAACGTATTTAATAGAACAATTCCGGGAGAGATTTTAACGCGCACTATAGCCATAATATTCGCATCTGCCTTGTCAGTGATTATTGTTACATCTGTGTTGTTGCTAAGTAGTGGTATTGTGGATGCACCATCTCCGGAGAGTCGAAAACTCTTTGTGGAATACTTCTTCGAGACAGTATCAGCTTTTGGTACTGTTGGTCTTTCCATGGGTATTACCCCGAAGCTGAGCAATGTACAAAAGATTACCATAATATTCATGATGTTTGCAGGGAGAGTGGGTCCATTGACATTGGCCTTTTCATGGCACAAACCGAAGCGGGGTATAATGTATGCGGAAGAGAATATCATGGTTGGTTGAGGAGGACCTAAGGTGAAGCGGATTGTTGTTGTTATAGGTTTGGGCATTTTTGGATTCAATATTGTGAAGGAGTTGTATGAAAATGGGTTTGAAGTTATCGCCATAGACAAGGATAAGGAAGCTGTCCAACAGGTTAAAGATTTCGCAACGAAGGCTATTGTTGCTGATGGGAAAGATCAGGAGTTGATGGAGCAGTTAGGTCTTCAAGAGAACGATGTTGTTATCATTTCCTTCGGTGATGATCTTGCGGCGAGCACCTTGATAACTTTACATTTGAAGAGGATGAAAGTGAAAAATATTATTGTGAAAGCACCGAATGATGAGTACAAGGCTATTTTGGAAAAGGTAGGTGCCACGGAAGTCATCATTCCCGAGAGAGAGGTTGCCAGTAAAGTTGTACGGAGTATAATTTACCCCGGTGTGTTGGATTGTTTGCCTTTATCAGAAGGTTACATGATCTTTGAACTAGCCCCTCCAACGAGTTTCCTGGGGAAGTCTATTGGGGAGTTGCAGTTGAGGAGCAAATATAATGTAGAGGTAATCGCACTGCGGGATGTCCTTACTGATGAGATCAGAATGGTACCTCCGGCGAGTCATGTTATAAAAGACGGAGAAATAATGGTTGTGATAGCCAGGGAGAAGGACATTAAGAAACTTCAGTGATAAGGTGTGGATTCCTTGAAAATAAAAGGTTCTTCTAAGAAGTTGGTATATATTTGCCATAACTGTGGCTATACCTCTCCCAAATGGCTGGGTAGGTGTCCTGGATGCGAGATGTGGCACACGTTCGTAGAGGAAGAGGTTATTGTAGGTGCGGGTGTAAAAGCTGATTCTGTTTCGCTGCATGAATCACCTCAGCCCATTGATAGAATTGAAGCATCTGAGGGAGAGCGGCTCGTTTCCGGAATAAGTGAATTGGATCGTGTCCTTGGGGGAGGCATCGTTCCAGGATCCTCGGTATTGGTGGGAGGGGAACCGGGGATTGGGAAATCCACCTTACTCCTCCAGCTACTTCACAGGATTGCCCTATCGGGGAAACGGGTGATTTATATCTCTGGAGAAGAGTCTGCAAAGCAGATAAAGCTGCGGGCATCAAGGATCGGTGCCCTGTCAGAAAATCTTCTTGTACTGGTGGAGATCAATCTCGATGAGATTGCAAAGCATATTGAAAACGTACATCCGGCTGTAGTGGTTGTTGATTCCATCCAGACCATGTACACACCTTCCCTTGCATCCGTACCGGGGAGTGTGAGTCAGGTTAGGGAATCAGCAGAGAGACTGATTCTTCTCGCAAAGCGAACGGCTATACCAATGTTCCTCGTAGGGCATGTTACAAAAGAAGGATCCATAGCGGGTCCAAAAGTGCTGGAACATATGGTGGATGCCGTTCTATATTTCGAGGGTGATGGCGCGCATGCCTACAGGATTATACGCAGTGTAAAGAATAGATACGGTCCCGCTAATGAAATAGGAGTTTTTGAGATGAGAGAAAGGGGTCTTGAAGAGGTGACTAACCCTTCAGCGTATTTCCTTGCGGGAAGACGTAGTTCAGTTCCCGGATCTGTGGTGGTAGCGAGTGGGGAGGGTACACGTCCCCTCTTAGTGGAGATTCAATCGTTGGTTGTCCCATCTACTTTGGGCATCCCAAGGAGAACTGCCATTGGTGTTGATACGAACCGAGTATCACTACTGGTGGCTGTTATGGAGAGGGTACTGGGTATGCGTATTGGGGGCTGCGATATCTACCTCAATGTGGCCGGTGGCGTGAGGGTAACAGAACCGGCTGTGGATTTGGGTATTGTCTCTTCCCTTGTTTCCGGTTTTCTCGACAAACCTATTTTGCCTGGCACTGTGGTATTCGGTGAGGTGGGATTAACGGGAGAGGTGCGAAGGGTTGGTCATGTTGGTGCCCGAGTTCGGGAGGCGGGCCGTCTGGGGTTCACCGTATGTGTCATGCCCACTATGGATAGTGGAGAGGTGAGGAAGGAGTGTGAATCCCATATCGACCGTATTTTTGAAATTGACACGCTCAGCAAGTTAGTGGAATGTCTCTTCTGAGCTTATCTATCCATGGGTTCCGTGAATAGGTGTAAAACGGAGCTTATCTGAAAGGGTTCTCCAAAAAGAACAAGTACATCACCTTCCATGAGCACAGTATTCGCATCGGGATTGTGTATCATAGAACCATTACGACGAATAGCCAAGATTGTTACACCAAATCTCTTGCGAAGTGCCAGGTCGTTGATGTTTTTTCCAGAGGCGTAAGCTTTTTTCTCAAGCCGGACAGTGGCTATTTCTGTATCTGGAAGACACACTCTAATATCCATGCAGGTTGCCGCTTCCTTGGAGATGGTGCGAAACATCTCGTAACCGTCGGCCCTTATCTCTGAGATGAGGCGTTCAATTTCAGGTTTGGGGATCAGATACCGGCGAAGGACCCGGGAGAAGATTTCCACAGAAGTTTCAAATTCTTCAGGAATTACTTCATCAGCACCTAGCTTGTAAAGTGAGTCCATTTCCCCTATGAACCTCGTACGTACGATGATGTGGAGTTTCGGATTGAGACGGCGGGCGAGTTCTGTTATGCGGCGGGTTGCAGCGGCGTCATTGATAACTACTACCATTGTGCGCGCCTTTTTGATACCCGCGTATTTCAGAACTTCTTCACTTGTAGCATCCCCAAAGATTATCTGTTCTCCCGTTTTTCTTTCCCGCCGAACCGTTTCTGGATTCATCTCTACGATAATATATGGGATTTTCGCTATCCTTGCTGCCCGAGCGACATTGCGGCCATTTAAGCCAAACCCCACTATTATCATGTGATCCTTCATGCTGGGTGGAATGTGATCAGTCAAAGTATAGGTTTTGTTTTTCAGGGATTTGGGCAGTGGTAGTTTGAGGAATTGTATTGCAACCTTTGGGGCCAGCTCCATTGTCAGAGGTGTAAGGGCCATGGTGAGGGCGGAAACGGAGATAAATATGGCGTTAGAGGTTTCTGTGAGTATACCTTGTTCAACGCCTGTTTTAGCTAAGATAAAGGAAAATTCTCCGATTTGGCTCAGATACATCCCCGCTATTATTGCAGTTCTCGGCGGTAGTCCCTGAAAAAGAACGGCAATGGTTCCCGTTAAAGACTTCATTACTACCACGCACATTATCAAGAGACCTATAAGAGCGGCATGCCTCAAAAGGAATTCCATGTTGATGAGCATACCTACGGAGACAAAAAAGAAGCTCATTAACACATCCCTAAAGGGCAGAATATTACCGGCAGCTTGATGGCTGTACTCTGATTCAGATATTATTAGTCCTGCAAGAAACGAACCCAGGGCAAGAGATAAACCAGCCATATGGGTTAACCAGGCAATGCTTAAGCCGATTATGATGACCGTGAGTATAAATACCTCTCGGTTTTTAGTTTTTGCGGCGAGAAGTAACAGATAAGGGACAAACCACTTTGCTGAGGCGGCAATTATTAGAACAGCAACTATGCCTTTTAGTATTTTTTCCAGAGGGGAAATTGATGGATCTCCAGGGGATCCTGCAATCAGGGGAGAAATAAGGATCATCAGTATTACTATGAGATCCTGAAATATCAGTATACCCAGAGCACTTCGACCGTGTGGGCTTTCTATTTCTCCCCGATCCTGGGCTACCTTCATAACTATGGCAGTACTGGAGAGAGAGAGGAGGAATCCAAAAAAGAGTGACTGACCCCAGGGGTAACCTTGAATAATGCAAATGAGCATTCCCGCGAGAATAGTTGCCGTAACCTGGGTGGTTCCACCGATCGCTATGCTCCGACCAATTTGGGAGAGATTTCTCAAGGAAAATTCCAAACCTATGGTAAAAAGAAGAGCGATTATTCCCACCTCTGCAAGTGCGTTTACTCTTTCGGATGATTCGATCAATTGCAACCCGAAAGGACCGGCAAGTATGCCGGTAACTATAAAACCAACGACGGGTGGTATGCGGATTTTGTGGAAAATTATGATTACGGCAACGGATAACCCGAATATGGTTATTATATCTGTTAATATACTTGGATACATACTCAGGTGCTATAAACGAATTTGGGTGAAAACCGTGGTATTCACGTTTCTGTACGTTGTACTTTCGGGGTTAGCAAGTCTAATTGGGGGTGTTACAAAGATAAAGGTTGAATCCAACGGTTTTTCTCTCCATCATAGAACCATTTGTCAGGGAACCCTCTTCTTAGTTTGATTTTTGGATTCTCCACCCACCTCATGAGGTTTTCGTATGCCTGTTGGATTTTTCTGAACCTTTCTGCATCGCCACCCATATCAGGGTGGTGGGCTTTTACCTGTTTTCTGTATGCGTTTTTTATAATGTTCTTAAGTTCCGGGAATTTGATTTGATGTTTTTCGATTTTAAGTTCGGCAAGTGCTTGTTTTTTTAAGGTTAGTATACTATAAAACTGAGGTCTTACCTCTTCAATTGCTCCTGGTTTCTTCTGTGCACAGGAAAGCACTTTTTTTGACGCCATGTAGCGCTTATTTGTCTTCTTCTTCTCTTCCCACCACAGGTTTCCCAGTATATTGGCTAGTTTGCTGAAATCTTCTGCCGGTTTTTTTCCCTGTGATCGCGGGTAAAGAAAACTAAATATCTCATTGGATCCGTAGGGAAGGATGTCCATGATTATCATCTCGTCTGAGAAGTAGAAAGTCGCATAACGTGTATTCAGAGCTTGCACGAGACCAACGCGGGCTTGCAGTTTGAAACGAAGCTTCTGGCGACACTCAGGAGAACAGTATTTACGGCGCCCCATGTTCTCGGTTGTCCCACAGGAAAGACAACGGTATACTTTTTTTTCCTTCGTTTTACGTACTATTTGTTGTTCAATCATAGGCATTGTGTTTCATAGCAGAAAAAGCCCGGTCTGAAAAGATTAAAGTTGGGGTGAATAACCAATATGCCTTCCTTTGACATACGTTTTGAGATAGTATAACTTTTAAATAAAGGTCTCTGCTCTAGTATGTCTTCGTTTGTTGAACATTTCCTATTCGGTGATGTTTTTTTGAAGCCAGTGGTTTCATCGCCCCTCACCGTTCATCTTTGTATGGATGATCGTTTTGAGGGGTGGAAGGGAATCCCCCATGGAGGGGTGTCCATGGGTATTATTGTGGAGCTTGTCTCTATTTTTTTGAGTTGTAAGAAGTGGATTTACCCGTGGAGAGGGGAATTCCGCTGGGGTGGAGCCCGGCTTACAACGGGAGATTGGGCTCGAGTGGAAATCAGTCCCGGGGACAGAGTATTTGAAGGGCATATTTACGCTGAAGGAAACGACGATCCTTACCTGACGGGAAGTATTCATTTTTTAAAGGATATTCCATCATCTGAAACCGGAATTTATTTCAACGGATTCACTTTTGGCGATCTGGAAAGTAGTTTACTGCCCTTGCCATACTATGCAAACTGTTTCGTATGCGGTGAGAAGAGAAAAGCCCCAGGGTTGCACAGGCGTTTTTACTGTTTTGTTTCTCCCGAGGGGAGAAAGCAGGTTTATTGTCCTGTGGGATTCAATGAGAAAGATATGGAGAATTTTTTCCTGTTTCGGTCTGGTGAAGGTGAGGTGCATCCGCTGGCTCTCCTTGCTGCTGTAGATGAGACGATGGCATGGGGTGGTTTTTTGTGTGTTGCCCAGGGAGCGGTGACAGTTAGACTTCAGGTAGACTTTTTCAGGCCACTAACTGTGGGAGATGAATTCGTTGTGTGGGGACAAGGTGAAAGGGTTAGAGGGAAGAACCCCGAGAGAATGTTTTTCTGGTCATCTGGGGGTGTATTGGCATTTAAGAACGGTAGGATTCTTGAACCTGTGGCTTTTGCCACAGGTCAGTGGATGGTTGTGCCAGAGCTTACGATCCAGATGAAGAATGAACTTCAACCTTCGACATGGATGCAGGATGTTTTCCGGCTCGCTGGTGCCCCATTGGATGATGGATGGTGAGTATGGAGAGGAGAGCAAATTTAGATAACGTTGCCATTGTTTTGCAGAGGCCTCGTTACGCAGGTAATGTGGGTTCTGTAGCAAGATGTGGGAAAAACATGGGTATCCATCGTCTTATCGTTTCGCAAGCTGGTCCCTTTTCGAGGGAAGAGATGGTTATAATGGCTACACGTTTTGCTGCCGATATCGTGGATAGTATAAAGTATGCAGATAACCTCGAGAATGCCCTTTCAGATTTTAACTACGTGTTAGGCACAACAGCGCGTTTGGGAGCAGCACGGGGACCGGCCATTACTCCCAGGGAGGCTGCCAAAAAGATCGCGGATATCTCTCAGAATAACAGAGTAGCCATTGTTTTTGGTTCTGAAGATAAGGGTTTGAGCAATGAAGAACTGAAATTGTGTCATGCGGTTGTGACTATCCCAGTTTCCGATGAGTTTCGATCTATAAATCTTTCCCACGCGGTTATGATAGTGTGTTATGAGATATTTGTAGCTTCACTACCAGAGAAGGGAGGTTTCACACCAAAGTTAGCGACGGTTCAGGAAGTAGAAGGTATGTACACTCAATTGAAAGAAGTTCTTTGCAACATCGGTTTTCTAAACCCTCAGAATCCTGAGCATGGCATGCGACATCTCCGAAGATTTTTCTCAAGAACTCATCTTTATGCGCGGGATGTGAAGGTCATAAGGGGTATTTTAAGGCAGATAACGTGGGCGCTTAATCCTGATCGTGGTTCGTAAATTTCCAGTTTTCTAAGGTAACAACTTCATAGCGGTTCAACTTCAGTGCAAAATTAAGAATCTCTCCGGGAAGACCTTTAGCATGACCTCTGTACAATAATTCATAGTCATGGAGAGGGGCATATGCTTCTATGCCTTTTCCTTCCGGAAGAACTTTTTCTATTATGGGCGAGGTGGGAGTGATGTCTATTTTGGAAGAGTATTGATTTATGAGATCCTTTATCTCTTGTCCCGTGTCCTGTGAAAAGGTGTGAATGGAAAAATCAAATTGCGCTTCCTTAAATGGTTCCGTTTTTATTATTTCAAAGGCGGGCTTGATGTGACCTTTGTCGATCTCCTCTTCCACAATCCCAAAAGCAAGAGCCTCCATAACTACGAAGGAACGTTCTTCTTCAAGATCTACTAAGTGAGCTATTATGCTTTTTGTTTCTTGAACGGACAGGTTTAAATCTTCCCCGAAAAATATATCGCTTTTTAAGTTTCTCCCCGCTAAGAACCCTTCTAAGAAGCCTCTTACGTAATCTTTATTCCCAGAAATTAGAACCTTAGTGTAAGTTTTGTACATCTTTGCTACTCCATTCAGAAAAAGATCAAAGATACCGCCACGAATGTGGGTATCAGTATGGGGATTGAGTATTTAAACATGTAACCGAAAAAAGAAGGCATATTTACACCCGCCTCTTCAGCTATGGCTTTTACCATGAAATTTGGAGCGTTTCCTATGTACGTGTTTGCACCCATGAATACAGCACCTGCGGATATGGCCTCAAGATAATGAATGAACTGGAGATTTGTTGTTTCTACCCCAACCTTTAAGGCAGCGGGAACCATGGCTTCCGTTAGTTGTAGTTTGCCCAGAGCCATGTTGAAGAAGGTAAGATATGTAGGAGCATTATCCAAGAAGGATGAAAGAATACCTGTTGCCCAAAAGTAATGCGCCGGATTTTGTATAAGCGTTATCAGGTCTCTCAGAGCTCCTTCAGTGCCTGCCCGTAGTATAGCCAGTGCGGGAACTATAGTGATGAAGATGCCAGCGAATAACTTGGCCACCTCCAGTATAGGTCCCCATGAAAAATCGTTTGCCGCACGTAGTTCTTTTGGGGTCAAAAGGAGAGATAGTAATCCCAATATGATAATTACCACATCGCGAACGATGTTCTGAATTTCCATTTCCACACCCAGTACGTTAATATGGCCTGCTTTCCAGTACCCACTAAGAAGTATTACTCCCACAACACCACCGAGGAACAGGAAATTGTAAGTTCCTTGGATGCGCAAGGGTTCACCTTTGGTTTGCATTTCCATTCTTGCAGTGTGTTCCTTTCTGTACATCCACATATCCAGAAGATGGAAGATGGTAAGAATTATTAGAGAGGTAAAGGCAAAATGGGGGAGTATGTTAGTTGTTACCCAGAAGAATGGCACGTTATGTAAGAAACCCAGGAAAAGAGGGGGATCACCCAGTGGAGTGAGGGAACCACCTATATTGGAAACGAGAATGATAAAGAAACATACAATATGGGCTTTTTTTACACGGTAGCGATTAGCCCTGAGAACAGGTCTGATCATGACCATTGAGGCTCCGGTTGTGCCTACCCATGAGGCCAGAAAGGTGCCTATGAGAAGTAGTATGGTGTTGATTGTAGGAGTTCCTCTTATAGTGCCTGATAATACGATGCCGCCCGCAATGGTAAATAGTCCCCACAGAAGTATGATAAACGGTATGTAATCTATGAGAAGTATGTGTATAATTTCATGAAATGCTGTTTCTCTGAAAAAGTAAAGAAAAGGTAAGGCGAATATTAGAGCCCAGAAAGCTGCTACTTTTCCGTAATGGTGATGCCAGAATTCTGGTTTCAATAGGGGGAAAAGGGCGATGGAGAGAAGGATACCCACGAATGGAAGAACGGACCATAAAGGGAGAGCCTTCCCGATACTCTCTGGGTTTGCCGCAGCGCCTAATGGGCTGGGTGTAATCAACAAAAGGAGAAATATAGTGTGGATAATTTTTCCCATACGGCCGCTCCTTGTATGTTAAATGGGATTTGTATGTCAAGGAGAAAAAGGCGTAATTTTTGATTACTAAAGAGGCTTGACATTGAAATATCCTTGTTGCAAGAGCTGCATTTAATGCTAGTAAGGGGGTTTTTGCTTGCGTATAATCATCATTGGTGCTGGAGAGGTAGGATACCACATAGCTAAGAAGCTATCTGAAGAGGAGCACGATGTAGTTATTATTGATAAAGATCCGGCGAAGATCAGAAGGGTAAGTGAGAACTTAGATGTTCAGGCCTTGCTTGGTTCTGGAACAAGCCCGCGGATGCTTAGGGAAGCTGGCATCAGGGAGGCGGAACTTTTGGTTGCTGCCACGGACTCCGATGAGGCAAATCTCATTGCCTGCTTGCTGGCCCGAAATTTGAACAAGCATGTGATAAAGGTAGCACGGGTGAGAAATCAGGAATTTCTGGAGGAAAGTTATTTATTCGGTAAGGACGTATTGGGTATTGATCTCGTTATTAATACTCGTCGTATGGTTGTGGATACAGTGTTGAAACTACTTGAAGTACCTGGGGCTTCTGAGGTTATTGATTTTGTGGGGGGGAAAGTAAAGCTTATAAGTTTTCTAATCGCCCCGAATTCACCTTTGGTTGGAAAAAAGCTCAGTGACCTTAAGGAAATGGGCGCCAATATTCTTGTGGGATCCATTGTGAGGGGGCATAGAATACTTATTCCCAGCGGGAAGGATGTTATTCAGCCTCTCGATCTTGTTTATTTTGTGATGCGTGCTGAGGAAGTTCCCCAAATATTGAGGTGTGTTCAGGGAAAGATCAAACCCGTGCGCAACATTATGATCGTTGGTGCCGGTGAAACAGGTATGGCTATTGCCAGGGCTCTTGACGATAGAAATCTAAATGTGAAGATAATTGAGCAGAATGGAGCACGTTGCAAAGAGGTAGTTACTCAGTTGAAAAAGGTTATAGTCATCCGTGGTGATGGTACCGATAGAGATCTTCTCAGAGAGGAAAATGCAAGTCAGATGGATTTGCTAATAGCGGTGACCGGTGATGAAGAGAGCAACGTGCTAATCTCTCTTCTTGCGAAGGATCTCGGAGCTGCTATGACAATTACCAGGGTGAGCAAGCTCAGTTACATTCCCGTTGTCTCTGTTCTGGGTTTGGATACTGTTATAAATCCTCGTATGACCGCGGTAAGGGAGATACTTCAGTATATCCGTCGGGGGAAGATTATTTCTGTAGCACCTTTGAGGGAGGAGCAGGCTGAGGCCATTGAGGCAGAAGCAATGGAAACCTCAGATATTGTTAATGTTCCACTTCACAGCATAAAGTTCCCCCCAGGAGCTATGTTGGGAGCTGTTATTCGTGGAGATGAGATAATCATACCTAGCGGTTCAACGGTTGTGGAGCCTCACGATCATCTCATTCTTTTTGCAGTGCAGAAGGCCATTCCTCAGCTGGAAAAACTTTTAACTGTGAAACTGGAATACTTTTAATGAATTTCCGACTCATTTCTCGTCTTATTGCCATGCTTGTTATTTTTCTGGGTGTTTTTATGCTTCTCCCTCTCTGTGTATCTTTTTTTTACGAGGAAAGTTGTGTGACGTCTCTGTTTTTTTCATTCCTCTTAACAATCTCAATTGGTAGTTTGCTGTATTTTTTAAGCCGGGGACAAGAGGATGATTATCTCAGCCATCGTGACGGTGTACTGGTAGTAGCTGGAGGCTGGATTGTTTCAGGTCTTGTTGCAACGCTACCTTATATCCTCTCCGGTTCGATACCATCATTCACTGATGCCCTTTTTGAAAGTGTTTCTGGTTTCACAACCACAGGTTCAAGCATTCTAACCAACTTGGAGGTTCTCCCCAAAGGGATACTACTGTGGAGATCTCAGACACAGTGGCTTGGGGGGATGGGCATTATTGTTCTAACCATTGCTGTTTTGCCATTTCTTGGTGTTGGGGGAATGCAGCTTTACAAGGCCGAGACTCCAAGCCCTGTTGTTGATAAACTGACTCCCAGAATTGCTGAGACAGCTGCAGCACTGTGGAAGATCTACGTTGTTTTTACTCTCTTTGAGATTTTTTTTCTGCTCCTCGGTGGTCTTACTTTTTTTGAGGCGGTTTGCCATGCCTTTACCACACTGCCCACGGGAGGTTTCTCCACGAGAAATGCCAGTATTGGTGCTTTCGGAAGTTATTACACCGAATGTGTTTTTGTTTTCTTCATGTTCATTTCGGGAATGAGCTTTACCCTCCATTACAGGTTTATATCGGGTAACCGACGTGTATATCTGAAGGATCCAGAGTTCAAAACGTACTTATGCATGGTTCTTTTTTTTGTGGGGGCAGTGACAATCGATCTTTTTTTGGAAATGGAGAAAGGTTTTTTTGAATCTTTTCGGGAAGCTATTTTTCAAGTTGTATCCATTATTACAACCACAGGGTATGTAACAGTTGATTTTGAGAAGTGGCCTGTCTTTTCTCAGTATATCCTTCTAATCTGTATGTTTTTAGGTTGTATGGCAGGTTCTACAGGGGGAGGGATAAAAATTATGCGTTTTATTCTGCTCGTTCGCCACGCCTATTTAGAGATAGTGAGGATCATTCATCCCCATGCTACTACTGTGGTTAAGTTCGGAAACCTTCCCGTACCTCAGCACATTCTCAGAAGCGTATGGGGCTTTTTTCTTTTGTACCTTATTATTTTTGTTATGGCATCACTACTTCTTGCCGTTCTTGGCCTAGACATGATTTCATCTATAGCGGCTGTAGCGACCTGTTTAGGTAACGTTGGTCCTGGTCTGGGGGTTGTGGGACCAATGGACAACTTCGCGCTTATTCCACAGACGGGCAAGTGGATATTGATATTCTGTATGCTTCTTGGGCGGTTGGAGATCTATACGGTGATTGTACTTATAGTTCCTGCTTTCTGGCGTAGATGAGAAGAGGCCGCTTCCGTGAAGAGAAGCGGCCTCTTTTAATTTTAGGTTTAGAAGTATCCAAATCCCATCGCGAGAGCAACTATGCTGAGCACTATACCCATCCATATAAGTACCATGGTGGTGTAACCCATGATATCCCGTGCAGAGAGACCAGACAATCCTAAAAGCGGTAGAGCCCAGAAAGGTTGTATCATGTTTGTCCACTGGTCACCCCAAGCCACCATCATTGATGATTTTACCATATCAATATTCATCATCTTTGCGGCCTCGACGGTGATGGGACCCTGAACGGCCCACTGTCCTCCACCTGATGGAACAAACATATTTATCAATCCAGCTGCCCAGTACTGGAACATGTAAAATGTCTCTTTGGTGGATATGGTCACGAACCAGTTGGCTATAACCTTGGCTAATCCCGTGTTTATCATGATTCCCATGATACCGCCGTAGAGAGGGAATTGCAGGGCAATACCACCACAGGACCTTATTGCGATGTTCATGGCCTGGACGTAGTTTATGGGTTTTCCGTGGAGTATAACACCGGCCATGAAGAAGAGGAAGATAACTATATCAAGATTCAAATCTAGTCCTTTAGTGCTAAAGTGGTTGTATAGGTAAATTACACCCATAAGAGCAAATATTCCATTGATAATGTAGCTGTGGTCTATTCTTTCTGCGAGTGTGGGCTCTGCTGGTCTTTCTACATGTACTGTTTCACCGAGAAGTGCTTCGGCTTTCTCCGAGGTAAGGTAATGGCGATCTTCCTCCCGGGGGTACATGAAGTAGAAAAGAAGCGGAATGGTTAACAGGAGAAAGATGGCTGGAATAATATTCCACGGCGCTAGGATTGAATTGCTGATTGGCGTTACAACCCCACTTGCTTTCTCTATCAGGTTCATGGTGTGCTTGGGCGTGGCAATAAGCAGAGGAATGGAACCGGAAAATCCCATGTGCCATATGCCTAGACCAGTGTATGCGGCGGCAATTAGAATTGGAAAATCGGATTTTTTAGTTCTCCGGGCGATTTCCAATGCACAAAATCCGCCGAGGATAAGACCAAAACCCCAGTTTATAAATCCGGCGACGCTTGCAACAAAAGCCGTGATCATGGCGCCTTTAACTGGAGTGGTGGCTAGGGAGGCTACCCAATCGAGAAACCTTCTCGCAGGAACCGTAAGTGCGAGGCAGTAACCTGTAACAAGAACGAGAACCATCTGCATGGCAAACGCCACAATGCCATAGACCCCCTTACCCCAATCTGTTATCACCTTCATGAAACTCGCTTCGGTGAACAGAAGGGCCAGGATGGCGGATAGAAAGGTTAATAAAATGGCGAAAAGGTAAGCATCAGGCAGGAAATGCCTCATGATGTACGTAAAAAACTGCGCAAGTCTCCTTATCATAACACTACACCTCCTCCTTGAAAAATATTTGGCGTAAAAAAGCCCACCCCAAAACGAGGCGGGCTTTTACGCATTATTTTCATGGGCTAACCTCACGCAGTCACAGGTAGAACATTATTTATATACAAGTAAAAGAATGGAAAATCAACCGATTAATTCAGAAATTAACTTTGTCTTTTCCTTTTAACCCCAGTATTTTTCTGGCTTCTTCTGGTGTTGCTGGTTCAATGCCCAACTCTCTGGCAATGCGGATGATTTTTTCCACCTGCTCGGCATTGCTCTTTGCTAATCTCCCCTTGTCTAGGTAGAGGTTGTCTTCAAGTCCCACCCTGCAGTGTCCGCCGAGGAGAAGGGCCTGCGTGCACATGGCAAATTGGGCACGACCGGCCACACAAACCGAGAATTCGAATTCTCCAATCAATTTTTTTGAGTATTCAACCAAAAATCTGAGGTTTTCTGGACTGGGAGTAATGCCGCCTAGTACACCCATCACGAACTGTATGTAGACAGGTTTTTTTGTCTGACCGTTTTCGATCATGAAGGCGACATTGTTTACCATTGCTGCATCGTATATTTCGAATTCTGCTTTTGTATCACTTTCAGCAAAGATTCGGGCGAACTCGCGCATGGATTTGAAAGTATTGGGGAAGATGAAGTCTTCCGTTATTGCAAGGTACTGTTTTTCCCAGTCAAATTTGAAGTTTTTGTATTTCTGTAAGGTATGAAAAAGAGCAAAATTTATGGATCCGGCGTTAAAGGAAGCAAGTTCGGGTTTAAAGACAGACACGGGGCGTACCCTTTCTTCGACTGTCATACCCAGACCACCTCCGGTGGTGACGCAGATTACTATATCACATCGGCTTTTGATGGATGTGATAATTTCACGCATAATGTTTATATCGGGAGACGGTCGTCCCGTATGTGGGTCGCGAGCATGTATATGACATATTGCTGCCCCAGCTTCGTATGACCTTACGGCCTCATCTGCTATTTCCTTTGGTGTAATGGGGAGATAAGGTGTCATTCCCGGAGTGTGGATGCTTCCCGTGATGGCCGCAGTAATAATCGCCTTTTCCTTCATGGAACCTCGCCGGTAATTGTGTTTTTTGTACAATTGCGTTCTGAATCTATTATCGAAGGGTATTCAGACATCTTAAGGACAAGGTTCACCTTACTTTAAGGTGTATAAAAAATCAACCTTTTTCGTTGTGATTCACTTGACTTTAGGATACACCGCAAGTAGATAGTAGTTAAGTATAGGGGGATAAATCGTGCAGGCACTATTTACGTTGACTCCTGCAGAGTCGAAAAGGTTGATTGCTAAAGGTTTGGTAAGACTGCCGGAAGTGAAACAGGCTAAAGAAGAGGGATATCTTCTCGTTGCTAGAGGGTCAACAAATGGTTACATACTGGAGGAGCTTTTAGGTTCAGAATTTAGAAAGGAGGGTTACGTAGCTGGTCAAGTGATACGGGGTGTGCTCTGTGCTTTGGGACAGAGTGAGAGGACAAAGCCTGTAGTTTTTTACCGGGGGCAGGTGCTTGAGGTGGAACCTGGCGAGGTTCTGGATAAACTGGGACCAGGGGACGTACTACTTAAAGGTGGGAATGCCATCGATGCCCAGGGTAATATCGGTGTGCTTATGGCGAGTCCCACAGGTGGAACAATGGGCCAGTTCTACATGGCAATGAAGGCCAGAGGGTTACAGATAATCTTTCCCGTTGGGTTGGAGAAACTGATACCATCTGTTCCCTTGGCGGCACTTTACGGGGGTATCGCAAATCTGAGTATGACGATAGGGGCATCTGTGGGAATTGCGTGTATTTCTGATGGGCGGGCATTTACGGAACTGGAAGCAATTGATGTTCTTTTTGGACTAAATGCTGTGCATGTGGCCTCCGGAGGGTGGGGCGGTGCGGAGGGGGCAGTAACATTGATTGTGGAAGGTCAAGAAAGTGATGTAAAAAAGTGTATCCGTTTTATAGAGGAGAAGATAAAAGGTGAGCCACCGCTTACGGCATTGAAGAGTCCCTGCCAATCCTGTCGTATGGTATGTAACTTCCGTGGTAAAGTAGAAAGTGAACTACCCCCCTACTTGAGAGGGTAGCTTGTATCTCAGAAGATTTTTATGTAGTTTTCAGTCCTTTTTGCTAACTTTTACCAGAATGCTACGGCAACACTCTGCGTTTTTTATGATGAAGCAGTCTGGTCTTTCAATGAGCTGATATTGGCCATTTGCTTCGATTTCAAGGTTTTCTTTTGTTAATCCTTCCTCCTTTGGGATGAAGAGCATACGTCCTATGGGAATACCTGCCTCCTTTAAAACGCTCATAGTGACCTCCTTATCAGATACTAATCTAAAAGAATAAGACCTGTCCAGGTAACATAATTGTTAATTGGGAAAACTGAAGGGGAAAGTCCCACAGCTTCTAAAGTGGCCTGAACGTCAATACCTACCGCTTCCATGGATGGACGAGCACGGAAGGGGTGGCGGCACATTCTACTTCCCTCGACAGCCACGCATTGCTCACACAAGTGGCAGCAACCTCCTATGAAACCAGCAGCGAAGCGGAAGCCCAGATGGAATGCCTCTCTCTCTCCTATGTTTACGATTTCGTGAAGGCGCCTGGCATGAGTATACACTTCTTCCCGGTTATTACCTTTTTCTCCGATTCTAGCTGTGACCTGTAATAAGAGTCCCCTTTTGTATGCTTTAAGGACACGACGGAATTCGTCAACGGATATTACGAAAGGGGGACACATGAGGTTTTTATGGAAACTATCGCAGAGGGGTACTTGGCATTTTAAGCGAACCCTTTCATCCACTATCACGGATGTCGCGGGAATTAGTTTCACCTGGGACACCCCTTCTGATTTTAGCTTTTCCATGATTTTATCAGTAACTTTGTTTCTCCCGAGATCCCTCAAACCTAAAACTCCATACCAGCCCGTTCTTTGATGCCCTGGTTATAATGATGCTTTATTTCCAATATTTCGCTTACCGTATCTGCTATGTCTAGGATTTCCTTTGGTGCGTAACGTCCTGTGAGAATCAGATCAACATGGGGGGGTTTGTTTTTTATAAGTTTAATCACATCTTCCACGGGTATAAGCTGAAAATCTAGAGCTACATTAATTTCGTCTAAAATTACTAGATCGTATTCTCCCGATAATGTGGCATTTCGTGCTAGTTCCAACCCCCGACGTGCAAGTTCCACATCCACGGGAGCCGGGTTTCCTCTCATTACAAAACTATCAAGGCCACTCTGAAGAATGGTGAATTCTGGAAGATGCCTTTCTGCCGCGAGTACTTCACCGTATTTTTTCCCTTTCATGAACTGAATCATCATTACTTTCTTGCCATGACCTATTGATCGTAACGCTTGGCCAATAGCGGCTGTCGTTTTACCTTTGCCGTTGCCGGTTAACACGTAGACAATGCCGCGGTTGTACTTTGCAACAGTTTCCTCGATTATGTTTTGGGACATACGATACCACCCTTTTTTGTGGAAAGGCCCGGGAAGGAGATTCCCGGGCCATTGTTTTTTCTGTGCGTTAAACCATATAGGTTATTAAAAACACTCTTTAAGGTAACGTCTTGCTACGTCTTCCGCAAGGGTATAGGGATCCGTTTTTCTCTCAACGAGCTGCTGTATCATGTTTTCTATCTCTCCCGCTGCGACGAGACGGTTCAGAACAGGTTCGAGAATGCATGTCCGTATAGCTTCGTTGAGTTCCACCGCAGCTTTGCGTCTTATTCTTGAACCAAGGAGATCGTGAGCCACGAGATGCTCGTAATGCTTTATAACCGTTTCTGTAAGTTCTTCTATACTCTTTCCAAAACCCTCAGGTTCAAAGGCGTTTTCCACACGTAAAATCGGAGGTTTCCAGCCCGCCGCAAAAGATTCAGGTGGTGCCATGTCCAACATGGCCATAATCTCTCTTCTGAGTTTAGAAGAACCCTCTCGGTCGGCCTTATTGATGACGAAAATGTCAGCAATTTCCATAATCCCTGCTTTAATAGCCTGTATGTCGTCGCCCATACCCGGCACGAGAACCACAATCACTGTATGGGAATGATTGATGATGTCCACTTCCTGTTGGCCAGTTCCTACAGTTTCCACGAGGATCACATCCATTCCCATAGCATCCATGATATGGATGGCGTCTCCCACCGCTTTTGCCAGTCCTCCAAGAGCACCCCTCGTAGCTAAGGAGCGAACAAACACGCCTGGATCATTTGCATGTCTTTGCATCCGCACCCTGTCCCCCAGCAAAGCTCCTCCGGAGAAAGGACTGCTGGGATCCACAGCAAGAACACCAACTTTTTTGTCTCTCTTTCGGAAACACCCTACTAAACCGTCTACCAGTGTGCTCTTTCCTGCTCCCGGAGAGCCTGTGACCCCTATAACTTGAGCTTTCCCCGTAAGTGGGAATATGTGTTTTATGGTTTCCCGTGCTTCTTGAATACCGTCTTCCAAATTTCTAATGAGGCGGGAGGCTGTTCTCACATCTCCCGCCTTGATCTTATTTACTTTATCCATTTTCGCTCTCTCAGCCTCTTGGTTGTACATTCTTTTTGATCCAATCCACAATATCGTCGAGTCGCGCACCTGGCGTAAAAATGGCTTTTATACCTTTGTCATAAAGGTATTGTAGATCAACGTCCGGGATAATTCCCCCTCCTATTACAACGATGTCGCTCGCACCTTTCTCGTCTAGTAATCGCCTTACCTCGGGGAACAGGTAACGATGAGCTCCGGACAGACAGCTCAACCCTACGAGGTCGACGTCCTCCTGAATGGCTGCATTCGCTATTTGTTCAGGCGTCTGATGACAACCGGTGTAGATGACCTCAAATCCTGCATCTCGGAAACAACGGGCCAATACTCTGGCGCCTCGATCGTGACCGTCCAAACCGGGTTTAGCCACCATCACACGAAGTTTTCTCTCTGCCATGGTTGTAACCCCTCCTTTAGGAAATTTCTATGTTAGTAGAGTGCCGGATCTCTGTACTCTCCGTACACTTCCCGGTACACGTCACAGATCTCCTGGAGAGTGCACAGGTTCTTGACCGCTTCGATGCAATACGGCATTACGTTTTCACCTTTCCTGCACGCTTCTCTGAGATCGTCCAGACATTTTTTAACAGCCTTATTGTCTCTTTTACGCTTAACTTCCCGGAGCCGTGCAATTTGTTCCTCTTCTAGCTTATCATCGATTTCCACAAGAGGAATGGGTTCCTGTACTTCACTTACGTACTTATTCACACCAACCATTATCTTTTCGCCCGCGTCGATCTGACGCTGGAACCTGTACGCAGCATCAGCGATCTCCATCTGCGGGAATCCTTTCTCTATAGCTGCGATCATCCCACCCATTTCGTCTATCTTGTGGATATATTCCCAAGCCTTTTCTTCCATTTCGTTCGTTAAAGCTTCTACGAAGTAGGAACCTGCCAATGGGTCTATTGTGTTGGCAACCCCTGTCTCCTCTGCAAGGATCTGCTGTGTTCTGAGGGCGATCTGCACTGCGAAGTCAGACGGTAGACAGAGCACCTCGTCCAGTGAATTTGTATGTAGGGATTGTGTACCACCCAGGACTGCAGCCAGGGCTTCAACAGCTGTTCGCACCACGTTGTTGAACGGTTGCTGGGCTGTCAGTGAACATCCCGCCGTCTGTGTGTGGAACCTCATCCACATTGAGCGAGGATTCTTGGCCTTGAAGCGGTATTTCATGATCTTTGCCCACATTCTCCTCGCTGCTCTCATTTTGGCTATCTCTTCAAAGAAGTCAATGTGGGAGTTGAAGAAGAAGGAAAGGCGGGGAGCGAAGTCATCCACATCAAGACCTTTGCGACGGATTACGTCCTCAACATACTCAATTCCGTCACGAAGTGTGAAGGCTAGTTCTTGCACCGCCGTTGAACCGGCCTCACGGATGTGATAACCGCTTATGGAAATGGTGTTCCACTTTGGTACATACTTGGTACCAAACTCCACAGTATCACTTATCAGTTTTACAGAGGGTTCAGGGGGACACATAAGCGTTTTCTGGGCTATGAATTCTTTCAACATGTCGTTCTGTATTGTGCCACCTATCTTATCAAGGGGTACACCTTTTAGCTCAGCGGCAGCACAGTACATAGCCCAGAGTACCGTGGCCGGAGGATTAATCGTCATTGAGGTCGTTACTTTATCAAGGGGGATTCCATCAACGAGAACGAGAAAATCCTCCAATGTATCTATGGCCACGCCACATTTACCACATTCACCTCTTGCCTTCGGGGAATCTGTGTCGTAACCCATAAGCGTTGGGAAATCGAAAGCTGTGCTCAGTCCAGTTTGTCCCTCCTTTAAAAGCATGTGCCATCGTTTGTTGGTTGTTTTCGCATCCCCCATTCCGGAAAACATTCGGAAGGTCCAATACTTACCCCTGTAACCCGTTACCTGGTTACCCCTGAGAAATGGGAATTGTCCTGGATAACCTATGTCCCTTTCAAAGTCCATGTCTTTGATATCTTCCGGAGTGTAAAGTCTTTTGATTTTTAGGTCAGAAACAGTGGACCAAAGATGATCTGGTTTCTGGTCTGGGTTTTTCTCGATGGTCCTCCTTACCTCGTCTTCCCATTTCTGCCTTAGCCTACTGGATTGTTCCAGTACTTCCGCTGCAAAATACATATCCAACCCTCCTTCTCTTATATTTAAAATTAGAAAAGTTCAAAAATGCACTAAATGTTATATAACCCATAGAGGGTAACCCCCCGGTTAAATACATAGGGCCAATTATCTTCAATGGAAGACGAGATTTTAGCAGCGGTTGATGGTTCATGCGCCATTGATTCACTTTAATCATGATTGTTAGTACTGTTAATATCTTTTGTCAAGGAGAAAAAACAATTTACATCGATTAGTAAGACAGGTTTTATGTTGAATGAGGTACGATATTAATATATAAAACAAACACGTTTTAAACCATGAGAGTAAAAACTCTGGGGGGAGGGTGTTATGACAAGAGAGGAAAAAATTGAGGCGGTGAAACAACGGGCTAGAAAGAATTTCTCTTTGGGGTACAACTGTGCTGAGTGCGTGACGGAAGCTGTATTTTCATTGATCAATACGGGGCTTCCAATAGAGGCAAGAAAAATGGCTACCGGATTTGGTGGTGGTGTGGGGCTTTTCGGTGATACATGTGGTGCGTTAACAGGTGCTGTAATGGCTGTGAGTGCTGTGCACGGGCGCGTAAGTTTACCGGAAGATCCCGATCCAAAACAAGCGGTGAAAAAAGCTGCTCAAGAACTTTACGGTAAGCCTGGACTTTATAGGATTTTTAACCAGATTCCCAATCGGTTTAAGGCGAAATTCAACCACACCCTTTGTCGTGAACTTACTAAACAGTGGCATAACCAGTGGTTATGTCGTGATCATGCGCTCTTTTGCAGGGAAATAATCACAGAAGCGGCTGGGATTGCCGCGGATCTTATTCTATCAGATAAGGATTCCTTAGCCTCCCTGCCTTTCGGTGAAAATGTGGAAAATCTGAAAGATTAAAAAGGAGATGTTTCGATGGGTAAGCAACTGGTTATCATAGGAGGAGGAGCAGCTGGTCCTTCTGTGGCTGCTGAAGCGAGACGCAGGGATTCTGAACTCAAGATTACTATGATTGAGCGGGGGGATTATGTTTCCTATGCCGCCTGTCCCATACCGTATTACATCGGTGATTATATCAAGGACTACAGGAGATTGGTCATCCGTACCCCTGAGGAGTTTATTAGGACTGGTGTCGATGTGAAGCTTAGAGCCAACGTGGAGGCGATCGATGTTGATAAAGGGTTGGTGTATGTATCGGACGGATCTGTTTTACCTTATGATAATTTGGTTTTAGCGACAGGGGCTAAGGCGGTTCGCCCAGATATACCTGGTATAGACAGCGAAGGGGTTTTTGTACTGCGGAATCTTGGCGATGCGTTGCAGGTAAAGTCGTTTATAGTGGAAAATAGGTGCCGGCGTGCTGTTTTACTAGGGGGAGGGTTCATTGCCCTGGAGATGAGTGAAGCCCTCAGGAGTATAGGTATAGAGACAACGATGGTTATCAGAAGGGACCGTCCGGTTCCCCACTGGGATCCAGAGTTTACAGACGTCATATTGAAAGAACTGGAAAAAAATCAGGTGAATTTTCTGCCGGAAGCAAAGCTGAAAGCCATTGAAAGGGTGACAGACGCCAAGCTTTGCCTTCACACAGATAAGGGGACAATCGAAACTGATCTTATAATTTTGGGATTAGGGGTACGTCCTGAAACTTCATTGGCTGAAGCTATTGGATTGAGGTTGGGTGATACTGGGGCGATAAGCGTGGATTCCCGTCAGCGTACCTCCAGAGAGGAAATTTATGCGGTTGGTGATTGCTGTGAGGTCTACCACCGAATTGCCAAAAAATGGGTCTATCGTCCCCTGGGTGATATCGCCAACAAACAGGGAAGAACAGCAGGTATTAATATTGGTGGTGGGAATGCAGAATTTGCTGGTATAGTTGGTGCCCAATCTTTTAAGCTTTTCTCACTTGAGGTCGGGACCACGGGTATCATGGAGGATGAGGCTAGGCAGGCAGGTTATGATCCGGTGAGTAACCTAGTATGGGGTAACCCGGTTGCGCGACCTATGTCTCGGGGCGAGAGGTTGGGCATAAAGCTTGTCGCTGACAGAAAGACGGGGAAACTTTTAGGTGCACAGGCAGTAGGGGACAAAGGAGCGGTATGGCGAATTAACTGTCTGTCAGTGGCCCTTTGGCAGGGACTGACTGTACAGGAGATAGGTTATCTTGATTTTGCCTATGCACCACCCTTCGGCGGGGCATGGGATGCTATCCATGTGGCTGCCCATGCGCTGATGAGAAAACTATGAGAGGGTTGTTAGGGGGTGGAAAGAATTGGTGTAAAGATCGGTGGTGATGTGTGCTGTGTGTACACGAGTTTGGGGGGTACGTTTCTGAGTTTGGTTGATAGCTGTACCCGCAGGGGGGTACTCCCAGGTTTTGTTGAAGAGACGCTTATCACCGAGGCAACACAAAAAGGTAACGTTCTTGTTCTGGGAATCGTCGAAACGAAAGAGCATAAAGATAGTCTCTCAGAAATGCTGGACATTGCGATGCATAACCTAGGAGCGTATCCTGCAGTGGGGAATGAATACGATTTTTTGGTGGAGGTTCTTTAACTTATCGTTTTAATTAAAAGGAGGAGGGCATGGCTGTAAAAACTGCGGAAGAGTATCTGGATACTATAAGGAAGATGAAACCCAGGGTGTATATCGGAGGCAAGTGGGTAACCAATCTCTTGGATCACCCTGTAACCCGTTCTATGGTTATGGCAAATGCTGCTGTTTATGGGTTGGCACATGAAGAGCAGTATAGGGACATAATGGTGGCGACTTCTCATCTAACAGGTGAGCCGATTAATAGGAATCTCCATGTAGCGCGGAGCATTCATGATCTAGATATGCGTCAAGAGATGGCACTTCTCACCAGTCAAACAGTTGGAACATGTAATTATCGTTGTGTGGGCTGTGATGCTCTGAATAGTCTTGCGTCCACTACATGGGAAATGGATCGGGATCTAGGAACGAACTACAGTGAGCGTTTTAACAAGTGGCTCGCCTATGCCCAGGCCAATGATTTGGCCGTTTCAGGTGCTATTACAGACGCCAAGGGTGATAGAAAAAAGAGACCTTCCCAGCAGGCGGAGATAGACACATATGTGCATGTAGTAGAAAAGCGTGACGATGGGATTGTCGTAAGTGGGATAAAGGTTAGCCAAAGTGGTGCCATAGGTTCCCATGAGACTCTGGTTTTACCGGGTGGGGCTTTGAGGGAAGGAGAAGAGGCATTTGCGGTGGCATTTGCTGTCCCCAACAGCGCTCCGGGGTTAACGTATGTCTGTCAGTACAACGCCTATTCCGCCGAAAGGGAGATGTGTGAGGATGTATGGGAACTTGGAAATCCCCTCTACGGCCAAAGGGAAACGAGCACGATGATCTTTGACAGGGTATTTGTCCCCTGGGAGAGGGTGTTCCTCTGCGGTGAGACTAAGTACTGTGGAAGGATGGTGGCGAGGTTCGCCAAAGCCCATAGGATGAACTGTGGTGGGGCTTGTAAAGTGGGTTTTGCCGATTTGATCATCGGTGGCGCATTGTTGGCTGCAGAGTGCATTGGTGTTGATAAAGTACCGCATATTCAGGAGAAGATTATAGACATGGTGCGCTATAGTGAGACATCTCACGCTTGTGCTATAGCTGCGGCGATGCGTGGTCGAGAGGAACCGGAGGGCTCGGGTGTTTATCTCCCAGATGACCTCTTTGGCAACGCAGCCAAATTGAATATAGCGGATGGGTTCTGGGAGATCATAAAACTGGCGGGAGATATTGCTGGGGGGTTGGTAGTGACGATGCCCAGAATAAAGGATTTGGATGATCCTGTTGTCGGAGCTGCTCTTAAAAAGGCTTTTTCTGCTGTTGCGCCTGCTGAGAAGAGACTCAAAGTAGCTAAATTCCTCCAGCACTGGACTGCTGGCCTGCATGGGCCTGGTACATGGCATGGTGCTGGTGCCCCACAAACTCAACGTTACATGTTTACAGTGCTAACGGACTTCGAAAAGAAGAAGAGGCTTGCGAAGAAGCTTATGGGTCTTGAGGAGTGAAGGTGAAGGACACCCATGGGTTTGATAAAATCCATGGGTGTCCTTTTGGATTTAGGGGAGACATGTCTCACAGTAAAGTTCTTCTTATGGATCTCAGCAATACAGTATATTTAGAGGGCAAAGATGCGCTGATCATTGTCGATAGGCGCCGTCTACCTCGAGAGTTCATAGAGATCTACTGCACTCACCATGAAGAAGTTGCAAGAGCCATTGAAGATATGGTGGTACAGGGTGCGGGGGATATAGCCATTACCGCAGCTTATGGATTGTATCTCACAGCGCGGGAGTTGGAGAACAGGGGCTTCTGGAGGGATTTAGAGGAACTTGAAGCTGCTGCTGCACGTTTACGATCCACCAGACCTACGGGTCATCATCTTAGAACCCTGCTGGATAGGATCATGGTTCAGGTGCGTAGGGAAGTGGACCGTCCTGCATCGGAAGTAATCATAGAATTTATCTGGCGTGCATTGAAGCGTCAGAGGGAAATGTCGCAACAAACTGGTGCTCAAGGTGAGAGACTTCTTGAAGACGGGGCTATTGTGCTTACCCACTGTTTTGCAGGGGCTGGTTTGCTATACATGTTTCAATACGCCTTAGAAAAAGGGAAGAAACTTAAGGCAGTTTGTACGGAAACCAGACCTTACCTTCAGGGCGCGAGACTTACGGCTTGGTCTCTTTCGGAGATGGGAGTAGACACAACTCTGATAACTGATAACATGGCAGCGTGGTTTATGGCCCAGGGAAAAATAAGTACGGTTGTTACTGCTGCGGATCGCATTGCTATGGATGGCAGTGTGGCGAACAAAGTGGGGACTTTGCAGCTTGCCATATGTGCCCGCCATTACGGAATACCTTTTTACGTTCTGGGCTATGGTGGGCCTGATCCTTTAACACCGACGGGAAAGGACATCCCTATAGAGAAGAGAAATCCTACTGAAGTGACCACTTTCCGCGGGGAACCAATCACTGGAGAGAGAGTAAAGGCTGAATATCCCGCATTTGACGTAACTCCACCCGATTTGATAACGGGTATTGTCACTACGAGAGGTATTTTCAGGCCTGAAAGAATTGTTGATTATTTTCCACGTCTTACGAGTTGAAAACATCTATCTTTTTTGCACCACTTTCGTATGGGCACAACATTGACTGGGGAACGAGGAAACTCCGCATGTTGTCGGGGACGTAAATAAGTATCCACGGATCATCCTTTGCATAAAAACCACGTTTTCCTATGATCTTCCCCACTTTTCCGTAAAAGGGGTGGCGCGGTTGATCAACGATAACGATGTCTCCTAATTCCATATTTTAACCTCCTTTTTAGGACAGCAGGAAAGAGCGATTTTTTCCTGCGTCTGTTTCAACTATAATCTTCTCAATTCTATGGCCCATGAGGAGATTTTACTTCCCCCTTTGGTGAGACCTCCTCTACACCAGTAAAGATCTTCATCTATTAATCTCCAGTACTCCACGCCCCGCATTGCCCCCCCTTCTGTTTCGTAAAGTGACAGAATAGAATCGTCTACTATTATGAAATTCCCGCTCATTGTACCGAGATGGGGATTTTTAGCTTCCCAGGTGGTTATGTCTCCGTCTCCTCTAACGGGTTGAACTTCGTATCGGTTGCTAAAGCGAATGGAATCATCTGCAACGATCCATATGGTGGACTCCACGATCCAGAGATCCGGATCATGAGTCACTCTTATTCTGCCCTCAACGGGATAGATGCGTGTATTTGCATCCACGTAAATACCTGAAGCTACCCATTGCCATTCCTCGAAGAGAAAAGTATGGACAACCGCCCTGGCCATTTTAGAAACCTTATAACACGTTACTTCTTAGGGCGCCACTTTTATTTTATCTGATCGAATACGGGAAGTTTCAGGAGTTCTTCCGGTGAGTTTACAATATAGTCAGGTTTCACATTCTCCAGTCTATCTTTTGGGTGCCATCCCCATGCGACCCCCACGGTGATTACACCTGCCAGTTTTCCTTCTCTTATATCTCCCGCGGTATCACCGATGTATAAGGTGTCATTTTTACTAATACCATAAACAGCCATGAGCTTTTCCATTTTGTTTTTTTTGCTGTATGAATCGTCGGAACCCATGATGGATTTGAAGAATTTACCAACGGAGAAACGTGAGAAGATGCGCTCAATGGCTCCGCGGGAGTTAGAGGAAATAATGGCAAGGATGTTGTTGTGCGATAGCTCCTCGAGTACCGGTAATATGCCCGGAATAACGTTTACATTTTCATAGTAATTCACTAGAGTTGAGTATTCCTTCAAGGCGGTGAGGAATGCAGTAAGATCGACTCCTCTTCTTTCTAGGGCTTCGTAAAAGTTCTCTTCGAATAGGTTCAAGTAATCTTCCGTGCTGCTTATTAGGGGTTTGCCAATGCGTTCCAGGCACCACTTAACGGCTTTGCTGTAAACATGAAGTGAGTCGACAATAACACCATCAAAATCGAAAAGTAATAGTTTCGGGGAGTTTCTAGGTTTAACGGCTAACATAATCCTGTTTTTTTTTCGTGGATCTCCAGGAGCTTTTCGCTGTAAGGTGGGGTTATAATCCCTTTTTCAGTGATGATCGCGCTAATGAGTTCTGCTGGGGTTATATCAAATGCGGGATTGTACGCCTTAGTCTTTTTAGGAGCACAGCGGCGACCGTAGAAAGATGTGACTTCTTTTGGATCTCTCTCCTCAATGGGTATTGAGGAGCCGTCTGGGATAGTTAAGTCGATCGTTGATGTTGGGGCAGCGATGTACAGTGGTATACTGTGATGGCGAGCAAGTACAGCCAATGAATACGTTCCGATTTTGTTAGCTGTGTCACCATTGGCGGCGATGCGGTCGGCCCCTGTGATAACCATATGTACCTTACCTTGCTTCATTATAAAACCCGCCATACTGTCCGTGATCAATGTATGGGGAATGCCCTCTTTTGATAATTCCCATGCGGTTAGCCTTGCTCCCTGGAGTACCGGTCTTGTTTCATCAACATAAACATGTATTTTTTTACCTTCTTCATGTGCTGCTCTTATAATACCGAGGGCCGTTCCGTAACCGGCTGTAGCTAAGGCTCCGGCGTTGCAGTGGGTCAGTATACGATCACCATTCTTAATGAGAGAACGGCCGTAACTACCAATCTTTATGTTTACAGCTATGTCCTCCTCCAGGATGTGGAGGGCCTCTTTTATGAGAATTTTTTTTAATTCTGGAATACCCGCTGTAAGTAACTTTTCCCGAAGGGTATGACGCATCCGGTCGAGCGCCCAGAAGAGATTTCTGGCTGTAGGTCTGGTGTTGGCGAACTCGTCAATTATACTTTCGACTTTTTTAAGAAATTCCTCATGGCTATAAACCTTGATATGCATTGCTCCTAGAGCTACTCCTAGCGCAGCTGCCACGCCAATAGCCGGTGCACCTCTGATGGTCATCTCCTTAATAGCTGTACATACTTCTCTGTGATCGCTACATCTTTTATAGCGGATTCTTGTGGGTAGAGATCTCTGGTCCAGAATTATTATTTTGTTCTTCCGCCAAGTAATCGGGTGGATCTCCATGCTAATCTTGGAGTTTTTCCTTTAAAAGACGATTAACCAGCTGTGGATTGGCTTTTCCCTGAGTGATTTTCATCACTTGACCCACGAAGAAGCCGAATACCTTCTCTTTACCTGCCCTGTACTGCTTCACCTGTTCAGGATTCGCCTCTATGACTCTCTCTATTATGGGAATTAGAACAGTTTCGTCTGTTATCTGTATAAGTCCTTTCTCCCTGATAACATCCTCTGGGGATCTGGGAGATCTATACATGTCTGTGAGAATTTCCTTAGCGATCTTTCCACTTATGGTTCCGTTCATTATAAGTTTAATCATAGAGGCTAAATTCACAGGCGAAATGGGGCATTCTTTTATGGTTTTATTCTCTTCGTTTAGTAGTCGCAAAAGGTCCCCCATGATCCAATTAGCCGCCATTTTGGGTTCTCCGCAGAGAGCTGCTGTTTCCTCGAAGTAGTCGGCAATATATCGGCTTGATGTGAGAACGTTTGTATCGTATGCTGTAAGGTCGTATTGTTTCATGAAACGATCCCTTTTCTCCAGAGGGAGTTCTGGTAAAGATCGTCGGATCTCCTCTACCCATTCTTCATCAATGCGAAGCGTTACTAAGTCAGGGTCAGGAAAATATCGGTAATCATGGGCTTCTTCCTTGCCTCTCATGGGGTTGGTAACTCCCTGACTTTCGTTCCAAAGACGTGTTTCTTGAACCACTTCACCGCCACTCTCAAGGATGTACTGCTGGCGTTTTATCTCGTATTCTAAGGCACGTTGGACGTGACGGAATGAATTCATGTTTTTGAGTTCGGTTCTGGTACCGAAGCCCTCTGCACCTTTCGGTTTCAGTGAAACGTTGGCATCGCAGCGGAAACTCCCTTCCTCCATGTTACCATCACAAATTTCCAGATATACAAGTATCTCATGGAGTCTTCTCAGGTACGCGGTCGCCTCTTCAGCTGTTTTTATCGTTGGTTCGCTAACTATCTCGATAAGTGGGACTCCTGTGCGGTTAAAATCTACATAACTCCACGGGTTGTGTTCGTCATGCAGGAGTTTGCCCGCATCTTCCTCCAAGTGTATCCTCGTTATACCAATTTTTTTTCTGCCTTCACTTGTGTCCACAAGTACGTAGCCTTTTTCAGCGAGGGGATTTTCATATTGAGAAATTTGGTATCCTTTGGGTAGATCAGGATAGAAGTAGTTTTTTCTTGCAAATTTACACTCGCGGTTTATTTTACAGTTCGTTGCGAGAGCCATCTTTATGGCAAATTCTACTGCCTTTTTGTTCAGTACAGGTAATGCTCCGGGTAATCCTAGACACACAGGACATGTATGACTATTCGGGGCAGCCCCGAATTTTGTGGGGCAACCGCAGAATATCTTGGATTCAGTTAGTAGCTGGGCGTGAACCTCTAATCCAATTACAGCTTCATATTCCATTAGAGTAGCGGACTCCTCTTTTCGAGATTTATAAGCTTTTCCAGAGCTGAACCTGCCTGGAGTAATTTCCCCTCCTCAAAATGATTGGCCATAAGTTGTACACCGATAGGCAGTCCTGAAGAAGAATATCCAGCCGGTATGGAGATTCCCGGAATACCAGCCAAATTTGCAGAAATAGTGAATATATCGGACAGGTACATTTGAATGGGATCCTCTGTTTTTTCTCCTATACCGAAGGCAGGTGTAGGTGTAGTAGGCGTAAGTATTATATCACATTCTTTGAACGCTTCATCGAAGTCTTTCCTTATGAGGGTTCTCACCTGGGAGGCTTTTCTATAATAGGCATCGTAGTAACCAGAAGAGAGAACGTACGTTCCTATGATGATACGACGTTTAACTTCTTTACCAAAACCTGATGATCTTGTTTTTTTGTACATATCGATCAGGTCTTTTCCTTCAGAGGATCTGTACCCGTACTTAACGCCGTCATATCGGGCGAGGTTGGAACTCGCCTCCGCTGGGGCGATGATATAATAGGTTGCCACGCAGAATTCTGTGTGCGGAAGAGATATTTCTTTTACGCGGGCACCACCATCTTCAAGAGCTTTACGTGCCTTCTCTAAAGTCTGTAGCACTTCAGGGTCTATTCCTTCCAGTATGTATTCCCGAGGAATACCCACTGTCCATCCTTTGATATCTTTTCCGATAAAATGGGTATAGTCAGGTACCTCAATGGGAACGGAGGTTGATTCAAGTGGATCGTGACCTGCTATGGCGTTCATCATTATAGCACAATCTTCCACATCCTTCGTGAAGGGTCCAATCTGGTCGAGTGAGGAGGCGAAGGCAATGAGACCGAAGCGGGATACGCGACCGTAGGTAGGTTTCATGCCTACAACACCACAAAATGCAGCGGGTTGTCTTATAGATCCTCCTGTATCGGATCCTATAGCAGCAACGCACAAATGGGCAGCCACAGCAGCAGCAGAACCACCACTTGACCCCCCTGGGGTTTTGGTTAGATCCCACGGGTTCCTTGTAATCCAAAACCCTGAGTTTTCCGTTGATGACCCCATGGCAAATTCATCCATATTGGTTTTTCCCGTGAAAATAGCCCCTTGTTCGCGGAGTTTCTTTACCACCGTAGCGTCGTATGGAGGTATGTAGTTTTGAAGTATCCGGGATGCGCAGGTTGTGGGAAAACCCTTTGTGCAACATATGTCCTTCAGGGCAATGGGAATCCCCGTGAGAGGTTTAAGCTCACCTCTCTGAATAGCTCTGTCAGCTTTTTGAGCTTCGTTATATGCCCATTCCTTCATGAGGAAAATGTAGGCATGTAGCTTATCTTCCACTTTTTCTATTCGTTTGAAAGTGGATTCCAAGACTTCTGTTGCCGTTACTTCTCGGCGTTGAAACTTCTTTTGTAGTTCGTGGATAGTTAGTTCACACAGTTCCATGGTGTTCAGTCAATTATCCTTGGCACTCTGAATAGCGTACCAATAGAATCCGGGGCATTTGCTACAGCTTCCTCTGCTTTGAGAGAATTTTCTACTCTGTCTTCTCGGAATACATTGTAAAGTGCCGTGGCATGCGTCATCGGTTCAACGCCTTTTGTGGCAACAGCATTCAGTTTGTCTATATATGAAAGAATCTCGTTTAGCTGCACTGTAAACAGTTCTATTTCCTCTTCCTCAAATTCTAACCTCGCCAGGTGGGCTATGTGCAGCACTTCTTCACGACTTATTTTCATACCTCGCTCCTAAAAAACGTGCCATATGGGTTCGATTTGTTCTTTTACACGACTGATGACGGATGTATCCCGGTTCTTTTCGGCTTCCCGCTCCCATTCTTTTATCTTATCCTCAGGGAAGCACTCTATATCACTCAATTCTTTCAGAACAGCTTTCACGGAGGTGGTTACCCCTTCTATGTGGTAACCCCCTTCAAGAACGGCTACTAGTCGCCCTTCACAGCATGTATCAGAAATAGTCATAATGATTCTTGTAAGAGCAGCAAAACCTTCTGGTGTAACCCTTAGATCCCCGAGGGGATCGTGGATGTATGGATCAAAACCTGCTGAGATAAAAACAAACTCCGGTTTGTATTTCAAAGATACAGGTTTGAGAATGTCTAAAAACGCCTTTACAAAGAGGGGATCATCGCTTCTTGCCCTCATGGGGACGTTTATTGTGTAACCGAGTCCAGGACCGCTTCCGATTTCAGTGATCCTGCCTGTGCCGGGATATGCAGGGTACTGGTGAGTGGAGAAATAAAGGACTTTGTTGTCGTTGTAGAAGATTGCCTGTGTACCATCTCCGTGATGGAGATCCCAGTCTACGATGAGTATTCTCTGAAGTCTATATTTGCTTATAAGATATCGCGCGGCAATTGCCACGTTGTTGAAAAGGCAAAAACCGGCTGCTCTTTGTTCAGATGCATGATGTCCTGGTGGTCGCACAAGAGCCATTGCGTTATCAACCCTTTTATCCAAAACAGCATCGACTGCGTTTAGGAGACCTCCCACAGCCAACTTTGCGGTGTCGTAGGATTCTGGTGATGTTTGTGTGTCTGGGTCAAGGGAGTAGAATGACATATTTGCCGTTTTGGCTATGAGATCGATATAGGATTTTTTGTGGACTAGACCTATTTCCTCGTGAGTTGCGTAGCGTGGCGGTATGTCCACGAAATTACCTCTCATGTCTGGTGCATCCAGCATGGCATATATGGCCTTCAGCCTTTCAGGGGATTCTGGGTGATAAAAGCCTGCACTGTGCCTCAAGTATCTTTCATCCCTAACTATCCCTGTTTTCCTTGCCATAGGTCTGTCCTTTCTCTCTTTGAGGTGATTCTCTTTATCACAAATGTGATGGGTAATGCAAAAAAAATGGAAATCTAAAAGATTGACAATTGCTTTTTTATAAAGATAAAAACTTAGGGAGAAAAATGTTTGGCATCGGTTTTCAAGAACTTATAGTTATTGCTATAGTTGCCCTTCTTGTTGTTGGCCCGGAGAAACTACCCGAACTTGCCAGATCTCTAGGGAAGGCAATTGGGGAGTTTAAGAGGGTAGCGGAGGAATTGACGGAATCTGTTACCGAGGTGGTGAGGAGGGAGGGTATCGATAAGGAGTTAAAATCCCTTAAAGATGCGATCAATGAAGGAACTCCGTATGTGGAAGATAAAGCTGGAGAGGAGCGAAATAATAAATCTATTTAATCTCATTGTATCTAATCTAATAAAAATCCTATGAGTGAAAGACAGGAGGAACATAAGCAACCTCTGACATATCATTTGAGGGAGCTGAGAACGAGGTTAATAAGGATCCTTATTGCTATAGGTTTTGGGTTTGTGGTGTGTTACATATTCAAAGACCGAATCTTTGAGATCATCACCAAACCTCTGGCAAATGCATTACCCAAGAATAGCCATATGATATACACTGGTCTACCTGAGGCTTTTTTTATCTACTTGAAAATAGCCTTTTTCAGTTCACTGTTCCTCACGAGCCCCTACACTCTTTATCAGATATGGGGATTCATTTCTCCGGGTCTATACCCATCAGAAAAACGTTACATTGTCCCCTTTGTGATTTCGTCAACTCTTCTTTTCGTTGCTGGGGTACTGTTTTGCTATTTTTTGGCCCTGCCGCCTGCGTTTGCTTTCTTTGTGGAGTTTTCCTCAGATTTTCTTAGACCGATGATATCTTTCAAAGAGTACATTTCCTTCTCTCTTAAGATGCTCCTTGCCTTTGGAATCTGTTTTGAACTTCCCGTTTTTGTTTTTTTTCTAACTAAAGTCGGTGTGGTCAATAATAAAATGCTAGCCCGTCAGAGACGCTATGCCATTTTGATAATCTTCATAGTGGCCGCAATTCTTACACCATCTCCCGATGCCTTCAGTCAGATTCTCCTTGCATTGCCCCTTGTTATTCTCTATGAGCTGAGCATTTATCTTTCCAAGATAGCAGGAAGAAAAGAGAGTAAAGATAACTCGGTCGAAGGATTAAAGTAGTCGTGAAAAGGTTATTTAGTGGAAAAGTCAGGGGTTTTACGGTGGTAACCATTCTGATCACAGTATTTCTCCTCTCTCTTGTGATTGTAGGGGGGGGTGTGTTTATATACCTGATCTTTTCTGATTTGCCGACAGTGGCTACATTGAAGGATTACCGTCCCAGTGTTGCCACAAGGGTATATGCGGATAACAATGAACTTATCCATGAGTTTTACTTAGAGAATCGCAAAGTTATCCATATCAGCCAGATCCCTAAGGTGGTGATTTACGCTTTTGTAGCTGCGGAGGATAACCGATTTTTCGAACACAGAGGCGTGGATCTGCTGAGTATTTTACGCGCGTTCGTAAAAAATCTAAGTGCCGGTAGGATTGTTCAGGGGGGTAGTACAATTACACAGCAAGTGGCAAGATCGTTATTTCTAACACCTGAACGGAGTTATTTCAGAAAACTCAAAGAGGTGATCTTGGCTTACAAGATTGACCGGTATTTAACAAAAGAGGAGATACTGAATCTCTACCTAAACCAAATCTACCTTGGTCATGGGACATACGGTGTGGAGGCAGCCGCCCAGGGTTATTTCGGTAAAAGCGCCCGTGATCTTACGCTTCCCGAAGCAGCTCTCCTTGCTGGGTTACCTAAAGCTCCCAGTGCTTATTCTCCATACACTAACTTTGAAAAGGCAAAACAGAGACAGGCATACGTTTTGGAGAGAATGTTTGAAGACGGATACATAACGAAGGAAGAGAAGGATCGGGCACTTGCGACCCCTCTTCGGTTTCGTTCTTTAAGGCCGAAGGAGAAAATCGCCCCGTACTTTATAGAGTACGTTCGTCAGTATTTGCTGGAGAGGTATGGTGCTGATGCCGTTTACAGGGATGGTCTTGAGGTCTATACAACGCTCAACATTCAAATGCAAAAAATTGCTCAGGAGGCGGTTGAAAGAGGTCTGAGGGAGCTTGAGGATCGGCAGAAGTATGAACGAGGAGTGGTTCAAGGAGCCCTGGTGGCGATGGATGTAAAAACCGGGGCAATAAAAGCGATGGTGGGGGGAAGAGATTTCTCCAAGAGTGAATTTAACCGGGCAGTTCAGGCGAGACGGCAACCGGGGTCAGCATTTAAACCCCTAATATACACGGCAGCATTCGATAAAGGATTGACACCTTTAACTACTTTTATGGATGAACCTCTTCAGTTCCCTGATCCCTCACGGCCTGGAGGAGTATGGCAACCCCGTAATTTTGATGGAAAATTTCTCGGGCCAACGACGCTACATTCGGCCCTTGTTCATTCGCGCAACATCATAACAATCAAGGTTCTTCAGGCGATTGGTTTGGACTATGCGGCTGCCTATGCGGCGAATATGGGTATAACATCCCCCCTTGTTCGTAATCTATCTTTAGCTCTGGGGTCCTCGGAAGTCACGCTGTTGGAATTGGTCCGGGCGTATGGTGTACTGGCCAATCAGGGAAGAAGAGTGGTACCTTATGGGATAGCAAAGGTTATGGACCGAACCGGCAACGTGTTGGAGGAGCATCAGGTGGTTCAGGAACAGGTTATTGATGCCCGTATAGCCTATATAACCACCTGTATTCTTCAGGATGTAATAAGGAGTGGTACCGGTTGGAGGGTGAGAGCTATTGCAAGACCGGTTGCCGGGAAGACGGGAACGACAAACGATATGCGGGATGCGTGGTTTATCGGTTACACACCGAACGTAGTTGCGGGGGTTTGGGTTGGTTTTGATCAGGAGCGGAGTCTCGGTTCACAAGAGGTTGGTGGTAGAGCGGCGGCTCCGATATGGTTGTATTTTATGGAGAAGGCACTTAAAGGAATAGCCCCAGATTCCTTTCCGGTTCCTGAAGGGGTTGTGTTTGTAATGACTGAATACCCGTCAGAATCGGGAGAAAGTAAGGTAAAATCCTGTGTTTGCTTGATTGAAGGTACTGTACCACCCCATCTCGATGAGTATACAGGGTACTGTGGTCCACTTAGAGAGGATAAAGCCAAAGATGAATAAATGACTACTTTTTTTCTTCTAGAAGTCTTTTTATTTCTTCGCCTTCCAGTTTTTCTTTATCAATGAGCAGACGGGCTCCTTTTTCTAAGGCTGATCTCTTGCTAACCAAGATACTTTTTGCTTTTTCGTACTGCTCCTCAATTATCTTTTTTACCTCGTTATCTATGGCTTCCGCCGTTGCGTTGCTGTACTCTCCGCCTCTAATATACCCTGTTTCAAGGAACCTATGCGTCTTCTCCCCGGCGAGATAAACCTGACCTAGAGTGTCACTCATACCGTATTCCATTACCATGCTACGTGCGATATCCGTTGCCCTAGCCAGATCGTTGTGAGCTCCGGTGGAAATGTCTCCGAATATTAGTTCTTCTGCCGCTCTACCTCCAAGCAAAGTGGCAATTTTGTTTAGCAGTTCCGTCTTTTTCATGAGAAACCGATCCTCTGTGGGAACTTGAAGAGTGTATCCTAAGGCGGCAATGCCCCGAGGTATAATGGATATTTTCTGAACAGGATCGGTACCTGGTAATGATAGAGCTACAATTGCGTGTCCCATCTCGTGGTATGCTATAATCTCTCTTTCCTGTGGGTTTATAAAGCGGTTTTTCTTTTCCAATCCTGCGATTATACGTTCTACAGCTTCTTCCAGGTCGGTCATGCTAACATAACTTCGACCGTTTCTTACAGCCAGAAGAGCTGCTTCATTCACTATATTAGCTAAGTCTGCACCAACCATACCGGGGGTCATATTGGCAAGCCTTTCTATGTCTACATCAGGACCTACACGGACCTTTTTTAGATGCACCTTTAGTATTTCCTCTCTGCCCTTTTTGTCTGGGCGATCGACCAGGATGTGTCTATCAAACCTTCCCGGACGAAGTAGAGCTGGATCGAGGATTTCGGGACGATTGGTAGCGGCTAAAAGTATAACCCCCACTTTGGGATCGAAACCATCCATCTCGACGAGGAGTTGGTTCAACGTTTGTTCCCTCTCGTCGTGGCCACCAATAGCACTGTACCCTCTGGCCTTCCCAAGGGCATCCAGTTCATCTATAAATATGATGCAAGGGGCCTTTTGTTTTGCTTGCACAAAGAGGTCCCTGACACGAGCTGCACCCATACCGACGAAAATCTCCACGAATTCTGAACCACTGATACTGAAAAAAGGGACACCACTTTCTCCAGCAACTGCTTTGGCCAAAAGAGTTTTCCCCGTTCCTGGAGGACCAACGAGAAGTACACCCTTTGGTATGCGGGCACCTATCTCCGCGAATTTAACGGGATTTTTGAGGAAATCTATAATCTCTTTCAGTTCCTGTTTAGCTTCATCTACCCCTGCTACATCGTCAAAAGTCACGTGAAGCTCATCCTCCATATATATTTTCGCCTTTTTACCCAGGGTCATAAAGCCTGCCTGTTGGCTTCCCATGCGTTTCATAAGCAGATACCAGACCGCAAAGAAGAGAAAGAGAGGGAAGAACCACGATAAGAGGTCTCTCAAAAATGTGGATTCGATTTCCCCTTTGAAGGTTACGGGGTAGCGTTCCAGCATGGAGGATAGCTCTGGATCTACCCTGATTGTTTTGAACAATATTATTTCATCAGCCTTTTCGCCTCTCATTTTCCCCTGTATCTGGTTAGCAGAGACAGCTATTTCAATTACTTTTCCTTCTTTTAGTAGTTTGAGGAACTGACTGTAAGGGATAGTTTTGATGGCCAATAGGGAAGCAATGTAGCTCTGGAGGATGAAGACGATCCAGATACCTATAAGGACGTACCAAATGGAGAAGCGGTGTTTTTTCTCCATTGATTTTGTCTAACAGATCCTCATACGTATTGCAAGGGCCAATTGATAGTCAGTTTATTCAAGCGCGTCAGTGGGATAAATGCCATCCCAGCATTTGAGGCAGAGGTTTTCCCTGGGTATGCCCAGGGCATTTACGAAGGAATCTATACTGTTGTACTTTACAGAATCAGCCTCTATTTCCCGAGCTATACATCCTTCAACTTCGTGGAGCTGTTCGATGGAGTTTATATTACCCTTTGGGATGAATTTACGAGCTATCAGTTCGTCATATGTGCGGGTGGAAACCCCAAAGTCACAGGGATACATGAGAGGTGGGCAGGAAATACGGACATGGACCTCTTTTGCGCCAGAGTTTTTGAGGTCTCTTATTTTACTTAGTATTTGGGTACCTCTGACTATGGAATCATCGCATAGTACGATCCTTTTCCCTGCTACTGCGTAACGCAGGACGGAAAGTTTTCTTCTGGCCATTTTTTCTCGTGCTTCTTGACTCGATAGTGTATAGCTGCGATCGGCATAGCGGTTGTACAGAAAAACCTCTTGATAGGGAATTCCCGATACTTGGTGATATCCTAAGGCATGTCCTATCCCGGACATGGGAATCGGTGCTACGAGATCGAAGTTTGTCTCGTTCTCTACTTTGTCTCTTAATGCCAAAGCACCACCCAAGTTGTTTCGAGCTTTCTGAACGTAAAGTCCCTCTATCACGGAGTCTATACTCGCCGTGTATGCCCATTCAAAGGCGCAATGGGCTCTGCGAGGAGTAGGCAAGACCATCAGGGAGTTTATACCATTCTCATTCAGGAGGACCACTTCCCCTGGAGCCACGTCTCTCACGACCTCCATATCCATGTTCTGTATAGCCCGTGATTCGGAACAGACCACCACGCGTTTTTTGTCTTTGCCGAGGATGAACGGTCGAAACCCAAATACATCACGGACGCCATAAACACCTTCCCGGGTTAGAATAACCATGGAGTAAGCTCCTCTTACTTTCTTTGCGATAGCTGTTATGCCGGAAAGTATGTCATCGGATTCCATTATGATCTTTGCCAGTATTTCCGTGTGGTAACTCCCCTGGAAGGCGTGACCCTGAGTCATCATCTCTTTGATAAGCTCTTCCGCATTAAGGATATTTCCACTGAAGGCCACAGCAATGTCACCCAATTTGGATTGCCAACTCATGGGCTGACGTTCCCATAAACTTACGTGTCCGATGCCCCAGTTGCCTTTAAGGTATTCAAAGTCCTGGGGAGTGAAACTGTTCCCCGCTTTTCCATGATGGATTACCTGACGGATGCGGCCGTCGTACGTGGCTATCCCACAGTATTCCTGTCCCCTGTGCTGGAGGAAATCGAGTCCATTGAAGATGTCATATACACAGGGTTCCTGAGAATATATACCGAAGACCCCGCAATTATCCCTTGCTTTTATCATCTCGTTGTTAGCCAATATCTTTGTGATAACTCTGCAGAGACTTTGCTCTTCCGTGTCCCTTTCTAAATGCTTCTATTCCCTTCACCGCCGCCGCCGCTGCCGCCGTTGTGGTTATATAGGGCACTTTGTATTTAATTGCTGACTTTCTTATGTAAGAATCATCGTGTACACTTTTTCTACCACTAGGTGTATTTATTATCAACTGAATTTCTCCATTTTTCACAAGATCAACGATATGAGGTCTACCCTCATGCATCTTTAGCGCAAGGTCGGCCTCGATACCGTGATCTGCCAGATATTTTCGTGTGCCACTTGTGGCCAATATTCGGAAACCTAGTTCTTTGAATTGCCGGGCGACGGGCAAGATAGAGCCCTTGTCCCTATCCTCAACGGTGATCAAAACGCTTCCCCTATCAGGTAGGGTCTGTTGGGCTGCTTCCTGAGCTTTGTAAAAGGCGAGACCAAAGGAGTCAGCCAATCCCAGGACCTCTCCCGTGGAACGCATTTCAGGACCCAGAACAGGATCCACCTCTGGGAACATATTGAAAGGAAATACCGCTTCTTTTACCCCGAAATGGGGTACCCTTTTGGGTTTTATGTTAAGATCGGCGAGTTTTTTCCCTAATATGAGCTGTGTGGCAATGCGAGCCATGGGTATATTGCACACTTTTGAGACGAGAGGTACTGTTCGTGACGCACGAGGATTGGCTTCCAAGATATACACCGTATCGTTGGCAATAGCATACTGGATGTTCATTAATCCCACCACTTTGAATTCTAGGGCAATCCTCTTTGTGTACTCCACTATAGTTTCCAGGTGCTTTGGTGGTACGGAGATGGGTGGTATCACACAAGCGGAATCACCTGAATGAACCCCTGCGAGTTCGATATGTTCCATTATTGCAGGAACGAGGACGTCTTCCCCATCGGATACGGCGTCTGTTTCCACTTCTATGGCATTCTCCAGGAACTTATCTATAAGAATAGGCCTATCGGGTGTCACACCGCGGGCAGCTGCGACGTATTCTTTTAACATTTCCTCATCATGAACTACTTCCATGCCCCGTCCACCAAGAACATAGGAGGGTCTGACCATTAGGGGATAACCTATACTGTTTGCTACCCGTATAGCTTCTTCCAAATTACTGGCTATGCCAGAAGGTGGCATAGGGATACCCAGCTTCTGCATCATTTTTCTGAAACGGTCTCTGTCCTCAGCGAGGTCGATGGTTTCTGGAGACGTACCCAAAATTTTAACCCCCGCTTTTGCTAGGTCATTAGCGATGTTTAGGGGCGTCTGCCCACCAAACTGGCATATAATACCCTCTGGTTTTTCCTTTTCGTAAATGGATAATACGTCTTCCACTGTTAACGGCTCAAAGTACAGTTTATCAGAGGTATCATAATCAGTGGATACAGTTTCCGGATTGCAGTTGACCATTATGGACTCATAACCTTCGTCCCTGAGGGTAAAGGCAGCATGCACACAACAGTAGTCAAACTCGATACCCTGCCCTATTCTGTTGGGACCTCCCCCAAGCACCATAACCTTTTTGCGGGGGCTGACGGTGGTTCTGTCGGGAGCGTTGTAAGTGGAGTAATAATAAGCGGCATTTTCCACTCCACTGACTGGAATGTAATCCCAGGTTTCCACTATTCCCAGGGCTGTTCGTTGCCCACGTATATTTTCTTCATTCGTGTTGAGTAGTTGAGCAAGATATCGGTCAGCAAAACCATCCTTCTTGGCCTGTATCAGTATTTCATCAGGTAGTTTTTCCCCCCTAAAGGTGATTATTTTCTCTTCCAGTTGCACCAGTTCTTTCATCTGTTCAATAAACCAAGGTTTGATGTGAGTGAGTTTGTAGAGGGTCTCTACATCAGCACCTTTGCGTAAGGCCTCATACATTATAAATTGCCGCTCGCTCGACGGTTCCTTTAACAAGTCGAGGAGGTCTTCCAGTTTTTTTTCATGGAAATCCTTAACCAAACCAAGTCCATATCTACCCTTTTCCAATGAACGGATGGCTTTCTGCAGGGCTTCTTTGTACGTTTTTCCTATGCTCATAACCTCCCCAACGGCCCGCATTTGGGTGCCCAATCTATCTTCCGCCCCCCGGAACTTTTCGAAATCCCAGCGGGCAAATTTTACGACCACATAGTCACCACTTGGGGTGTACTTGTCTAAGGTTCCTTCTCTCCAGTAGGGTATCTCATCCAGGGTAAGGCCACCAGCAAGTAGGGAGGATATGTATGCAATGGGGAATCCTGTAGCTTTGGAAGCAAGGGCAGAGGAACGGGATGTTCGAGGATTAATCTCAATAACAACTATTTTGCCTGTTTCTGGGTGGCGTGCAAACTGAATATTGGTTCCACCTATAACACCTATGGATTCCACAATGCGATAGGCGTATTCTTGGAGTGTACGTTGAACATCCTGTGGTATCGTGAGCATGGGAGCTACGCAGAAGGAGTCACCTGTATGGATGCCCATGGCATCCACATTTTCTATGAAACACACAGTAATAATCTGGTTTTTCGAGTCGCGCACCACTTCCAATTCCAGCTCCTCCCAGCCAAGAACGGATTCTTCGACGAGTATCTGTCCTACCATACTGGCGGCTATCCCTCGGCTTGCCACGGTACGCAGCTCTTCTACGTTGTAAACAAGGCCACCTCCCGTACCACCCAGCGTGTAAGCTGGACGTATGACCACGGGAAAGCCCAGACGACAAGCTATTCTCTCTGCTTCCTCCACTGTGAATGCAGGTTCGCTCCTTGGCATTTCAAGACCCAGTTTTTTCATGGTTTCTTTGAATATTATCCTGTCCTCACCACGTTCTATTGCCTCTGCCTGGACACCGATAATCTTTACACCGTATTTTTCCAAGATCCCCTTTTTCCACAGTTCTGCCGTAAGGTTGAGACCCGTCTGTCCCCCTAAATTTGGTAGGATGGCATCTGGTCTTTCGTTTTCTATTATCTCTATCATAGTTTGAAAATTGAGGGGTTCAATGTAAGTTACATCAGCCATTCCGGGATCTGTCATAATCGTTGCCGGATTGGAGTTGACAAGCACAATTTCGTAACCTAGTGATCGTAACGCTTTGCATGCCTGGGTACCTGAATAGTCGAACTCACAAGCCTGGCCTATGACTATAGGACCTGATCCAATGATCATTACCTTTTTTATGTCGTTTCTTTTGGGCATCTCTCACATCTCTCCATTGTTATTTGGCGCAACGTTTGCTATAGAAATTGACATTAAATGTCAAGAGCATTTCCTGTGTTTGACTTTCTGGAGTATTTAGTGTTTTAGGGTTGTACAAACATGTGTTTGTTGATCTGTCCTGAATGTGCTTACACTACATCAGATTCTAGTCGTCGTTTCTGTGAATACTGCAACACTGAACTTATTCGGAGATGCCCGTACTGTGGCGAAAAGATAACCGAAAAACCGGCTATTTATTGCAGAAAATGTGGGGAAAAGTTAAGAATATCTTATGTTCCTATTCAATAGCGACGTTCGAAATTCAAACGTTACCTGAAAAAATTTTCACACTGTGTCGAGTTATCTGTCGTTGAATCTGGATTTTGTTAATACAAACGTGGGAAATTCCTGGGGTTTTTTAGGTTTTACCTTTTACTTTAGCCGTGGCAGTCTGTCATTTGTTTTAGCGTATTCGTTGATGAGATTCGGCGGTGTAAGCATAATAATACTAGGTGTTTATACCGCTGGAAAGGCATGAATTTTTTTGAGGGTTCAGGTTTGGCTGGAGAGACGTCAAAGACAGATGAATCGACCAAGAAACAGAATGTTTCCCCTTTTGGACGTGATTGTTCAACTTGGTTTAATCGCAATGTTATAGGAGCGGGTATTACCAGCGCCTTGGGCGATTTTTGTTACGAAACCGCCACGGTCATCCTTCCTGGTTTTTTCGCCGTCCTTGGCATCCCCGCAGCGTTGCTAGGTGTTATTGAAGGTATCGCTGACGCGGTAGCGAGTTTCACTAAATTGATCGCGGGATACTTAGCTGACAAACTTGGCTATAGGAAGCTCATTGTGATTGTTGGTTACGCATTGACACCTATTGGACAGGTGTTTATTGCATTGGCAGCAGGTTGGCCACTTGTTCTTTTGGGACGTGTAGTTTCCTGGTTTGGTAAAGGATTACGGGGTCCATTACGCGACGCCATTGTAGCTCAATCTGTCACTTCGGAAACACGGGGCAGAGCGTTCGGTTTTCATAGGGCTACTGACACAATAGGTGCTGTTGTGGGCCCATTGCTGGGAGTAACGCTAATTGGTTTATTTCAGGACTGGCATTGGCACGACAGTTCTGTGCCTTTTCGATTGGTTTTTTTGTTTTCTCTCGTACCTGGTCTACTTGCACCATTGACCTTTTTGATACTGGTAAAAGACCCGCAACTTTCCCCGAATCCTGCAATGAAATTCTTCGGGTCTCTTCGTGAGTTGCCGGGGAGATTTAAACGATACCTTATTGCAGTGGTGCTTTTCGGTATTGGCGATTTTTCACACAGTTTGCTAATCCTTACGGCAACTGTATTGTTGGGAAAAACCTTAGGTATAGTGAAGGCCGTCCAGGTTGCTGGACTTCTATATACGTGGCGGAATGTGGTACAGGTTACTATGTCATACCCCGTGGGTTTCTTCGCAGATAGAGTTGGTCATCTGACTATGCTTATTGCTGGCTACATGCTGGGTGCGTTGACGGCGATTCTGGCAGCACTGGCGTTTTGGTTTGATGTGGGAAGTGTTCCTTTGTTTGTACTTCTTTTTTTTATTGCTGGGTCGTATATGGCTATGCAGGAAACACTGGAGTCCACGGTGACGGCCGAGATGGTTCGTTCCGAGACTCTAACGCTTAGCTACGGTGTTCTGGGGACGGTAAATGGAGTAACTAAACTAATATCTAGTTCGTTGGTAGGTATTTTGTGGACTTTTTTTTCGCCGGTGATTGGTTTTACCTTTGCAGCGTTTTTCATGATCGTTGGGGTTTTCACGTTGGTTTGGCTTAGGACTCATGAATTCCATTAGTGTTTAGTCACTCGTTAAATATCTATGGCGGAAGATATAGGTTAATTGGTATAGCAGATCCACTTTTTTATCTGAGGGATTGGGGATGAACAGGTGGCAGTATACTTGCTTTGCTAAGAATAGACACATATTCCAACGATATAAGAACAATCCAGTTATAACCCCGGATAGTCTTCCCTATCCAGCAAATGCTGTGTTTAATCCAGGAGCGGTTGTTTATAACAGTAAGGTCTTACTGCTCATGAGAGTTGAAGATTTATGTGGTTTTTCTCATCTCACAAAGGCGGTAAGTAATGATGGATATGAGAACTGGATTATCGACAATTGTCCAACATTGTTACCGGATCCAAACATACAGGAGGAACAGTTTGGACTGGAAGATCCGCGTATAGTTTTTGTTAAGGATCTCAATCGTTATGCTGTTACCTATGTTTCCTTCTCAGGTGGAGGACCTGTTGTATCCATTGCTCTGACCGAGGACTTTCAAACGTATGAACGTTTGGGTTCAGTTTTACCGCCTGAGGACAAGGACGCAGCTTTATTTCCTAGGATGATCAAGGGAAAGTTCGCCCTGATACATAGACCAATTATTCGCGGAGAAGCTCACATATGGATTTCCTTTTCTCCCGATCTCAAATACTGGGGGGATCATCGGATTTTGATCCCGGCCAGGCCTGGTTGGTGGGACCATCATCGCGTGGGAATTGGGCCACCACCTATCGAAACCCCTGAGGGTTGGTTGTTAATATACCACGGTGTGAGGATCACCGCTTCTGGTAGTCTTTATCGAGTGGGAATAGCACTGTTGGATCTTGAGGATCCAACGAAGATAATTTACCGTAGCAACAGGTGGATTTTTGGGCCTGAAGAGCAACAAGACTTTTTGGGTGATGTTCCAGGGGTTACATTTCCAACAGGTTTGATTTACAATGAAAAGACTCAGCACTTGATTATGTACTACGGTATAGCGGATAAGTACATCGGAGTAGCAACAGCGGAATTCTCTCGTATTCGAGAATTGATTGCGTCTACAGCTTAATTTTCTTATGTTTGTGAATGATTGGAGGAGATGGAGAGATGGTGCAAGAACTGTATGACGTTATAGTAGTGGGTGGTGGGCCTGCGGGGTTTACAGCTGGTTTATACGTGGCCCGGGATGGTCTCAAAGTTCTCCTTGTGGAAGGTGAGACCAATGCTAGTCAGGCTGCTCTTTCGGATTTTATCGAAAACTATCCCGGTATTGTAGGCGGTATAAGTGGTTTTGATCTTGTGGAGTTGTTTCGTAGACAGGCCTTGTCCTTTGGGTTAGAAACGGTGAAGAAGGATGTAGTTTCCATTCGAAAATTGCCCTACTCTCCATCTCTTTTGTGGGAAGTGATAACCAGGGATTCAGCGTACAGGGCCATTGCTGTTATTGTGGCTACAGGAGCTTCGTGGAGAAAGCTGAACATCCCTGGAGAGGAGGAGTTTACCGGTCGCGGGGTCTCTTATTGTGCTACCTGTGACGGTCCCCTATACCGTGATCAGCGGGTTGTTGTTGTTGGTGGCGGTGATTCCGCCATCCAGGAAGCGATTTTTCTTGCCAGATTTGCTTCCCATGTGACGGTGGTGCACAGAAGAGATCGCTTGCGAGCGTCAAAGGTCCTTCAGGAAAGGGCATTTTCCAATCCAAAGATAAGTTTCATGTGGAACAGCCAGGTCATTGAGATAAAAGGACGGCAGTCGGTGGAGGCTGTTATTGTTAAAAACACAGAATTGCAACAGCTGGATGAGCTCGAAGCACAAGGTGTTTTTGTTTTTGTTGGGCTTGTACCCAATGTGGACGTCGTCAAAGATCTTGTTGAACTTTCCGAAAATGGTGCCATTAAGGTTGATCGTGAGATGAGGACATCTGCTACCGGAATATTTGCGTGTGGGGATTGTATTGAGAAATCGCTGAGGCAGGTAGTGACGGCATGTGGAGATGGAGCTGTGGCTGCCCATTCAGCAAGGCTGTACGTCGAGGATTACAGAGGGGTAACATACGGATGATCGAGTTCTGGCAGCACCTTCCCGAAAGGATATCGCCCTATTTATTTACCTTTGGATCTTTTCAGGTTCGCTATTACAGTTTGATGTATGTGGTTGCTTTTTTACTAACCTATGTGCTTGTTTTGTATCGTACAAAAAGGGAACAAAAATACGCCTGTCTTACGGTTGCGGATGTCCAGGATGTGTTGCTTTGGTGTATAATCGGTGTGTTGCTGGGAGGTCGTTTAGGGTATGTACTTTTTTACAACCCTTTGTATTACTTAGCCCATCCTCTGGAGATATTCCTGCCTTTTGAGATTTCTTCCTCGGGTGTGCGTTTTGTAGGTATCAGTGGCATGTCCTTTCACGGCGGTGCAATAGGGGTTATACTGTGCAGCTGGTATCTGTGTAAGCGAAGAGGGTGGGATTTCTGGTTCATTGCGGATCTTTTCGCACCTGCCGTTCCCCTAGGATACACATTCGGTCGATTCGGTAATTTTATCAATGGGGAGCTCTACGGACGACCTACGGAGATGCCGTGGGGTATGTATTTTCCTGCTGATACTAATGGTTTGCTCCGCCATCCCTCTCAATTGTACGAGGCACTTTCTGAGGGTATCTTTCTCTTTTTGATTTTGTGGTTTATCAGGACGAGAAGTCCATTCGAGGGATTATTGTTATCTCTTTACATCATCGGTTACGGTTTGGTTCGGTTTTTTGTGGAGTTCTTTAGAGAACCTGATCCCCATCTGGGGTTCTTAGGTCCTGGTCTTACCATGGGACAGATTCTCTGCCTGTTTATGGTTTTGTGTGGTGGATATATGTTGGTGTACCGTTCACGGTTCTTCAAAAGTTTTAAGAGCTAAATTTGTCTTGCAACAGACAATGGATTTTTTGCGCGAAAGACCCACGGCGAAGCAGATTTCTCTATGGAAGAAGTTGAGTAAGGTAAAGTACAGAAGAAAAGAAGGCCTGTTTATTGCCGAGGGGATTAAAGTGGTTGAAGAGCTGTGCAAAAGTAACTGGCAGGTGGAATCCTTGCTTTTTCTTTCGGGGAAAATCAATTTTGAAGATAAGGTAAATTTCTTAAAGGAAGTAAGTGTACCCAAGTATACCGTGGGTGAGAAAGAATGGAAGTTACTTAGTCAGGACAAGAGTCCTGAAGGTATAATGGCCGTTGTACGACGCAGCGTGGAAGTTCCAGAGAAACCTCTTTGGAAAAGGGGTGAGCACGCCGTTATGTTGTATCAAATAAGAGATCCAAACAACCTCGGGGCTATCATGCGATCTATGGATTGGTTTGGCATCAGGAATCTTTTTATCAGCAAGGAATCTGTGGATTTTACATCACCCAAAGTGGTTCGGACCTCCATGGGGAGTCTGTTTCATCTCCGTATAGTGGATGAAGTAGATCCCTTTTATGTTATTAGGGAATTTAAGAAAAATGGGACAGTTATAGTTACTGACGTTACATCCGGTCTACCACCCCACGTGGAGGAGAAACCTACACTACTCGTTTTTGGTAGTGAAAGCAGGGGTTTGCCAGCGGAAATTAAAACACTCGCCGATGAGTGCTGGTGTATTCCTGGCGAGGGGAGAGCAGAATCACTGAGTTTGCCTCAAGCTGTGGCCATTATCCTTTATGTAATATCGGGTATAGGAGGTACAAAGTGACGGAATATATTCAACTCGTCGTTACTGTAGACACAAAGGAAAGGGCAGAGAGTATTGCAAGTTTACTTGTGGAGCAGAAGTTGGCGGCATGTGTGCAGGTGAGTGGTCCGGTGAAGAGTGTTTATCACTGGCAGGGAAAGCTGGAAGAAGCAACGGAATGGATGTGTTTTATTAAGAGCCGCCGTGAACTGTATCAGGAATTGGAGAATGCTATCCGTTCTAACCATCCTTATGAGGTGCCAGAGATCCTTGCTTTTCCGGTATTAATCGGTTATGAGCCGTACCTCCAGTGGGTGAATGGTTGTTTAAAGCGGTAAAGAGCACTAAGCAGAGAAACCAAACCTATATGGTTAACCTCAATTGAGCGACAAGGTGATGAGAGGTGAATACAGAAATTGAAAACAGTTGTATTAATGCAATACGTTTTCTCGCTGCTGATGCCATAGAAAAGGCAGGTTCAGGTCATCCCGGTATGCCTATGGGAGCAGCACCCCTCGCCTTTACACTTTGGGTGTATCATCTTAAGCATAACCCTGCTGATCCTCTTTGGCCAGATCGAGACCGATTTGTACTTTCGGCTGGACATGCTTCGATGTTGCTCTACGCACTTTTGTATCTCACAGGTTATGATGTGACACTTGAGGATATAAAGCAATTTAGACAGTGGGGAAGCAAAACCCCTGGGCATCCTGAGCGGTGTCATCCATCTGGAGTAGAGCTGACCACTGGTCCTTTGGGGCAGGGGATAAGTCATGCAGTGGGCATGGCAATGGCGGAGGTTCACCTTGCTTCAAAGTTCAATACACCTGAAATCACTATAGTGGATCACTACACATATGTACTGGCTAGCGATGGTGACATGATGGAAGGGGTTACTTTTGAGTCTTGTGCTCTGGCTGGGCATTTGGGTTTGGGGAAACTGATTGTTTTGTACGATGATAACGGTATTTCCCTTGCAGGATCAACGGCATTAACATTCACCGAGGATATAGAAGCACGCTTCCGCGCCCTGGGCTGGCAGGTACTCAGGGTATTCGATGGGACTGATTGTCGTGAGATCAGCAGAGCTATAGAAGAGGCTAAAAATGAAAAAAACCGTCCTTCACTAATCAGGGTTTTTACGAAGATTGGCTACGGTGCACCCAAAAAGGGTGGTACTTCAAAGTGCCACGGTGCTCCACTTGGTTTGGAGGAACTTGTGTCTGCGAAAGAGCAGCTCGGCTGGCCAGTAGATGCATTTTTCTATGTGCCAGAGGATGTTCTTTCGTACTGCCGCAGTGTTAAGGATGAGGGGGCAAAGAAACAGAGCGAATGGGAAAGGGAGTTTAACAGATACTGTGCAATTTTTCCGGAACGGGGGCAAGAGTTTTTGCGGGTTATGCGGGGTGATCTTCCGGGAGGATGGGAAGAAAGTCTGAATAAGCTCAGTTTCCCCCAAAGAGATTTATCTACTAGAAAAGCTTCAGAGTCTGTGTTGCAAATTCTCGCTGAAAAGATACCGGAACTCATGGGGGGATCTGCTGATCTTAATCCTTCTTGCCTCACATGGCTCAAGAACAAGGGCGATTTTCAGAGACCTGGTGAGCACCGTGAACCGTTGGATGGTGAGGTGGGGGGTGGTTGGAATTACAGCGGCAGGAATGTCCATTTTGGTGTTAGAGAACATGCCATGGGTGCTATAGCCGGTGGGTTGGCGGTACATGGGGGTATTAGGCCTTACGCTGCTACTTTTCTGGTTTTTAGTGATTACATGCGTCCTCCGATGCGCTTGGCGGCTATAATGGGGTTACCTGTAATTTATGTCTTTACCCATGACAGTATAGCTGTGGGAGAAGATGGACCAACTCACCAACCAGTTGAGCAACTGATGAACCTCCGGGCTATCCCAAATCTGCGGGTGATAAGGCCGTGTGATGCGGCGGAAACGGTGGAAGCGTGGAAGATGGCCGTAATGCATAGGAGAGGTCCAACGGCAATTGTTTTAACTCGCCAGGATGTGCCAGTGCTGGATCGGACGGAGTTAGCACCAGCGGATGGTTTACGAAAAGGTGGCTATGTTCTCTGGGAATCTTCCTCTCAAATGCCAGATCTCCTTTTTATAGCCACGGGTTCAGAAGTTGCGTTGGCATTGGATGCGGCCCGTAAACTCGCTCGGGAAGGCGTAAGGGTCCGTCTGGTTTCTCTTCCGTGTTGGGAACTTTTTGATGAACAACCAGAATCGTATAAATATAGTGTACTACCACCAATGGTCAAGGCTAGAATTGCTGTGGAGGCAGGGGTGCCCTTAGGGTGGGAACACTACGTGGGACTGGAGGGGAGGATAATAGGGGTGAACAGCTTTGGCGCCAGTGCCCCCCAAAAAGTTCTTATGGGGAAGTTTGGCTTTACTGTTGAACACATTGTGAAAGTGGCCCGTTCGCTCATTTCTTAATAACTCGAATCAATGGGAAGAAACGGATTTCATTCATCACTTTTTGCATCGGATAAACACGCATCTTACGTTCAAAGGATTTTTTCGAGGATCGCCAGTCGTTACGATCTTATGAATAGAGTTTTGAGTTTGGGTATAGACGTCTTTTGGCGTCGTTTTTCCGTGTCACATATGCGCTTTTCACGGACGCTACGTGTTCTCGATGTGGCTTCAGGTACGGCTGACGTAGCAATAATCGCGGCGAAACGTTTCCCTGAGATTTATGTTTTTTCTGTGGATACGGTTGGTGAAATGATAGAGGTGGGATTTGAAAAAGTAAGACGAGAAAAATTGGATTACCGAATTTTTTTTATTAAGGGTGATGCTCTGAATCTACCTTTTGCCAACGACTCTTTTGATGTAGCTATTATTGCCTTTGGAATTAGAAATATTTTGAACCGCAAAAGAGTTCTGGAAGAAATGGCCCGGGTAGTTGTGCCGGGAGGCCAAGTGCTCGTGCTGGAGATGCATGTTCCGAGCCATTCTATTTTTCGCTTGTTTTTCCGGTTGTACTCCAAATCGGTTGTACCTGTTATGGCAAATCTCTTTTCACCGCAGCCAGATGCTTATGAGTATCTGATTGAATCGATTGGGAAATTTCATACCCCGGAGGAACTTAGTTCCATGATGAAGGAGGGGGGTTTAGGTGACATTGTTCATTACTCCCTTACATTCGGGTTTGCTCATCTCTACGTTGGCAGGAAGTTTTAGCAATACGGGATGGTTTTTATCCCGAAAACCTTATCCGTCCCAGGCGAATAGCGCATAAATCACCACACATCGTGCACCCTTCCTCTTGGGCAACCGTGCTTTTTTCCAAACCTTTTATTGCCGCCTCAGGGTCGATAGATGTTTCTATCTGGCCCCTCCAGTTGAGATTACGCCTGTGGATAGCCATTTTTCTGTCTTTCTCCACTGCACCTCGGATTCCCTTAGCGATATCCGCTACGTGGGCCGCTATTTTTGCAGCGATAACACCTTCCCTGACGTCATTCAGGTTGGGTAATCTTAGGTGTTCTCCTGGTGTCACGTAACAGAGGAAGTCCGCACCTGCAGCCCCCGCAATGGCACCCCCTATGGCCGAAGCTATATGATCGTAACCAACAGCAATGTCGGTTGGCAGGGGTCCAAGTACATAAAATGGTGCGCCATCACACAATTTTTTCTGTAGAAGCACGTTGGACTCAATTTCTGGAAGGGGTACATGTCCCGGACCTTCGATCATCACTTGTACTCCTGCGTCCCTGGCACGTCGTGCCAATTCCCCTAGTTCAATTAGTTCTTCTATCTGTCCCCTATCGGTTGCGTCGGCCAGACAGCCTGGGCGTAGTCCATCCCCTAGACTTAGAACTATATCAAACCGATGGGCGATCTCAAGGAGGCGATCATAGAATTCATAAAGGGGGTTTTCTTTCCCAGTACAGGCCATCCAATTGGCGAGAATAGATCCGCCTCTGCTCACTATGCCCAGGATTCGCCCCTGCTTTTCCAAGCGCTCTAGGCTGCTCTTCGTTACACCTACGTGTACAGTGATAAAGTCCACACCATCCTCTCCGTGTTCCTCAATGACTCTGAAGATATCATCCCCGGTCATTTCAGGTAGGGGTTTTTTAGCTTCAAGTGTTTCCACCGCCGCCTGATATATGGGAACTGTGCCGATTACCACTGATGAAGACTTTATTATCGTTCTACGTATCTTTCTAAGATCACCGCCTGTGGAAAGGTCCATAATTGCGTCAGCCCCTGCCTCTTCACACACCTTTATTTTCTGAAGCTCCAGTTCCAAGTCCACCCTATCCTTTGATGTGCCAATATTGGCGTTGATCTTAGTCCGGAGTCCCTTCCCTATGGCTAAAGGAGTTACAGATTTATGTCTGCTATTGCGCACTATGACTATAGTGCCACTCGCCACACCTTCTCTTATATACTCTGGTGAGACCCCTTCTTTTTCCGCACAAATTTTCATTTCCTCAGATATTTGACCGTTTTTTGCCATTTCTATCTGTGTCATTTTTAGCCTCCTGCCTTTCCTTTACAATCTATTGCTATCTGGAAAAAGCAGACGCACCTTTTTTGAGGTGCGCTCTTAGACTAGCCCAGATTTAAGATGTTCCCTACGCTGGAATTATCCAGATCAGGTTCCAAGGGTGTATTTTCAGCCTTTTCAGCACCCCTATATTAACTTTATACTGTAAACATGCGTAACTGTAAAATCAAGATTTTTGTAATTATACCACTGTACCTTACTCCTTGATAAATTTTGCCCTAAATGGTTAAAGAAACGCGTAAAGTGCTTACATAAACTCTGTGGGGAACGTATGGTTGATCGCTTAGTACATTGTTATCGTTTCCTAGGTGAGTGGAAGGAGTTTATTGCCCGAACTAAAATTGCCCTCCGAGAAGAAGGGGTGATTAGCCGGCTGATAGAAAAAGACACATCCCTGTGGGGTGCTTACGCATCTCAAGTAGAAAATCGCCTTGGCTGGGTTGACTCTCCTTGTGTCATGGGAGCCTACGTGGGTGAATTAGTGCAATTTTGTGACGAGATTCTACGGGATGGTTACCGAAAGGTGTTGTTGATAGGAATGGGGGGGGCATCTTTGGCGGCAAAAATGTTTCGATGTGTGTTGGGTGTTAAGCCAGGTTATCTGGATATTCATGTTGTAGATACTACAGACCCTGATGTTATCCGTTCGATAGCGTCTAAGTATCCCGCGGCGGAAAACCTCTACATCGTGGCTTCGAAATCAGGTGATACAGTGGAGACCCTGTCCCTGTTTAGCTTTTTCTATGGAAAAGTGGTGGCGGCGGTGGGGAGGGAGAGAGCGGGCAAACATTTCGTAGCCATTACGGATCCCGGTAGTAATCTTGAAAAAATAGCCCGGAAATTCTCTTTTCGGAAAGTTTTTCTGAACGATCCCTGTGTAGGTGGTAGGTTTTCAGCACTGTCATTTTTTGGTATTGTGCCTGTGGCACTCATGGGTTTTGAACCGTCCGTACTGCTTAGACAAGCAGTGCAGACTTTAAATTGTGAATTAAACGACGTGCCTGAGGGATGTGCAACCCAGATAGGATCTTTCCTTGGTGGAATGGCTCTTGGAAGTCGGGACAAAGCTACATTTATTTTGACCGAAAAAACAAAGGGTTTTGGGTCGTGGTTGGAACAGTTAATTGCTGAGAGCACGGGTAAATGTGGAAAAGGCATTTTGCCTGTGTTTGATGAAACTCTCGGTGATCCTTCTGTTTATGGTCCGGATCGTTTTTTTATAAGACTCCGATTCCGTGATGAAGTAGTGGACGATTTTAAGTTGCAAAGACTTGTAAATGCGGGTTTCCCTGCTCTAGATATTGAACTTAGAGGTCCAGATGCGGTTGGTGCCTTCTGCCAAATATGGGAGTTGGGTGTTGCCGTTGCGGGCTGGTTGTTGAAGATAAATCCATTTGATCAACCAGATGTGGAGGAGGCGAAGGCTTATGCGAAAGAAGTGATGATACAAGGAAAGGCACCTTCCAGTGTATCTGATCCGATCAGGATTTTACTCACAAGGGAAAACGTTGATGAAGCTGTTAATAGGGTGCTTGTACTTTTGTCTTCGTCTGAGCGGAGGTGTTATGTTTCATTTTTGCTGTATCTACCCCCGGATCCTGAGACGGACAGGCTTTTTGGAGAAGTACGGGAAGCTATTCGTGAAAGGTATTGTTTAGCTTCTACCATCAACTACGGTCCGCAGTATCTACACTCCACTGGGCAGCTACACAAAGGGGGTCCAAACAATGGGGTTTTTATTCATATCACTGCGGAAAGGACTGGAGAGATACCAATAACAGAGTTCGAATACCAGAGGGGGATTAAGGTTTCATTCGCGGAGATACAAGTAGCGCAGGCCCTTGGGGACTTCAGGGCATTGAAAAATCGTGGTCGACGGGTCTTATCTTTTCACGTGATGGATCCCCATGGTTCGCCACGGAGTATTCTCAAGGATTTCTGTGTATGTCTTGCAGCTGGAGTACGAAAAGGAGGTACGTTATGACAGTAACGGAAGCTGTGATGAAAAGAAGAAGTATAAGAAAGTTCAAAGGAAATGTAGAAGTTCCAAAGCAAGTTCTGAAGGAGATAGTGGATATCGCCCGCTGGTCTCCTTCGTGGGGTAACACACAGCCGTGGGAGTTCTATATACTCAGTGGTAAACCCCTCAACGATCTGCGAGAGCAGCATAGGGAGTACGTGAAGCGAGGAACTCCTATTTCTCCTGAAATATCAATGCCTGAGGTTTGGCCGGAGCACATAAGGAGGAGATATACGGAGGTGGGTAGGGCTGTACTCACGGCCCTGGATATTTCCAGGGAGGATAGGGAGAAACGCCTCATGTACTACGAAGAAATGGCGTCTTTTTTCGGTGCTCCTCATCTGATGGTTGTGTGTATACACGCGGGTGTGGCAGTGGAGTACGCTTTGCTCGACGTAGGGATCGTGACACAGACTATTTGTCTCCTTGCTTGGGAGAGGGGCATAGGTTCCTGTGTAATGGCATCGGCTGTTTGTTATCCTGAGTTGATTAGACGTTTTGCCCCGATTCCTGAGGATAGGAGGATTGTTGTTGCGATAGCGTTGGGTTATGGGGATAGTGAGGCTCCGGTAAATAAATTCAATAGAAGCCGTGTTTCCCTTGACGAAATTTTGATATGGGTTGAAGGTTAATAGAGTGTTATGAAAGGGAAATCCCAGGAGGTCATTCTTGTCCGTCATGGCGAAACAATCTGGAATAGTGACCGGCGGGTTCAGGGGGTATCCGATCTCGATCTTAGTGTAGAGGGACTGAAACAAGCTGAATCTCTTGCCCTCTATCTTCGTAACAGGAGTTTTAGCGTCATTTATACCAGTCCATTGAAGCGGGCTTTATCTACTGCCCGTATAATTAACCAATATCACGGTGTACCTCTCCACATTGACCCGCGTTTGATGGAGATGGATCAAGGATGTTTTGAGGGTCTTTCCTATGATGAACTAATGTTGTGTGAGAAAGAGTTTCTCAGAAAATGGCTTGCAGATCCAAGCTCGATACGGATACCTGGGGGTGAAACGTTCGATGAGGTTCAGAAAAGGGCATGGAAGGTTATGGAGTTGATAATTGATAGGGGGGAGAATGCCCTTGTGGTTTCCCACAATTTTACCATAGCCACTATACTGTGTTATATTGAAAAAATACCACTTTCTCAGTTCCGCAGGGTTTCTGTGGAGGTCGCGTCCATAACCACTGTATTATTTGAGGATGGTAGAGGTACCATCACATCTTTCAATGATCGTTCCCATTTGGAAGGTAGGCCTAATCGCTTTTAAGGCTTCTAAGCAGAGATAACTCTGCTTCTGTTAGATATAACTCTGCATACCCGCATTCGGGACATGCTAAGATGTTGAGGAGGGTTGATTTACTTTCCATCTGTATGCGGTTTCTGGAAGCGAAGGTTGCCAGGCGAATGGCGTGGAACATTTTGGGATTTTTTTCGTTTAGAATCATCAGTTCGACATCGGGATGATTTAAACACACAAACTTTTCTCCACTTTTCGGCATAGATCCTCCTGATTGTGGTTTATAGTCCAAGATAAGCACTTTTTACTCTGTCGTCGTTCATAAGTTCTGAAGCCGGACCTTCTATGGTTATCTGACCGGTTTCCATGACGTAGCCACGGTGTGCCAGCTTTAATGCCATGTTGGCGTTCTGTTCGACCAAAAATATTGTGGTTCCATCTTTGTTTATCCTTTCGATGATCTCAAATATAGTTCTAACGTAAATAGGGGAAAGTCCGAGAGAGGGTTCGTCCAGAAGCAAGAGTTTCGGTTTTGCCATTAAGGCACGGGATATGGCTAGCATCTGTTGTTCTCCGCCACTCAGTGTACCTGCTGTTTGATTTTTCCTCTCGGCGAGTATGGGGAAGAGCTCAAAGATGTGTTCCATGTCTTTTTTTATGAGGTGTTTGTTTTTCCTAAGGAAAGCACCCATTTCCAGGTTTTCTTTTACCGAAAGGCGAGGAAATATCCTTCTTCCTTCGGGAACCAGGGAAATACCGAGAAAAACAATTTCGTGAGGTTTCAAGCCTACCAGTGATCGTCCCTGAAATACTATGTCGCCGGATTTAGGGGGTACCAATCCACATATGGAGAGTAACGTTGTGGATTTTCCTGCACCGTTTGCACCAATTAGGGTAACTATTTCGCCTTCGTTGACTTTTAAAGAAATGTTTTTAAGAGCTCTGATGTTGCCGTAAAAAGTGTTGATGTTTTTTAATAGAAGCATACCTTAAATCTCTTCACCGAGGTAGGCCTTTATTACAAGGGGGTTCTTTCTAATTTCATCGGCGGACCCTTCGGCTATTTTCTGACCATAATCAAGAACCACTATGCGGTCGGATATACTCATAACTATTCGCATGTCGTGTTCTATCATTATTATGGTTATTTTCTGTTCTTCGGATATCTGTCTTATCAAAGCTTCCAGTTCGTCTGTTTCCCGAGGGTTCATCCCAGCTGCAGGTTCATCGAGTAAAAGGATATAAGGTTCTGTTGCCAGTGCTCTGGCAATCTCAAGACGTTTCTGGGCACCGTAAGGGAGATTTTTTGCAAGTGTGTGTGCATACTGAGCGATGCCAAATCTTTCCAGTATGGCGTAGCTTCTGTCCATCGTTTCCTTCTCTTCTCTGTGTGTGCTTGCATCTCGGAGTATCGCTTTTAGGATCCCTGTGCTGGTACGACAGTGACGACCCACCATAACGTTTTCTAGAACTGTCATTTCTGGGAAGATTCTTATATTCTGGAAAGTTCGCGCAATCCCCACATGTGTTATTCGATGTGTTTTCCATCCAGTGATACGTTGGCGTTTCGCACCTGGTGGATTGATATATATGTCTCCAGCCGTGGGAGTGTGAATACCTGTTATACAGTTGAACAAGGTAGTTTTTCCCGCCCCATTGGGACCAATTATTGCGAGTATTTCTCCCTCATTAACGTGAATATCTACGTTGGAAAGAGCTACGAGTCCGCCAAATCTCATGGTTAGTCCTTTTGTTTCTAGAATGTAGGCCATGTCCACGTAATTGGTTATCTTTAAGATTCTCTATAGGTGCGTTTCATTCCACTAATCAGTCCCTGTGGCCTGAACACCATCATGAGAATGAGGATTATACCGAAAATCAACATTCTGTACTCGCTGAAAGCTCTTAGGTATTCCGGTGCAAGGACGAGAATAAAGGCGCCGAGGATAACTCCTGGTATGGATCCCATACCACCAAGAACGACTATGCAGAGAATCATAGCGGATTCTAGGAACGTGAAACTGGCCGGGTTGACGAATGTAGTTTTGGCGGCAAAGATTACTCCTGCAAGTCCAGCCCAGATGGATCCGAGAATGAAAGCGGAGATCTTGATCAAAGTAGTATTGATACCTATGGCTTCAGAAGCGATTTCGTCCTCTCTTAAGGCTACAAGAGCCCGGCCTATGCGAGAATGTTGTAAACGGTATACTGTAACAATGGTAAGTGCGCACATAACAACAGTCAAATAGTATATGTATACAGCGGAACTGTGGATGTCCATATCAATGCCAAAGAAGCCAGGTTTGGGAATGCCCGCTATTCCACTGGGTCCGAAGGTAAATTCCCCCCAATTTTCTAGAACGAGACGGGTTATTTCTCCAAAACCGAGGGTGACAATGGCAAGATAATCACCCCTCAATCGCAGCACGGGCACACCTAGGAAGAGTCCGAAGATTGTTGCGGTGAGAGCTCCCAGAGGTAAAGCAGTCCAAAAGCCTATGCCAAAATGGTGGTGTAGTAACGCATATGTGTAAGCACCAGCGGCGTAGAAAGCGACGTAACCAAGATGTAATAACCCAGCCATACCCACAACGATGTTTAAACCAAGACCGAGTAATACGTAAAGAAAGGCATTGGTCATGATATTAATCTGGTAGAGGCTCACATAGGGGATGAAGGGAAAAAGAAGTAAAAAGATCGATAAAACGATTATTGCAATTTTGTTCTTTTCTGCCGGAAAAAAGGAAACTAGTCTCTTTCGCAGAAAGTTTACAAAATTGCCTTTTTCGTTTTTTCCCTCTTCCTTTTGTTTTCTTTCCAGAAGGTAGCACCATATTAGGGAAATTACGAAGCTTCCAATACCGACGCGTATGAGGTTTGCCCACCGCCATTCAATGGTATTTTCGATGGTATTCACTCGGATCACGATAATGGGAAAAGTGAGGAACATGAACCAAAGGGCAATTACCAAAGATCTGGTTAGACGTTTTGTTACGATCATTGTGAATTATACCTTATGGACAGGTGTTTTCCCTAGTATACCTGATGGTTTCACTATAAGAATCAATATGAGTAGTGCGAAAGCAAAGGCATCCTCGTAGTCACTGGACACGTAACCAGTGCCGAAACTTTCCATCCAGCCTAGCACCATTGCCCCAAGAACAGCTCCAGGTATGCTGCCTATCCCTCCAAGTACGGCTGCGGTAAAAGCCTTTATTCCGGCAATGAATCCCATGAAAAAGTTGATCCGTCCTATATGTGACGCGATCAGTAAACCACCTATCGCAGCTAGCGCTGAACCGAGGACGAAGGTATAAGATATGATTCTGTCCACATCTATACCCACGAGCATAGCCATATTTTTATCCTGGGCAGTTGCCCTCATAGCTTTGCCTAACTTTGTGAATTTAATGAGAACTGTAAGGCATATCATAACAACAACAGTTGTTACTAAGATGGCGAAGTCTGTCTGGCCCATGAAAGGTAAGTACTCCTCTACAAAAGGCAAATCAGGGATAAGATTGGGGAAGGGGAGGAAATCCGAAGTTTGAGCCAGCATCACGTAATTTTGGAGGAAGATGGACATACCAATGGCGCTTATAAGGGGAGATAATCTCGGGGCCTGCCGAAGAGGTTTGTAGGCTATCTTCTCTACTGTGAATCCATGGCATGCCGCAAAGATTATAGCGAAGGCCATTGCGAGTAGGAAGACTGAAATGCTCCCCATACCATAATAGGTAAGAACGGCGGAAACAATAAGGGCAATGAACGCACCAATCATGTATATCTCCCCATGGGCAAAGTTTATGAGCTCGATAATGCCGTATACCATTGTGTAGCCCAGGGCTATGAGTGCGTATATACTTCCCCGCGTCAGGCCACCGAAGAATATTTCGAGAAAATAATCCATGTATGTTGTTTAAGTTTTAATGTTTTTCCTAATGTTTTACCTCCACATAGACACCGTTTTTAACCTGGTACATGGAAAAGCCTACCCCAATTGCGTCACCCTTTTTGTCGAACTTTATTCTTCCCAGCGGTGTGTCCACGGGATATGTGCGAAGGGCCTTTGCTACAGCATCACCTTTCGTGGTTTTTGCCTTTTCTATAGCGTTGAGAAGTGCTAGGGCTGCTGCGTAACCTTCTAAAAAGAAGGCCCCGGGTTCGGCGTTATAAACCTTTCTGTGCTCCTGGATGGCTTTTATAGCCATTGGATTCTTTGATGTGTCTTTGGGACCAGATGCGTAGACCCCTTCAGCGTACTTACCTGCCACCTTGATAAACGTGTCATCTTTTACACCATCGTCGGATACGAAGTAGGTTTTCATGTTCTTTTTTCTCATCTGCATGACGATTGACGAAGCTTCAGGATGATAACCCCCGTATATCACTGCATCGGCACCTGATTGTTTTATCTTCTGCACTACTGCAGAGTAATCCACTGCCCCTGGTGTGATCCCTTCAAAAAGCACAACTTTCGCCTTTTTTGATTCTTCCACGAATTTTTTTGCATACTCTGCAAAACCTTTTCCATAATCTCCTTTGTCATGGAGTATAGCTATTTTCTTTGCTTTAAGCACGTTTACTGTGAAGTCAGCTCCCAGTTTTGCCTGTGCATCATCGGAGGCAATGGTACGGAAGAAATTGGGGTACTTACCGCTTTGGGTGAGTTCGGGGTTGGTGGCGGAGGATGAGCAGACGACGATTCCAGCCTCTTTGTATATACCGAGGGCTGTTTTTGTGGCACCACTGCAGATATGTCCGAGCACCACATGGACTCCTTGGGAAACGAGTTTTGTCGCAGTATTTACGGCAACCTCTGGTTTACACATGTCATCTTCGGCTATAATTTCTACCTTCTTCCCCAGTACTCCACCTTTTGCATTTATCTCTTTTACCACAAGCTCAGCAGCTCTTTTGGTCGGAAGTCCGTAGGATGCAAGGTCACCACTGTGTGCTCCAGCGACACCTAGTTTTATTGTGTCAGATGCTGAAGTTGAGCTGAAACTTAGGGCTAAAAAAATTGTTGTGACCAACCACAAAAATATTCCTCTTAACAACTTCCCTCTCATGTTTCCCTCCCATTTTTAGACATAATGAGATAAACTACTTTATGACATATCTTTCAGTCAAGGGATAATCTTTTAAAACCCATTGGTTAAAAGGAAAGTTTTCTCACTTTCCTCCTTTCTTTCTGAAGATAATACGAATTGGTACGTGATTGAAACCTAGCTTACTCCTAATTGAATTCGCCAGGTACCGTTCGTAGGAAAAGTGTACATCACCAGGGTCACGGCCGAAAAAGACAAAAGTGGGGGGTTTTATGTCTACTTGTGTCATGTACGTGAAATTAGAGTTTCTTTTTCCTTTCAAAACGGGAGGTGGATTTTTAGCTATGATGTCCCGACATATACGGTTAAAAACACCAGTGCTTACCCTTCTGGTGTATTGGGCATATACCTCTTTGACAGTATCTAGTATCTTGTATACCCGTTTTCCCGTAAGTGCAGAAACAAATAAAACAGGAGCAAAAGAAATAAATTTTGCCTTTTCCCTTATTTTTTCTATGAATTTACTCGCTGTTTCCTCGTCTTTGGATACGGCGTCCCATTTATTTACAGTGAATATTAGCGCTTTACCTTCTTCTAGAGCGAGACCTGCGATTTTCACATCCTGTTCTGTGATTCCCTCTATGGCATCTATGACTAGTAAAGCTATGTCACACCTCTGGATTGTTTTGATGGCTTGGATGACGCAGTATTTTTCCATTGTAAGGCTTATGCGGCTTTTTCTTCTAATTCCCGCCGTATCTATCAAAAGGAAGTTTTTTCCCTTCCAGGTAAACAGTGTATCGATGGGATCTCTAGTTGTTCCCGGTAGGGGATTGACAATCACTCTGTCTTCGCCAAGAATTTTATTAACAAGAGAAGATTTTCCCACATTAGGGCGTCCAATAACCGCAACCTTTATGCTCTCGTTTTGTTCTTCTTCGTCTTCGGAAGCTTTCTTCGGAAAACGCATAACGAGATCGCTCATCATTTCATGGATACCAAGACCGTGTTGGGCGGAGATGGTGTATATTTTTTCTACTCCTAGCGCATAAAATTCTGTGCTGGCCAATTCCTGTCGAGAATTGTCGACCTTGTTAACCACATAGAAAACGGGTTTGTTAATTTTTCTGAGTATTTCTGCAATGTCTTTGTCGGCAGGTGTGAGACCGGTTTTACCGTCGAGTAGAAAAATAATGGCTTCCGCTTCTTCGATCGCCAACAGCGCCTGTTCGCGCATCTGGACTAGGATTGGATCACCAGCGGTTGGTTCGAACCCACCAGTATCAACGAGCATTAGAGATCTTCCCTGCCATTCGCAGCTTCCGTAATTGCGGTCCCTGGTGGCGCCTGGTTCATCTATGACAATAGCTTTTCTTTGTGTGATGAGCCTGTTGAAAAGTGTGGATTTACCCACATTTGGTCTTCCTATTATGGCTATTACAGGTTTTATTGGTTTCATGTCCAGAGAGCTGTCGGTCAGTTTATGGGTTTCACTCTTTGTATCCTAGTTCCCTTATCATGGACTCATCGGAGGTCCATTTTTTTCGTACGCGGACGAACAGTTCAAGGAACACGTGCGTACCAAAAAAATTTTCTAGCTCTTTTCTCGCCTCTGTACCAATTTTTTTGAGCATTTCCCCCTTTTTTCCAATCATAATGGCTTTTTGAGAATCTTTCTCCACAGTGATGACTGCTGAGATGGTGAGGAGGTTTTTTTCGGGGAGTTCTTTGAAGGATTCCACAGTGACAGCGGTTGAATATGGCACTTCTTCGTGGGTAAATAGCATAATCTTTTCCCTTATAATCTCGGCAGTTATGAAACGTTCAGTTATATCAGTCACCATGTCTTTGGGGAACAAAGGAGGACCTTCGGGGAGAAGATCAACTATTGTTTTAAGTAGGACATCTGTGCCTTCTCCATGCAGGGCGGAGATTGGAATCGTAGCTGCCGCTGGCAAAGAAAGGCTCATGTTTGCTTTAATTTCCTTAATCTTTGTGCGGTCTGTCAGGTCGATTTTATTTATCACGTGAATAACGGGCAGTGGGGTTTTTTTAAGGAGCGCTGCAATTTGCTGGTCTTCTTTGGTGAAACCGCGGTGCGCTTCGGTTACAAAAGCAATTATGTCCACACCAGTGATTGATTTTTTTGCCGTCTCAACCATCGCCCTGTTAAGAACGGTAAAGGCTTGGTGAATCCCTGGTGTGTCTAAGAAAACAATTTGGGCATTATCCAGGTTTTTGATTCCCTTTATTCTATTGCGCGTTGTTTGTGGTTTTGGTGTGATGATAGAGATCTTTTCACCTACGATAGCATTCATCAACGTGGATTTACCCACATTGGGTCTGCCTATGATGCTCACAAACCCAGATTTAAACATGGCTTTTTTCCAGATGAAAGCTAAGGGATTGTCCGGATATTATGTTGATCCTGGATGGTCTGTAACGTTTTGTAATTGATTCGAGATTTGTATTGCGATAACCTCGGAAAGAGGATATTTCCTCCTCGGGGACGGTGAATGTTATCACATTTCCCTGAATATCTTTTCCATCAAGTGTTTCAAGGAGTTCCTCCACCATTTTCAAATATGTGTAAGATTCCACGAGTGTTCCGAAGGCTGGATGTACCGGACCTGCCAGGACGGATCCTGTAACCAGCATTTCCTGTGAAACGTGTAACCCGACACGTATGATTTTTATACCCGCGGCACGCAGTTTCCTCATGGCTTCGCCACACAGGACGATTGCCTGTTCCAGGCTTAGCGGTACGTACTCTCCTTTAATAAACATTTTTTCAAGTTCAGTGCCCTGCAGTACGAGGGTAGGGTGGAGGCGAACCAGATGGGGTTTTAGTGCGGTGACCTTGTTCACAGTTTGAAAGAATTTATCTTCGTTATCGCCGGGAAGCCCCACCATTAAGTGTATTCCCGTTTCGAATCCTGCTTTTTTCAGGAGATCAATAGCTTTAATGACATCATCAGCTGTATGTCCCCTTTTTGTCATTGAAAGTACGTCGTTATCCAGAGACTGTGCTCCTATTTCCACGGTTCGTACGGGCCATTGCAATAGTCGCTGGATATCTTCTGGGTTTATGTAATCGGGACGGGTGGAAATTCGGATGCTATCCACAGTACCTTCTTCGATGTGAGGTTTAATGAGATCGATTAGCCGTTTCTGCTCGGAATGAGGAAGTCCGGTGAAATTACCCCCGTAGAAAGCCACTTGCACAATCTGTTCATTGGTTCTCAAGTTAGTATTTCTTTTTGCGAAGTTAGTTATAATATTATTTACCGTATCCTCAGTTACTTCGGAGTAATCCCTAGGGGCTGTTATTTCCTCATTGCAGTACAGACATCGATGAGGACAACCTCTATAGTTGATGAATATGGGTATTATTATCATTTTACGCTTCTTTCTGCTCATCTTCTATGATACTTAGTGCTTTTTTTGCAGCGTCCTGTTCTGCTTCTTTTCTGCTTTTACCTATGCCCTGGGTGACAACTCCACAGGGCATGTGCAGGTTCACCGTAAATGTCCTGTTGTGGTCAGGGCCCTGAACTTGAATGAGATTGTATCTGGGTAGACTGTGGAATTTGTTCTGGCACTTTTCCTGAAGGAGGGATTTGTAGTCGCAGTAATCTCCCAAACATCGATCAAGTAAGTCGCCAAAAAGCCTTTCCACAAGGGATATAGAAGCTCCTAAACCGCCATCTAGGTAAACAGCAGCAATCAAAGCTTCGAAGGTATTAGCCAGTACGGAGTTTTTCTCCCTTCCACCGGACATTTCTTCCCCTTTTCCCAGAATGAGTGCTTCTCCCGGAAGGAGGGATTTGGCCAATCGGGCGAGACACTTTTCATTCACACAGGCCGCTCTTCTTTTAGAGAGTTGACCCTCGTCTTCATGGGGGAATCGATTGTAAATGAGATTTGCTATGCACAAACTAAGAACGGCATCTCCCAAAAATTCTAGTCTTTCGTTGTCTTCCCACTTTTTTTCTGTTTGCTCGGAGACGAAAGAACGGTGGGTTAGTGCCATATTCAGGAGTTCTTGATTTTGAAACCAGTAACCAAGCCTCTTTTGGAGTTCCTCCAGTATGGCCCTACGATCCTCATTCATGATCGATTGCCCTCCCGATGAGAAATCCCCCATCTACTTTTTCAGGAAATGTATCTACAATCGTGTTTTGTGATCCCTGTTTACAATTGGCAACGAGTGCTGGCATATAATGTTCTGTAAGACCTCTGAGTGTTGCTGTTTTTTCATCCGCCACCCTTTCGAGAAGAACGGAGACTCTTTTCCCTATCAAGTTCTTCATGAACGTGTCCTTTTTTGATCTACCAATGGTCTGTAAAACCTTAACTCTTTCCTTTTTCTCTTTTTCTGTGGTCGTATTGGATAAGTTGATTGCCTGCGTTCCGGGTCTTGGAGAGTAAGGAAAAACATGAATGTAGGCAAGAGGGAGGTTTTGCACGTATTGGAGTGTGTTATTGAAGGATCGTTCATCTTCTCCTGGAAATCCTACGATAACATCTGTGCCAATGGCAATATCTGGTTTCGTTTTTATTATTTTGTCCACGATCTGCAAGAATTGGCTAGTTGTGTATTTTCTGTTCATTGCTCTCAGTATTCTGTCATCGCCGCTTTGAAGGGGGATGTGTAGATGCGGACAGAGTATTTCAGAACGGGCGAGTAACTCTAAAAGCATTTCGTCTATTTCCAGGGGTTCTATGGAGCTTAAGCGGAGCCGCTTGACGAGTTTAGCTTTTTCTATGCGTTCGATGATTTTCGACAGTGTGGAGGGTAGTTTTAGATCGCAGCCGTACGCACCAAGATGAATGCCTGTGAGTACTACCTCTTTAAATCCCATTTCGCTCAACTTTTCGATTCTTCTTAGAACTGCGTCTTCGGGTAAGCTACGACTTGGTCCCCTTGTGTAAGGAACAATGCAGTAACTACAACGTTCGTCACAGCCATCCTGAATTTTTAGAAAGACCCTTGTGTGGTCCGGCATATGATAGTGTTCCGATGAATGGAGATCGTTTTCCCAAGTGTGGGCTTTAATATGGATCTTCTCTTTATGTAAGTGTTCCTTCTGAGAAATCTCGCTTAGGATTTTTGGGATTTTATCTTTTGCTTTGTTTGTGACGACAGCAGTAACCTCCTGTAAATTAAGCAGTTCTTCGGGTGCTCTCTCCGCATAGCATCCTGTAACGATGATGCAGATGGCGGGGTTATTTCTGGCAACTTTTCTTATCAATTGCCGGCACTGGGAATCGGTACTGGCGGTGACGGTGCATGTGTTAATAATGCAAAAATCTGCATTCTCAGAATAACGAACAATTGTGAACCCATAGTTGAGTAATATCCCGCCGATAGCTGCGGTGTCACACTGGTTGGCTTTGCAGCCAAGTGTGAAAAGGGCAACTTTACGCTTATCTTTCGCTGTAAGTTTCCCCATTTGGTCTAACATTTAAATGTCCCTTTTTGTGTTGTCAAGAATCAATGAAAACTTGTATACTTGAAAAAAACCTTAATAGGAAAGTTTTCTTAAAAAGGTACGCAGGGGGGCTATATGGAAAGTCTTTGGTTTGGCTTTACCACACATCAAATCGCGGTAATTGCTGTTCTTGGCGTGGCTCTTTTGGTCATTTACTTTCTTGTAAAGAGTCTTTTCAGACTGGCTTTTTTCTTAATTCTAATACTTGTTTGTGTGGGTGGTTATTTTTACATAACAGCACCAAAAAAGTCACCCGCTGATGTGATGAAAGTTTGGGAGAGTACGAGAAAACAGGCGTCCGACCTTGTGGAGGTGGGGAAAAAAGCTGTAGATACGGGTAAGGTGATGATAGAAAAGGGTAAAAAAGTAGCAGAGAACCTAGAAAAGATAGCGAAGTAACGGGGAACGAACAAATCAACACTCAAAGGATGTTTATTTCCATTGCCCGCACGGGACATGCAGTAACACAGAACTCACATCCGTTACATTTCTCAACATCGAAAACAACTTTCATTGTGGTCCGATCAAGAGAGAGGGCTTCTGTTGGGCAGAATCCCGTACAGGCCCCACAATGCACGCATCTTTCGGGATTTTGGCTTACCCTTCTGGAGAGGGGTTCTACCCTCAGGCCTTTTTCTTTCAGGAATTTAATGCCTTCATCGAAGTTCTTTTTTGTGCCACTCAACTCAAGCACGATAACCCCTTCTCTTCGTGGTAGTATCCTGGCTTTGAGAATGTTGAATACCAAGTCGTGTTTTTTCACCAGCTGACAGATAATAGGTTGATCAACTATATCTGCCGTGTAATGTAAGATGATCTTTCGGGATACCATTTCTTCCATAAACGTTACCTCTTATTGGTAAGATAAATTTTTATAATGTATTATGTCAAGCTATTTTGAGGGATGTCACCCAGCAAACAAAGTGAACCGTAAGCGACTTTAGGGATTTTCGGATTTACCTTGTTCGGGAATTGTTATTAGATCCATAAACGATCTAAATGCTGTAATTTTAGACATCTGCAAGCCCATTTCCAACCACTGTCTGAAATTAGCTTCCGTTGCTTCTCTTAATGCCATATAGTTCTTTAGTACCACATCTAAGTACTTTTCAAAAAAACCATCTATAAGGTCTTGACCATATCGGATGATCAGATGTAGGAACGGCGGTGGAAGGAGATAGTTTTTCTTTTTGGCTTCTTCAAGAACTATCTGCGTGAGTATATAAGCGGTGACATCATCCCCTGAACGGGCATCGATCACCTGGACCTCATACCCCACCTTTACCATGGAAGTTACATCGTCAAGGTTGACGTACGCTTTGGTAGATGTGTTGTAAAGTCTTCGATTTCCGTATTTTTTATAGATTACTTTGTTTGCTTGCATATACCCGTTGCTTTTTGCTTCGCAGCATAAAATTTTGAGAGAAAAAATTCAAGAGTTATTTTATTGAGGGATATTGCGTTAGATTGAATAGTTGTGAAAATGCATGTGTTTAGAGTTTAAAAAATTTTTTTATTGCATTGCAACATTTCGCTTGACAGCGGGGTAAGTTTAAAGTAAGTTTTTTCCAAAAATGTGGAGGTTTTTAAGATGGAACACGGTAAGATTGTAAAACAGATGCTGGATTTTCACAAAACAACCTTTGATAACACCTTCAATGCGATGTGTTTATTACAGGAACAAACGGAGAAAATGGTAAACATGTTTTTGGAGCAGTCTCCGTGGGTTCCCGAGGAGGGAAGGAAACTCATAAACGATTGGATTGAGGCGTATAAAAAGGGAAGGACAGAGTTTAAAGCTGCTGTTGACGAGAGTTACAAAAAGGTAGAGGCCTTCTTTGCAGGAGTCGTTAAGGAATCTAAGGCCAAAGGATCCCAGTAAATATCAGTTTCTGTGACCAAAAAAGGAGGTTTGCAATGGACCCCAAAAACTTTATGAAGCAGATTCTGGAGTTTAACAGGCTTGTCTTTGATAGATCCTTCAATTTTCTTGTAATGACTCAGGATCAAGGGGAGAAGATCTTTAACACGTGGATGGAACAGGCGAGATTCATCCCTGAGGAGGGGAAAAAGGCCATAGCTGAATGGGTGAAAGCGTACAAGAGCAGCAGGGATGAATTTAAAAAACGGGTGGATGAGGCCTACAAAAGATTGGAAGATTATTTTTCCTCCTTTGCCTCTTCCGATAAGTGAGTAGATGTGTGGCGCTGGGCTTGGTTTCCTGAATAAGAAACTCAGCCCAGCAAGACCTTGGGTTGTTAGTGATTCATAATAGGGAGGTAAAAATGGCGTTTACTTTTTCTGAATCGTATTCTTGGTGGCGTTTGCTTCCAGATTTTATTAGTGCGGGATATAAATTTGGAGATATTAGCAGATGGAACAGGCAACTGTGGAAGGATTGGGAGTACCTGTACAGTAATTTTTGGAAGATCGCCGGTGAGGAAGCGATTGTGAATTTCTTCATGAGGGAGATGGATTGGTGGTTGAGATCAATGAACGAGCTCTGGAAGGAATGCCTAAAAATGGGTGTTTTTGGTTACGTTCCCGTTGAAGAACACCAAAATCTCTTCAGAAAGTGTCAAGAGCTAGAGGAAAAGCTCACCCAGAGGGAGGAAGAGATAAAGAAGTTGGAAAAAATTGTTCAGGAGAGAACAGAAGGCACAACCTTTCCTATTACAGAGTTCCAATTACTCCTCACAAAACAACAGAAAGAGTTCCAAGAAATGCTAAATATGCTTTCCTCTTTTCTTGGAGGGAAAACGAGAAAAGAAAGTACGCGCAAAAGGAGCTAGCCTTGATGGCTTTTTTTAGGAGGCATGACCGTTGCTTCACCATCGAGGACTATTTTCCCTTCCTGATTTGTGCATCTCGTACGCAAGCGGACTCTGTTCCTCTCTGTGTTTTTCTCTATAACTTCAACTCGGGCGGTAATTGTATCGCCGATCTTCACGGGGGCAAGAAAATTGAGTTCCTGTTTTAAGTAAATCGTTCCGGGACCGGGAAGTTTTGTACCTAGTACGGCGGAGATGAAACCTGCTGATAAAATCCCGTGGGCAATTCTACCTTTGAATATGGTGTTTTTGGCGTAGTCCTCATTTATGTGAGCAGGGTTAAAATCTCCTGTGATGCCGGCGAATAGATAAATGTCTGTTTCTGATACAGTTTTAGAAAATTCTGCTACCTCGCCGAGGGAAATCTCTTCAATTGATTTTCCTGTCATAAACTTTCCTCCCCAACAGCTATAAATCAAGTTATCGTTTCTTCGATAACCTCATCAAGTGGTTTTTTCCTCTCTGGTTTCTTTCTTGGTGTGGATTCTCTTTTTCCTTGATGCTTATTTTTCCTTTCAATTCCTCCATCATCCCTTTCTTTCAGCCATCGTGCAATTCTAGGGGCAAATTCATCCTGCACTTTTGAGCTTACGTAGATGCCTATGTGTCCGGTTTGTAACGCGATGTCCTCCGTATCTGCGCTTGCCACTGCCTTTGTAAGGCGGTTGCAAGCCTCGGGAGGAACGAGGTGGTCATATAATCCGTAGATATTTAGAAGGGGCATGGTGATGTTTTTCAGGTTTACCTTTATTCCGTCTATCATTAACTCGTTCTTTATGAGCAAGTTTTTCTGGTAAAAATCTTTTATGAACTGACGAAAAGTTTCCCCCGGGACATCTGGACTGTCAAAGATCCATTTTTCCATGCGCACGAAATTTTCGATGAACGGTTTGTTTCCAAAATTATCGAATAGATTCAAGTACTTATCAATTATTAGGCGCGCTGGATTGAGTAGGAGAAAACAGATGTTCAACAGGTCACCTGGGATGTTGCCAAATGTATCGACAAGTCGATCAACATCAACGTGCCTCATCCAAACGTGCAGCAATCCCTGGTCTGTGTCGAAATTGGTGGGGGTTACGGTTGTTACTAAATTTTTTACCTTTTCAGGGTAAAGTGCGGCATAAATCACACTGAACGTTCCTCCCATGCATATCCCCATAAGGTTGATCTGGGGTACACCACATCTTTTCCTTATAAACTCCACAATGTTATTCATATATCTGTTTATATGGTCGCCTATGGTGAGGTAGCGATCCTTCATTGTGGGATAGCCCCAATCGATCATGTACAAATCGATTCCGTTTTTCAGAAACGTTTGCACCACGCTTCGATCGGGTTGAAGATCCAACATGGTTTCCCTGTTGATAAGGGCGTATGTAACAAGTAGTGGCGTTTTGTACTTTATCTCGCTGGGCTTATAATGTTTGAGGCGAACGCGGTCCTCTTCATAAATGACTTCATAAGGCGTAGATGCAAGTGTGGTATCCAGTGGGTTCTGTAAAATCTCGATAGCGCGTATACACGTCTCCTGGCATCTTTTAAATTCCTCAATTAAGTTGGCTACAAACCTACTCAACGTGCTGGATTTACTTTCCATTTTATTTACTCCTCTTCTTCTTGGCCAGCACTCGAGGATGGAACTGTTCGTGCACTCAAGTTTTGCTCCAGTTGGTTTATTTTTTTCTTCAGAAGGTAAACCTCCTTATAAAGCTCGTCCATTTCTCTGTTAGTGGGGATTGGCAAGAACTGTAACATATCCTGCAGAACACGGTTCTTTATGAGCGAGAAGTTTTCGATTTCAGTTAACATTTCCTGCAAGACGTTGATGAACTGTGGGGACTTAAAAAGGCTAAGATATTGATCTTCCAGATACTTTAGCCATTTGTTGTAGATAGTTCTTGCGCTTTCTGGCATTATGCCTTGTTCAATGGAGGATGTCATTTCATTTAGAGTCGCACGAAACGAATCTTCTATGGGTGAAAATAGGGTGATTAAGAATTGACCAATTGAAATATTTAGTTTGTTCCACTGATCTCCCAACAGGTTAAAACGTTCTTGATAGTACCTGGCAAGGCCTACTTGGGGTATGTGGTATAACCATTTGACCTCTGCATCGTATATTTGTCTTATAAGGTTGATAAGTTCTACCTCTTCTGCAAATATTTTAGATAAAGCTGTTTTCTCAAAGAGCCTGCTCATCCTTTCTAATGAAAGATCTTGGATGTGACCAAGATTTTCGAAACTAGTTTTTGTGAGCTCGAGAAAGTACTCTGGAACTTTTTCTGTTTCTTCCATTAACCAGGAACGTAATTTGGGGTCGTATGTGTACGTAAATAGCGTTGACCAAAATTTCGCCAGGAGAGAAACTGATTCAGTAAGGCGGTTTTTATTTGACAGGAGCGTTGCGTTTATTACGGAAAGCCATACTGAAAGACCTTTTAGAGATAAATTCCTTCCAATTTCCAGATAAGAGTTTAGAAGATCTTCAATTAAGTCCTGAAAAATCGCTGGTGAATTTTTATCTTGGTTGTCCATTTCAATCAGTTTTTATTTTAATGTATGATTAGCATTTATTATTGTCAAGCTGTAGTTTTTTCTAGCTTCACTTAAGCGAAATATTCACTTCACCCTCGGAGAAGATCATCCCACGGTAACGTTGCAAAGGTTCTGTGAAGGGAGTGGTCGTCTTGAAGAATGTAGTAGTTAAGTTGGGTGAATGTTTTCTTTGCAACCGCCCTGACCTCGTCGATGGGGACTACTTCGTCTTCAGATCCATGGAAGATGATTGTAGGGGTTCCCGAGATTGCTTCTCTGTACATTTCAAATTCAGGTAGGTTGAGGGCAGGGGCGAGCAGAATCAATTTTCTGACTTTTTCTGGATATAGGATGGCGAAGATCGTTGCCATTAATCCACCGTAGCTTGAACCAACCATTATAATGTTCTGTTTGCTTTGCAGATCCCTTTTAAGTTTTTCCATTCTTTGGGAAAGGCTGCCAGTGTAGTCTTCCACTATCATGTCTGGAAAGTGTTGTTTGAAGTATTTTCCTTTTGTTCCGTTACTTGAACTTTCTAATCCATGAACGAAGATTCTCGTCATATCTTTCTCCTTAATGAAAACTTGATCTCAGTTTACATTGACACACAGAAAATGTCCAGATAAGTTGATTTTCCAGATGTTTCTATGTAAAGAGAATCAAGATACCCTGAGGAATTGTATATGATAAGGGTTGTTCCATTTCGTGCATTGAGACCATATTCGAGGTTTGCCCATAGGGTGGCTGCTCCACCATACGATGTAGTAACTGTTGAGGAGGCGCGGGTTATAGCGAAGAATAACCCTCTTTCGTTTCTACGGGTGGAGAAGTCGGAGATAAACGTAGAGGATGCGTCGAGCGGTAAATTTGATGAATTCTCAATTGCCCGAAGGAATTTAGAGCAACTCATTGAAAGTGGTGTTATGTTTCTTGAACCACGTCCGTGTTTTTACATTTACCGAGAGGTCATGGGAAATCATGTTCAATTTGGTGTTGTGGCAACAGTGGGTGTGAAGGATTATGAGGAAGGAAGAATAAAGAAACATGAAATGACGCGTAGTGATAAGGAGTGGGAAAGAACTCGTCATGTGGAAAGAGTAGGAGCTCATACGGGCCTTGTGTTTCTTTTTTACTGGAAAAAGCCCCATATCGATGAGCTAATCGAGAGATTGACAAGGGATGAACCGGAGTACAATTTTGTAGACGAAAGTAACATTGGGCATACTGTTTGGGTCATAGATAAACGGGAAGACATAGACGCTATAATGCACTATTTTTCTTTGATCGATTGTTTGTATATTGCGGATGGGCACCACCGAGCTGCTGCTGCCGCTAGGGTGGCGAGGAGAAAAAGGACCAGCAGTATCGTGGGTGAAGGCAATGGGGCAGAGCGGTTTCTCGCTATTCTGTTCCCCCATGATCAGGTGCGCATAATGGAGTATAACAGGGTTGTCAGAGACCTCAACGGTTTGGATCGTAGGACATTTTTAGAGAAAGTTTCTGAGCGTTTTTATGTCTTTGATCAACCGCAAGAGAGAATTTCAGTAAAACCAAAGGAGTTTGGTGTGTACCTTGATGGTAGATGGATAAAAATTACCGCCAAAGAGTATCTCTTTGACGAGAGTGACCCCGTGAAACGTCTTGATGTAGCTATTCTTCACGATTGGTTGTTGGTTCCTATTCTGGGAATAGGTGACCCGAGAACAGATAAGAGAATAGACTTTGTGGGAGGAGTAAGAGGATTAGAAGAACTGGAGCGTCTTGTAAATTCAGGCAGTTATCGAGTTGCTTTTGCCCTTTCTCCGCCGACACTGGAGGAGTTGAAGATGGTGGCCGATGCAGGAAAGGTTATGCCTCCTAAATCAACATGGTTTGAACCTAAACCATGCAGTGGACTGTTCGTCCACCTTATAGATTGAAGTTTTTCCTAGTGACAAAGTTCTATGACTGAGGATAAAAAGTATCAAAGAGATGATGAAACAATAGAGAAAGTTCCCCTTTCCGGTTTCAAAATCATTCAAAAGAAGAAGGGATATCGTTATTCGTTGGATGCGTTTCTTCTGTCAAATTTTGTCGAAGTTAGGAGAGGTGACAGAATCCTCGAATTGGGAACTGGATGTGGTATTATAGCTTTTTTACTTTACAGTCGATTGGAAGAGGGATTTATAACGGCCATAGATGTGCAGGAGAGTATGATCGATATGGCGAAACGTTCAGCATTGATTAACAGTGTGAATTCCTCACTTAAGTTTATGTGCGGGGACTGCCGTAAAATTGATACCTTAATACAACCTGGTTCTTTCGATAGAGTTGTTTTTAACCCTCCATATCGGAGATTGAAATCAGGGAGGATAAGTCATCTAAGTGAGAAAGCACGTGCGAGGCACGAGATAGACGGAACGGTGGATGATTTTTTAAAAGCGGCAAGTTACGCTCTTGTACATGGGGGAAAGGTGTATCTTATCTATTCTGCGAGAAGAATGGTAGAAGCTATATGCAGGATGCGAGAGCGACACTTGGAACCTAAGAGGGTAAGAGTAGTTTACTCTTACCCTGGAGGTGATGCGGAATTCATACTTTTAGAAGGCATTAAAGGCGGTGGAGAAGAGCTTAGATTTCTCCCACCCCTTTATATTTATACCGAAAGAGAAGGTAGATACACAAACGAAGTACTCTCAATGATCGGATGGACTACTTTGTCGAACGGCGGCGGCTGATTTCGGCTATCATTGCTGCCTTGAACACAGCCTTTAGTTCCGGGTCGGCAATGAGACGGGTACATTCATTTATAAGCTTTTGATCTCGAGGAAAGAGAAGAGATGGAGAAGGGGAAAGAGTGGGCATTTCTTTTTTAATTTTCACTGGGGGAATTTCCCCCAGAGAGAGATGCATAGATTGGATCTTTCCATGGGGATAAGCCTCGTTAAGTTTTTCTACGATTTCGTTCTTTAGGAATTGGAGTTGGTGAAGCCAAGCAGAAGAAGAGACATGTACGTAGAGAACGCCTTTTTTGACGTGGGAGGGGGATGTATGTGCAGCAATGGAAGGACCTACTACGGTATCCCAAATGACACGGAGTTCACGCTGCTCCACGTAAAGAGGCATTTTTCTCTTTTTTATTATGGTGGAGAGAATCTCACCTATGGGTTTTAGTGTAGAATGTTTTTTGACTCTCACATATTAAAGTCTCTCACAGTTAACGTTCCCGGTCAAGGTTATTAATAAACGTAGTCGCGGAGGAAACTTACGTATGTGTTTCAAGTGTTGTGCGAGTACGAATATAGATAGATGTGATTGGAAAACGGTGGGTATGGTTCTCTGCCATACGGGCATTGTTCGAGGAGTCTCCCGGGATGGTCGTGCTGTTAAGGCACTACACGTAGAGGTAAACTGGGACAAACTCGAGGAGCTGATCGATGAGTGCAAAAAAAAACCTGGTATTTTTGATGTACATGTGGAGGTAAAAGAGGGACTCCTCATGGTGGGGGAAGAGATAATGAAGGTTGTTATCACAGGTGACTTTAGGGAAAACGTTTTTCCCGTTATGGAGTATTTAGTGGGCGCTATAAAGGAGCGTGCCACATCAAAAATTGAGTATTATCTGTAGGTTATGAAACTGTTTCACGTGAAACACTTGTTTTATGAATATGTGGTTGGGGGTTACGGGCAATGATTAAACAGTTATCTCGAGTTGCCCTACGTCTTGGTCTCATACCGTTCGCTGTTTATCTTTTGCGGCTTTATTTTTATACCGTTAAGCACACTATGATTAACGACGATGTCTTACGTAGGCAACTGGAGGGGGGAGGTAAAGGAATAGCTGCCCTTTGGCATCAGCGTATCCTTTTGGTTTTGCCTGCTGCTTTGTCTTATTCTGTGTACGAACCATCGGTGTTGATAAGTCAGAGTCGCGATGGTGATATAATCGCTGAGGTTTACAAGACATTCCGTTTTCGTCCCATCCGTGGCTCTAGTTCTCGTGGTGGCAGGGAGGGGCTTCGAGCTATTATCGCCGATCTTGCTACGCACAGTCTTGTTGCCCACGTACTTGATGGTCCGCGGGGACCCCGGGGTGTGATAAAGCCCGGACTTGTACGATTAGCGCAGCTTTCGCAGGCGCCTGTTTTTCCAGTTTATGCTTCAGTGGACAAGGCGTGGGTGCTTAATAGTTGGGATGCCTTTATCGTACCGAAGCCTTTCAGTAAAATTGTAACCAGATTTGGTGAGCCCATTTATGTTCCGCAAAATCTCGACGAGTCTTCTTTCGAAAGAATTCGTTTGGAGATCGAGAAATTGATGCTTGAGAATCAGCGTCGTGACGATGCCATGTTTGGATGGGAGAATCTTATATAGAACCTTATCTATCTTTTCTGTTCTCTAAGGAGAGAAAGTTTTTGTATTCCACCATTTTTGCTAGTGTGTATACGGCTCTTTCCGGTGTGGGTAGCACTATGCTTTTAAACGTGTATCCAGGAACTTCATTTACTATACGTGAACCTTCTTCTACTATGATGTATACGCCGATGATTGGTTTTTCGTACTTTTCCATCAGGCGACACGTTTCTCTGTGAAGGTGCATTTCTGCCTCTCGATCGTTTTCGATGAGTTTATCGAGGATGCGTTTGTCAATTGTGGCATCTGCCATTTTCACAGCTTCCACCATGCTTTTTGTGAGTAATACCCTTCCGAGGGTACCGAGGTGAATGATGGCATCACAGCCTTCCCATGCTGCTAGGATTTCCATAACTGCCAGTGGGAGGTAAGGATCCGGTTCGCCTACTAAGTCCACAGGATTTGTATGGCTCCAATAGGGAGGTAGTAGTTTGTCTAAATCCTCGAGAATATTAGGGGGAAGGGAGGGTATGGCAAGACCGTTTTCCGCACAGAGATCGCTGGCTACAACTCCCCAACCACCTCCAAGGGTTACTATTCCTACATGGTTACCTTTTGGAAGTGGCAGTGAGGAGAAGGCTGCAGCAAGGTCGAGAAGTTCCGTTGTGTTTTTTGTGAGAATTATTCCTGCCTGTCTGCAAGCCCCTTCGAATATACGTTGATTTGCTGCCATTGCCCCCGTGTGACTAGCAGCTGCTCTGCTGCCCGCTTCTGTTCTCCCACCTTTCAGAAGGATCACCGGTTTTTTTCTTGTTAAGAGTTTCGCAGCTTCTAAGAAGGTCTGACCATTTTTTATGCTTTCGATGTAAAGGGTAACAGTGTTGGTAGTTTCATCTTCTCCCAAGATTCTCATGTAATCTTCCACGGTGATCATGGCCTCATTACCAGAACCACAAAAAGCACGGATTCCAATTCCCTCTCTTTCAGCAAAGCATAGAAGCTGTAAACCAAGATTGCCCGATTGGGCAACCAGTGTGATGGATCCTGGTTTAGGCCACGTACCTACACCGAGACAGTAGAATTTGTTGTGGGGATTAGCAATACCCATAGTGTTTGGCCCCACGAAAATGATGTCCGCTTTTAATGCTTCTTCAACGAGTTTCTTCTCTTCTAGTTTCCCCTCGATGCTTGTCTCGCTGAAACCGGACGAAATGATGAGAAGGTACTTTATCCTTTTTTCTTTCAATGCGGGTAGAAGTCCCCGGACACTGGATGCAGGAACTGTAACAACTCCCAGGTCGACGGATTCGGGAAGATCTAAAATTGAGGGGTACACACGATGGCCTCCAATGTACCCTCCCTTTGGATTTACAAGGAAAATTTTCCCCGCGTATCCCCCTTTTACAACTGTGGCGAATAATCGATGTCCCCATTTGCCAATCTTCTCCGATGCGCCTATGAAGGCTATCGATCGGGGGTAAAAAATTTTGAAGAGATCCTTCGAGGAAACTCTGTAGGATCTTTCTTTTTTTGATTTTCTTTCCCCGAGAACAACGAGCGCATCTGCGGCTTTAATACGACCGTCCGAAGATACTATGAGGGGGTTGACGTCCACTTCTAATATGTCGGTCTGCTCAGTAATAAGGCGGGACAAACCTATAAGGGTCTTGGCTATTTCTTCTTTGTTGACTGGTTCATCACCTCTAAATTCGCCTAACAGGACTTTGGACCTGATATCCTCTATCATTGAAAAGGCTTCACGCTCGTCAATGGGTGCAATACGGAAGGCTACATCCTGTATGGCCTCTGTAAGTATACCGCCAAGTCCAAACATAACCACTGGACCGAATTGTCGATCGTAAAATGCCCCTGCTACGAACTCTCTCTTTCCTTGAATTTGAGGTTGTATAGTAAATCCTTCTAACTCATTCCCGGCGAGGAAGGCAATTTCTTTGGCCGCTAGGAATACCTCTTCGGGGGTGTGAAGGTTGAGTTTTACAAGTTTTCTTTCCGTTTTGTGTGTCAAAGTCGCCCCCAATCCCTTCACAACAACTGGGAAAGGGAGTTGCTCTGCTAGACTGAACGTTTCCTGTGGGGTGTGAACGATTATAGATTCCACCACGGGTATCCCGTATGCACTTATTATTTTTTTTGATTCTTCTTCATTGAGTGTGAACCTATTTTCTTTTTTTGCTTTTTCAATTGTCTCAAAGTATGTGCTCACCTCGTCACCCCTTTACGAACAAGTTGTGTTTGCTCTATCATGATGAATCTGTTATCGCAATGGGGGAATCGTGTATATCATTAACTGTTGCTACGATTTAGTGACTTTGCATTGAGGAGTGAGGAGTATGCCAGAGTTACCAGAGATAGAGACATTGTGCAGGCAATTACGACAGGTCGTTCTTTTTCGGCTTATTCATGACGTCCATGTGTTTGACGAGCTCATTGGTCCAGTACCAGAGATAAGGGGGCGCTATATAAGGGAAATCAGTCGTTCAGGAAAGTTTTTACTCTTTTTACTGGACAATGGTTATCTACTCAGAATCCATCTGCGCATGACCGGCACGTTGCGATTTCTAAAACATCTCCAGCTCGTATCACCGTACACACGGATGATGATTACCTTTGATAGTGGCTATCTGACGCTTGTTGATGTGCGTCGATTTGCCACTTTGTCGGTGGAACCCTTCTGGGGTTTTGCCACGCCCGTTGAAGATCCTCCGGAGAGGATCGTCAATCTTTTTCTAGAGGGAAAGCTTTCAGGAAGAAAGTCATCCATAAAGAGATTTTTGATGGATCAAAAGATAGTATCTGGTCTTGGTAACATATATGTGAATGAGATTCTTTTTGCAGCTCAGATACATCCCGAACGTGCCGTTTGTCGTGTTACAAAAGAAGAATGGTTTACGTTAGCTAGATGTACAGAGGAGATTTTGAGAGAAGCGGTACGTTTTGGTGGGACAACTGTTGCCGACTGGTGTGATCTTTTTGGCAGGCCCGGTTTGTATCAATATCGATTACGCGTTTATGGTAAAGAAGGGAAACCCTGTTCTCGTTGTGGTGCTGTTATAGAAAAGATAATAGCAGATGGGAGAGGAACATTTTATTGTCCGAGGTGTCAGGTGTGAGTAAACGTGGAGTTTTGGTCAGTGTTTGTGTGATTATTGTTTTTTTGTCTCTGTATGTTTTTACTTGCGAGGCGAAAGCTGGGCTTGTGGAGATCAGCGTTGGCAAAGAAACTGTGGAATCATTTGTTGGAGCTACTTTTCCCATAACAATAAAAAAAACGTTAAAGCTGTTCGGAATTTTTGAGGTTCCCTATGAGGTGCGTTTGTTTAATCCGGAAAATATACGTATTACCCCATCTGGTGAACCGAATGCGTTATTTTTACATGTAGATGTGGATTTCGAGTTGCGGGGTGGTGGAATTTTCATCTCGGCCTCGGAGGGTAGGGCCTCTGTCATTATGGAGCTCAGAATCTCTGATCAAAAGGACGGGTTAATAATGAATTTCAAACGGGCAAAGGCCCCCGTTTTCGATGATTCGAGTTTTGATCTTGTTCCTTTTTTGAATCCCACAACCATCCCCCTTTGCAGGGTGTTTAATGTTAAATTTCAGGATAAAAACGCAAGAGGTGAATTTTGTCTGATTCACTTGGAACTGAGGAATGATGAACTATTGTTGAAGGGTAATCTTACTTTTGAGAAGAGTAGCAATTCTTAGAACAGGGAGGTTCAAATGCTTCAGTTTTTTAAGATGAGTGGTAGTGGTAATGATTTCATCATAATTGACAATAGGAGCGGCCAAGTTGAAGATGCTCTTGGTGACACGCGAGTTGAGGACTTCGTAAAGATGGTTTGTACGAGGAGAATTTCACTAGGAGCCGATGGTTTGATACTTATAGAAGGGTCTAAAAATGCTCATTTCTCATGGAGGTTTTTCAATTCCGACGGTTCAGAAGTAGAAATGTGCGGTAATGGTGGGCGGTGTGCTGCCCGATTTGCCTATTTGAAGGGAATAGCGCCAGCGGCGATGTCTTTTGAGACTAAAGCGGGGATTATAGATGCTTTTGTGGAGCATGATGTTGTGAAGATCAGATTGACTGATCCCAGGGATTTAAAAACGGATTATGTCTTACCTCTCGATGGTAAGGAATTGGTGGTTAATAGCGTTAATACCGGGGTGCCCCATGTGGTATGTTTTGTGAGGGATCTTGATCATTACGACGTATGTGGAATAGGGCGGAAGATCCGTTATCATGAGCATTACCACCCCGGGGGGACAAATGCAAATTTTGTGAATGTGATTGATAGCGGGACTATTGAGATAAGGACTTATGAGAGGGGCGTGGAGGATGAAACATTAGCTTGTGGAACAGGTGCTGTGGCGAGCGTCCTCATTTCTTCGTGTAAAGGATTTGTTGAATCTCCTGTGGCTGTCCATGTTCGCAGCGGTGAGATTCTTAAGGTTTATTTTGAGAGGGTTCATCCTTCGATATTTCAAAGGGTTTATCTCGAGGGAAAAACTAGGGTGATATGTGAAGGCACACTGTGGAAGGAGGCGTATAGCTCAGGGAGTTGACGCTCGATGGACTTTGATATATAGGTCAGCGAAATTTTTATAGAAAGGAGAATATGTGTGCGTACTGCTGAACGTTTGAACAGGATACCTCCCTACCTTTTCATGGAGCTTAGGAAGAAGATCGCTAAAGCGAAGGCAGAAGGGGTGGATGTCATAAGTCTCGCAATTGGCGATCCAGTTGAACCTACTCCAGATGCCGTAATTGATGAGTTGTGCCGTCAGGCACGTGACCCTGTGAATCACAGGTATCCCATAGATGAGGAAAAGGGGATGTTTTTATTCCGACAGATGGTGTCTCGCTGGTACAGTGATAGATACGGCGTAGAGTTGAATCCGGAGACAGAGGTATTGGCCTTAATAGGATCTAAAGAGGGTTGTCATCATTTTGTCCTGGCGCGAGTGAATAGGGGAGAGACAGTTCTGATGACTGACCCAGGATATCCTGCGTACAGGGCAAGCATTCTTATGGGGGAAGGTGAACCTTACAATGTTCCGATATTCGAAAAGAACAATTATCTTCCCCTGCTAGAAGATATTCCGTCTGATGTGGCAAGAAAGGCAACTGCTTTTTTCCTAAATTATCCCAATAATCCTACTGGTGCATGTGCTACTCGGGAATTTCTCAGGGATCTCATTGCCTTTGCACGGGATTATGATATTGCGGTGTGCTATGATAATCCATATTCTGAGATTGTCTTCGACGGTCAGGAAAGACTCAGTTTTCTCATGATCCCTGGCGCGAAGGACGTGGGGGTTGAGCTCAATTCCCTTTCAAAACCTTTCAACATGTGTGGTTGGCGCATTGGTATGGCCTGTGGAAATGCGGATCTTATTGCAGCTATGAGTAAGGTTAAGGAAAATACCGATTCTGGGGTTTTTAATCCCATTCAATATGCTGCGATTGTTGCGCTTCGGGACGAAAGTGAATTTATAGGGAAAATGGTGGAGATCTATAGGAAGCGCCGGGAAATCGTTTTACGAACACTGAGAAAAATAGGTATAGTTTTTGAGCCTCCTAAGGGCACGTTTTACCTCTGGGTGCCTGTCCCGTCCAAAATGACATCGCTGGAATTCACCAATCTCCTTTTTGATAAAACGGCTATTGTAGTTGCCGCAGGTACAGCTTATGGTCAATACGGTGAGGGTTACATAAGAATATCTCTTACGGTGCCTGATCACCGTCTTTTAGAGGCAATGGAACGCATAGAAAAGGCTTTCAGCAATTGACGGGATAGTATCGAATAAGGATTGTCAACCGTAAAAAAAATAGCGTTGACAATTCTTTTTTTATTTTGTATGCGCACCCATGCGGTGGTGGATTATGGAAAGGCAAAAAGGTGGAGTGGCAATCCTTAGGGTGCTGAAGGAAAGGTATGGTTTATGGGTCTCAGGTGATGAGCTAAGTAACAACCTTGGGGTCAGCCGGTGTGCTGTTTGGAAAGTGGTCAGTTCTCTGAGGAAGAATGGATATTTCATTGAGGCCAGAAGGAATAAGGGATATCGTCTCTATGGTGTCTCCGATTGTTTGTTACCTTTGGAAATAAAGAGTGGTTTGGAGACAAAGATCATAGGAAAGGAGCGTATCGTAAGGTTTGAAGAAACGGATTCTACAAATATAAGGGCGTTTGATCTTGCGCGAAAGGGAGCGCCAGAGGGCACTGTGGTGGTAGCGGAGGGGCAGACCCATGGATGTGGGAGGCGAAAAAGGATGTGGTTTTCCCCCTGGAGGAAGGGTATTTATGTATCCATAGTGTTACGACCTTTGATCCATCCGACACAGACCCCGAGAATATCCATTCTTGCTGCTTTGGCTGTTGCAGAGGCATTGAGAAAGGAAACGGGTCTTTGTGTCACCATAAAGTGGCCTAATGATCTATTAGTAAATGGTAGAAAAATTGGCGGTGTCCTCTCGGAGATAGCCGCCGATAGTGAAACGGTGGAGTTTATAATAGTTGGAGCGGGTTTAAATGTAAATTTGACCCGTGAAGAATTCCCTGAGGATATCTCTTGTTCTGCAACGAGCGTTCTGATGGAGACAGGAAAGGTGTTTCACCGAATTCCGCTCCTTGTGAGCTACATTAATCATTTCGACGCATTTTACACAGAGATGATGGTTAAAGGATTTGAACGTTTACGCCATCTGTACATTATGGAAACGGACATAATTGGTCGGCGGGTTCGTCTGCAGACGCATCTGGGCCAAAGTGAAGGTATTGTGGAAGATTTAGACATCAATGGCTGTCTCCTAGTTAGAGATGTCAATGGGCAATACCAGCAGCTCTGGGCTGGAGATTTAACCTTTGTGTAAGGTCTGATGGAGGAGAGGGTCAGGTGACACTCAGGGGAATGTCTTATGCCGCCATGTTTGGAGCTTTGACCGCTGTTGGGGCATATATATCCATTCCTTTACCTCCCGTTCCCATAACAATGCAGACTTTTTTTGTTGTTTTGTCGGGTTTGCTCCTTGGGAAAACTATGGGGGCTATGAGTCAGCTTGTTTATTTGTTTCTCGGTATTATGGGTTTGCCAGTTTTTGCTGGCGGTAAAGCAGGTATGGGAGTGCTTTTTGGACCCACCGGAGGTTACTTAATCGGTTTTGTCTGTGGTGCCTATGTTATTGGATATGTTGTTTCCTTAAGGGAAGAATCAAGTGTAAAATGGTTTGTCTTTTCTGCCTTGACGGGTCTTATTCTTGTGTATGGGCTTGGTCTGTTTCAACTTATGGTTGTCGCTCAGTTGAGTTTTCAGAAGACTATTGCTGTTGGTCTTGCACCCATGATTCCCGGTGAGTTAATAAAGGTCGTACTTGCCGCTTTAATCGCGAAAAAAGTGAAATCGCTGAAGGTCATATGATTGAGCTAAAAAATGTGACTTTTTCTTACGGCTCAGAAGTTTGTATTCTTAGGGATGTGAATCTCACCATCTTTGAAGGAGAGTACCTAGGTATTATTGGACCGAATGGATGTGGTAAGAGTACACTGGCTTATCTACTAAATGGGCTATTGCTGCCCCATAGAGGAACCGTTTGTGTGGATGGAATGTACACCAATGATCAGGTGTCTGTTAAAAAGATCCGTAGTCTAGTCGGCATGGTGTTTCAGAATCCTGATTCTCAGATCATCGGTTTAACGGTGGAAGAGGATGTCGCCTTTGGACCGGAGAATCTCGGTTTTCCTCCTCGGGAGATTAAACGGAGGGTGGACGAGGCTCTCACAACGTGTGGGATAGCCCATTTAGCTTCTCGCATGCCTTATACTCTATCGGGTGGCGAAAAGAGGTTGGTAAATTTTGCAGCTGTTTTGGCGATGCAACCGCGGTATTTGGTGTGTGATGAACCCACTGTTTATCTCGACCCTTCAAGTAAGAAGAGAATATTGAATCTCATCGCGGATTTACACCGAAGGGGTATTACCGTCATTCATATCAGTCATGATGTCTCTGAGCTTATGGAGGCTGATCGTATTTTGGTTATGGATTATGGGGGATTCCCATGCTGTGGTTCACCAGAGGATGTTTTTGATTTTCTGTGCAGTAGTCCTAATTTGCGTATTGAGCCTCCACCCTTGGTTGATTTGATGTGCCGTATGAGGTCTCTGGGTTTTCCAGTTCGCACAGATATCAATACAACCGAGGGGGTTTTGGAGGAGATAACAAAGTTACTGGATCATTTCCGGTGACGGGGGTGGTTGGTTTGGAAAATTCAGTCTCGGCACGCGGTTTACGAACGCACGTGCTAAGTAAAACTTTTGGCTTTGGAATCTTTGTGCCTGGGAGTTCGCCCATTCACAGAGTAGACCCGAGGGTAAAGATTGTAGCTTCAGTTCTTCTTAGTTTAGTGACCTTTCAAAGTAGCTGGCATGTTCTTGCTCTTCTTACCGTTGTTTTTGTTGCAATTACTCTTCTAGCTCGCCTCAATCCCGCTCAGATAGGATCTGCAATGAAACCTTTTTTCTATTTTGCCCTTATTATTTTCTCTCTACATGTCTTTTTTTCAGATGGTGAAGCTATCGTGTCAGTTGGAGCAGCTAGGATAACATGGGACGGTTTATTGAGAGGAACTTTTGTCGTTTGGCAGTATCTTTTACTCTTTTACGGAGGGTTTTTGCTAACAGTTACGACGCCTCTATCAGCACTTGTAACGGGATTCAATTATCTCCTTGGTCCATTGAGAAGAGTTGGGGTTCCTGTTCAGGAACTGGCGATCATGGTGGTCATGGCTTTACGTTTTGTTCCGACGTTTGTTGATGAATACAATCGATTGCGCTTGGCCTATTTGTCTCGTGGTGGGGATTTTTTTGGAGGCGATTTCAAGATGCGTGTGGTACGAACCAGTCGTGTTACAATTCCTCTCATGATAGGTGCGTTTCGTCGAGCCGAAGAGCTGGCACGCACCATGGATGCCCGGGGTTACGGGCTCGGTAAAAGAACGAGCCTTTATGACTTTCGTATTACAGTGAGGGATCTCATAGCGTTGTCGATGGTTTTTGTTGTGGTGTTGTGTGGGGTGTTACTGTGAGGATTTATGTTCAAAAATGCCCTTGTCAAACTGATAAATCATTGTTATTTAACAAAAAAAGTTAAGATAAGTAGGTGATATCATGGGAGAGGGTATTTCTGATTATACGAGGTTCTATGTAGATCTTAGGCGTCATATGTGGATGGCGGGGGTAGAGCAGGATCTTAGGAGGTTGATCTGGCAGATTGCTGTAACAGGAAAGTACATTTCTGCAAAGATCCACGAGGCGAATCGCAAGCTAGCGGGATTTAAGAATATTTACGGTGAGGAACAGCTTGCGCTAGATAGAAGCTCCGATGAGATTTTGAGGAATCAGCTTAAGTTTTCTGGTTTTGTTAAAGAGTACGCTTCCGAAGAGGGCAACGAGATCATCACCATAGGACAGGGTCACGAAAAGTATGTGATCACAGCTGATCCTCTTGATGGTTCTTCACTTGTGGACACGAACCTTGCCATCGGAACCATAATTGGTATTCACAGGGATACGATGCTAGGTAAGGGACGCGATACTATGGTGGCTGCTCTGTACATCACATATGGACCTCTAATAACGATGGTTTATTCTGCGGGTAAGGGAACTCATGAATTTGTGCTTAACCGGGAGGGTGAATACGTTCTGTCTCAGGAAAATATCCAACTTAAGGAGAAAGGCGATATTTACAGCCTTGGTGGTTTGCGGAAGGAATGGACTGATGCCCATCTTAGGTTTGTGGAATTTTTGGAAGATGAAGGTTACAAACTTAGATACAGTGGTGGTTTTGTTCCCGACATCAATCAGATACTCATAAAGAACGGGGGGATTTTTACGTATCCCGCGCTGAGAAACAGTCCTAAAGGTAAGTTGAGACTTCTCTTTGAGCTGCAGCCGATGGCATTTCTAATTGAGCAGGCGGGTGGAGCTGCTACAGATGGTCTGGTACCAATTCTGGACATACCGGTGGAAGACCTCAGCCAGAGGAGTCCGATTTACATAGGAAGTCGGTATGAGGTTGAAAAAGCCGCGCACTTTCTCAAGCAATCTTAGGAGGGGGATATGATATTCCATGATATGTCGCAGTTGCGCGAAGGTATAAAGGGCATTCTTCAGCCGGAGGGAGATGAAGTGAGAATCCTAAGCGAGGATTCTCTGCGGACGTCTCTTATTGATGATCTAGTGTATACAGCGGTATTCAGCCCTTCTCCAGTGACGATGAAGGTAGCGCGCTGGTTGATCCGTCGTGCTGGAGCTGCGCTCGGCATTGTGCCTTCTTCAATCCAGCCGCTTTATGAGGCAATGGGACGGGGAGAGGTGGGGGGATTTACCGTCCCAGCAATTAATATCAGGATGATAACTTACGATACGGCCCAAGCGGTGCTAAGGGCGGCGATGGCGCTTGATGTGGGACCGGTGATATTTGAAATAGCCCGGTCAGAGATTGATTACACCCGTCAGAGACCCGAGGAGTACACAGTCGCTGTTATGGCTGCTGCAATTAAGGTGGGCTATAAAGGTCCTCTTTTCCTGCAGGGTGATCATTTTCAGATAAGTTTGTCTCGATACAGAAAAGATCCAGAATCAGAGGTTAAAGCGGTAAAAGATCTGATCTGGGAGGCAATTGAGGCGGGTTTTTACAATATTGATGTGGATACGTCTACGCTAGTGGACTTGTCTAAGGAAGATGTAAAAGAGCAGCAGCGTTTGAATTTTATTTTGGCTGCGGAATTGGCTACGGTAATCAGGGATTTAGAACCCCGTGGTGTGACCATATCCATAGGAGGAGAAATAGGTGAGGTTGGGGGTAAGAATAGTACTGTAGAGGAGCTTGATGCTTTCATGGAGGGATTCAAGGAAGAATTGCTGAAAAGCGGTCACGATATTAAGGGGATAAGTAAGATAAGTGTTCAGACGGGAACGACCCATGGAGGGGTTCCTCTGCCCGACGGGACAATAGCACGTGTTAAATTGGATTTTGATACTTTGGAAAAACTCTCAAAAGCGGCTAGGGAAAAGTACGGACTGGCGGGAGCTGTACAGCATGGCGCATCTACCCTTCCAGATGAAGCTTTTGACATGTTCCCTGCGGTTGGGACAGCGGAGGTTCACTTGGCAACCGGTTTTCAGAACCTTGTTTACGACAGTCCAGTGTTTCCCCAAGAGTTAAAATCGAAGATTTATGATTATTTGCGCAAGGAATGTATAGCTGAAAAGAAGGAAACCGATACGGACGAACAGTTTATATACAAAACGCGGAAGAAAGGTTTTGGACCCTTCAAATTTGAACTCTGGCATTTACCAGAGGGGGTACTTAAGAGTCTAGGTGAAGAATTGGAAGCTAAATTTGCATTTTTATTCCAGAAACTGAACGTCGCAAGAACTAGTCAATTGGTGAAACAATACATTGTTCCAAAAGATGTGCCTTTGCCCCAACCACCTGAGGTGGAATGAGTTGGAAAGAGGAATATTTGTAGAAAAACGTATTAATGGATGGTCATTGATATGTCTGGAAGTGGTCCCATGTCTAGTCACAGGGCATTAGAGCGCAAGTGTTTTAAATGAGAGTGGATCTTCTATTTAAGTCATGGTTGATACTTAGGCTCGGGGATTTTTAATTCCTGAGGTGATATTTTTTTTGCTTTGCCCACAATGACCGTAGGTCTAAATATCCCTCCCCTGGATCCATAGTCTTTTTTAGCCAACCTCTTACCAAGGGAACACTGGAATTTTTTAGGTAAAGAGAGATATAGGCAATTCGATTTTGGGCATCCAGATATATCGCCTCAATCCTTTGATCAAAAAGTTTTTGAACCAGTAATCCACATTACCACCTTTTCCTTTTTTTTGGTCTTTCTGGGGTCCAGAGGGTTTAGCGGGTTTGGCTATTGCACAATATCGGATGTGAGTATCTTTTTATCGAATGTTTCTTTGTTTTTTGCATTGTCGGAACTATTGTGGTACTTAAAATTCGTGACCATTGGGAAGCGGTTGTTGATTTGTTTCACTATTGTGGCAGGATTTACCCTAATTGCAGGGTCCTACGCCATTTTCCGTCTTAAAGATATGAGTGAACTGGCCAGTTCCGTAATAAGTAAAGACTATGAAGCTTTGGAGAATTCGAGGAAGATGGCTGATCTTGCACTGGGGATGGAAAATGTGGAGAAGAAGTTTCTCGTAATGAAAGATGACTCTATTGCAGCGCTTTTTTGGTTGTACAGTTCAGAATTGCAGAGGATGATTGACTCAGTGGCGGATCTGAAGTTACCTGGGTTCTCCTATTATTTGGAGAAGGTAATGTTGGCAAAATCGGAATACGAGGAATTATTTCGACAGAAAGTTAGTTTGATTAATGAAGGGAGATTGGGAGAGGCAACGAGGCTTTCAGAGGATAAGGGGAAGCATTTTTTTGAAAGTTTGTTGTCCAGCATAAAAGCTCTTCAGAGGAAAGCGGAACAAACTGTAGATGCCCGTATAAAGGAGATAAACAGGGAAAGCGTGAAAGCATCGAGGATAACGATGCTTCTAACCATTTCAGGGCTTTTCCTCGGTTTATTTCTGGCTGTTCGGGTGACCCTTGATATTTCAAAACCGCTGAGCCGGCTGGAAAAGATGACGTCTCTCATTGCGCAGGGAAATTTTAACGAGAAGATCAATTTAAGTCGCAATGACGAAATAGGTAGTCTTTCAAAGGCCTTTGACGCAATGGTAGAAAAACTGAAAGTACTCGAAGCTATGCTCCTTGATGCTAGCCCATTAACGGGTTTGCCCGGTAATCGAGCTATAGAAGAGGAAATTAGTAAGCGTCTTCATGGCGGTATACCTTTCAGTTTATGCCACATTGATTTGGACAATTTTAAACCTTACGGTGACAACTATGGATATGCTTGGGGAAGTGAGGTTATAAGGGAGGTGGCCCTTATTTTAGAGGAGGCGAAAAAAAAGATGGGAGGTCAGTTGACTTTTATCGGGCATATCGGAGGAGATGATTTTGTTCTTCTGGATGAACCGGAGCGGGCACGTACTATGGCCTTATGGATAATCCAGGAATTCGATCGGAGGAGTCTTAAATTTTACACTGAGGAGGATCGGAAGAGTGGGGGTATTTGGGGGCGGGATAGAAAGGGGAATGTGCTGTTTTTTCCATTGATCTCCTTGACGATTTCTATCGTCACTGATGATGGAAGGATGTACAAGAATCCCATCGAAATGGCAAGGGCGGTGGCCCAGGTTAAGAATTACGGTAAAACTCTGCCGGGAAGTAAAGTGGTTAGTGCAGAGGATATTGCACTGTGAGAGGGTTTTTCATCGTATTTTTTGTTCTGTTTTTTTGGGGATGCGCCAGTACTCAAACTTTGAATCCTGTTTCACCTGTCGTTTCTATGGTCAGTCCCGATGCAAAACTTTTCCGTGAGGCGTGCAACATAATTGTTAAAGGCAAAATAGAGATGGAAGACTATTTTAAGGCGAGGGAGATGTTTTCCGTTCTGTTGGCTGAATATCCTGATAGCAGATGGGCGCCCTATGCGCGTCTCTTCATAAAGGTCATCGATGGATTGGAATCTTCGGAGCTGAGTAAGAACGAAGCTCTTGAGCGGGTGGGTGTTTGTCAGAGTGACCTGGAGAGGGTGAGGCGATCTCTGGAACAAACGACGAAAGAGATCGATAGGTTGGAGAAGGAGAACAGACGACTGAGAGATGATCTAGAAACACTTAAGAGACTGGAAATCGATCTTCAGAAAAGAGGAAGATTTAACTAGATGTTTTCGGATACGTTCAAAAAATCAAGGGCAAGTTTAATACCGAGGGCGGTTTTTGTATCTTTAATTCTTCCATTTTTTATCATATTTTCCGCTTCTTCCTGAGTAACGGGAATCAGTTCGACATCCTCGTCTTCATCGGGTGGTAGAGGGTATTCTACAAGGTTTCTTGCGAGATAAAAGTACATATACTCGTTGCAATAACCGGGGACTAGATAACCCTCGAAAAGCTTTGTAATTTCTCCGGCACGATAACCCGTTTCTTCTGCAAGTTCTCTCTGTACACACTCTTCTACGGATTCACCATGATCAATGACACCGGCAGGTATCTCTATCAGGTAGTCGCCAACTGCTGGTCTCCACTGGCGAATGAGGATGAGTTCACCTTTTTCATTTATAGGCACCACGGCTATGCACGGTGCATGTTCTATCCTACTGAAGCGACTTTTCCGGCCATTGGGATATTCTACGACCTCTTCGTATACCTGAAATATCCGACATGAATATACGGGTGAAGAACCTGATTTTTCCATTTCACTTATCTCAGTTGGTTTTTATGATGGCGAGAAGCCTTTTCTCTATCTCTTCAGGAGACATAGCTCCAACCAATCTATCTCTCAGTTCTCCTGCTTGAAAGAAAAGTAGAGTAGGTATATTGCGAATGCTATACTGGAGGGTGGTTACTGGGTTTTCGTCTACGTTCAGTTTCGCAAATTTGGCACCCCCCGCATACCTCACCGCAAGGTCTTCTATAAGGAGGTCCACGGAACGGCACGGGACGCACCATGGAGCCCAGCAATCAACTACAACAGTCCCAGAATTTTTGAGAACTTCTCTGAAAAAGGAGGCATCTGTAACTTCAATGGGCCGGCCTATTTCGCCTCCCAAAACTAGAGGTAATCCACAGCGACCACAACGCGGCTTGTCGTGGGGACGTTCTTCAGGCATGCGGTTTTTCGTACCGCAGTGCAAACATCTTATAATCATTTCATCAAGCGGTGCACGACACTTTCCACAGCTGGGTTTGTCTCCCAACCTTTCCCGGGGAATTCGGTTTTTTGTGCCACAGTGTAGGCAACGCACAATAATGTAATCGTATTCCATAGTTAAACCTATATGGCTACGTTTACATTTACGGGATTTAAAAGTTCCTCTATAGTTTTAGGGGATAATTCTGCTAATATACCTCGTCCTCCTGCGTTTATCAGTACATAGGGTAGTGACATAATGGTCTCTTCTACGTAAACAGGTAGCTTCTTTTTTGTGCCGAACGGAGAAGTTCCACCCACTTTATAGCCGGTGTGTTTCTCCGCAACTTTGGGATCGCAGAGGTAAACCTTTTTAACTCCTAATATTCTTGCCATGGATTTGGTGGATACTTCCCGGTCACCGTGCATTAATACCAAAAAAGGATTACCACTTTCGTCTTCCATAACGATGGTCTTAACTATTATGTGTTCATCTACCTTAAGTTCTCTCGCTGCAGCCTTTGTGCCACCCTTTTCCTGGTACCGGTAGAACTTGATCGTGAATGACTGTCCTGCTTCTTTTAACAGCCTTATAGCAGGTGTCATAGGGATATTTTCTTTCTTCATGAGATACCCACTGCTTCCCTCTGCGCATTATATATTAATCACTTCCATTCCAGAGGTCAAATGGGTCTTACTATTCTCAGTTACATTGTTCATCAGGGAGAGTCGTACATAAAGTTAAGAATTTTCCCCCATTTGGAGGTTGCATTCCAGAAACTTTCCGTTTCCTTCTCTATTTCGTGGAGCAATGTTTCCTTGTTCCTCTTAAGATCTTCGTTTATGTGCAAATCTTCGAGCGTTTTGAAGATGTTTTTCAGTTTTCTGAGGTGAAGAAAGAATTCTTCTTTATCGTTTTTATGTAAGGCCTCGAGAGGGAGCTTGCTTAAGTTTTCTAAAAATTCTTGAATTTCAATTATGTATTCCGAAACTTCTTTCAGGTTAAAATCTCTCTTCTCTTCAATGCAGAGGTTTATCCTTTTTATGAGAATCATAACCTCGTCAATTTCTCGTAGGAAGACATCTCTAGGATGAGACATATTTTCGCCTCCTCAGTATTTAAGTATTGCCCCTGTGCTCGCTGAGGTAACGAGTTTTGAGTAACGGGCAAGGTATCCAGTTTTTATCGCCGGCTCTTTAGGCTTGAAAGTCTTCTTTCGTTTTCTCAATTCTTCAGTTGATACTTTCAATGTGATTTTTTTGCCGGGAATATCGATGGCGATGATGTCACCCTCATTCACTAAAGCAATGGGTCCACCTTCAGCCGCTTCCGGTGAAATGTGTCCTATGGCGGCCCCTCTCGTTCCACCGCTGAATCTCCCGTCCGTTAGGAGGGCAACGGTAGTGTCTAGTCCCATACCAGCAATGGCAGATGTGGGGGCCAGCATTTCTCTCATACCAGGCCCACCCTTTGGACCCTCATAGCGAATGACCACCACATCGCCAGGTTTTATTTTTCCGCCGAGGATGGCTTGGATGGCTTCTTCCTCTGAATTAAAGACACGAGCGGGACCTTCCCTCACAAGCATACTTTTGTCAACCGCCGACTGTTTCACAACGGCACCTTCTGGTGCCAGATTACCTTTGAGAATAGCTAAACCTCCTTCGCTATGGTAGGGTTTTTCGAGGGGCCTTATAACGTCATCATCAAGAACGAGGGCATTTTTTATGTTTTCACCTACTGTCTTTCCTGTGACTGTGATTAAGGTTTCATCTATGAGCCCTAGGGAGGAGATTCTTTTCATGACCGCTGGAACTCCTCCAGCGGCATCGAGATCTTCAAGATGATGGGACCCAGCGGGACTTAGTTTGCAAAGGTTTGGTGTTTTGGCACTTATCTCGTTAAAAAGAGCGAGATCTAGGTTTATGCCCGCCTCATAGGCAATGGCTGTAAGGTGAAGCACCGTATTTGTTGAACACCCAAGGGCCATATCCACTGCAATGGCATTTTTGAAGGCTTCTAGGGTGGCTATGTCACGAGGTTTGATGTTGTTTTTCAGAAGGTACATGATTCTCATACCCGCATCTTTGGCTAAACGTCTCCTCTGGGCACTGATTGCGGGGATGGTGCCGTTTCCCGGTAGTCCCAGTCCCAGGGCCTCCGTCATGCAATTCATAGAATTAGCCGTGTACATACCGGAGCAGGAACCACATCCTGGACAGGCTCTGTTTTCAATCTCCAAAAGTTCCTTCTGAGAGATTTTTCTAGCCTTTACTTGCCCGATTCCTTCAAAGACACTTATAAGGTCAATTGTTCTTCCCTGGTAGTGACCAGCCAACATAGGTCCCCCACTTATGACGATCGTGGGGATGTTCACTCTTAGGGCTGCCATGAGCATTCCAGGTACGATCTTGTCGCAGTTGGTTACCATCACCAAGGCGTCAAATGGATGGGCCATTACCATCGATTCAATGGAGTCAGCAATAAGTTCCCTACTCGCAAGGGAATACTTCATGCCTTCATGCCCCATGGCAATACCATCGCATATCCCAATTACAGGAAACTCCACAGGAGTGCCCCCGGCGAGTCTTACGCCCGCTTTTACGTCTTCAGTTATCGTTCGTAGATGTATGTGCCCGGGAATGATTTCGTTGAAAGAATTGATAACACCAACCATAGGGCGATGGATTTCCTCATCTGTGTAACCCATAGCTTTGAAAAGCGCTCTGTGGGGGGCCCTTTCTAACCCTTTTTTCATCAGATCACTGCGCATATAAGCTTCTCCTTTTTATTTTTTTCTTCTTCTTTCAGGCCGCAAGCTTCGAAGAACAGCTCCTGCCTGCCACATTTCATGGCTTCTCATTTCCTCAAGTTCTTTTTGAAGCATATCACGGTAATTGGGTGCTGCACATGCGCTGAGAACTATCTCTGTCTCCTTTCCCGATTTCACTCTGTCGTATAGTTCCTCGAATAGAGGAGCTACGGCATCACGAAAACGGTTCTTCCAATCCAGGGCTCCTCTCTGTGCAGTGGTGCTGCAGTTTGCATACATCCAGTCCATTCCATTTTCTGCGACCAGGGGGATCAAGCTCTGGGTTAGTTCCTCTACTGTTTCATTAAATGCTTCGCTGGGGCTGTGACCTCTCTTTCGAAGTTCGTTGTACTGAGCTTCTAGGATGCCCGCCAAGCAACCCATCAGAACCCCTCTTTCACCAGTCAGATCACTGTAAACTTCCATTTCAAAGGTTGTGGGGAATAGATAACCGGAACCAATAGCAACCCCGATCGCTAGGGTTCTCTCCCTAGCTCTTCCCGTGGCATCCTGGTAGATGGCAAAACTGGAATTGATGCCACTGCCTGCCAAAAAATTGTCCCTTACGGTTCTCCCCGCGCCTTTGGGAGCAACCATTATAACGTCGATATCGGGGGGAGGAATGACACCGGTCTGATCCTTGTATACTATGGAAAAACCATGGGAGAAATAGAGGGCTTTGCCCTTTGTGAGGTGGGGTTTTAACTCGGGCCACATGGCCTTCTGTTGAGCATCGGGAACCAGAAATTGGATAATGGTACCCTTTGCAGCTGCTTCCATCATGGGGAAAAGGGTTTTTCCAGGTTCGAAACCTTCCTCCTTTGCCTTGTTCCAGTTATAACCGGCGGAACCAACAATAACGTTTATGCCATTGTCCCGCATATTCAGAGCTTGGCCTCTACCCTGTACCCCATAACCCAAAACAGCAACCACTTCATCTTTTAGAACTTCCCTGGCCATGTCAAGAGTAAATTCTTCGGATGTTATAACCTCTTCCACCACATCACCGATGATTAGTTTTGCCATTGTTTGCTCCTCCTTTGAAATTTAGGGTTGTCTTTCTAATGCAACTATTCCAGTTCTGGCCATATCATCAATTCCTAGGGGCTTTAAGCTTTCAAGAGCATTTTCGATCTGTTCTTTGTCCCCAGTTATTTCAATCACACAATAATCACCGTTCATTGTAACTACCCGTCCCTGATAGGCGTTGACAATAAGAGCGAGATCTCCTTTGTTAGATTCCGTTAACTTCATGCGGACGAGCATCATTTCTCTGGTAACGTGTGCTATTTCAGTGATATCTGCAACCTTGTGCACATCGATCAATTTCATGAGCTGTTTCTCAATCTTCGTTATAGTGTTTTTGTCCTGTATCGTGGTTAGAATTATCTTTGAGTACGCGGGATCCATTGTGGCGTCCACACACAGGGTTTCAATGTTGTAGCCTCTTCCTCCCAGAACACCTGCAACGCGAGCGAGCACGTCAGGTTTGTTATTCACGGTCAAGGCCAGTGTGCGTGGTTTTTTTTCCATAACTTTACCTCCCCTGGTAGTTTTTTTATTACTTCAATTTACCATTTCTCTTCCTAGGGTCATTTCGTGGAGTGGACCGCCTGGTCTAACCATGGGGTAAACGCACTCTTCTCGTGACACATGGAAATCCATTATTGCCGGACCCGAGTATTCTAAGCCCTTCCTGAGGACGGGTTCTACTTCTTCAGGTTTTGTGGCTTTCAGACCTAGCCACCCATACGCTTCGGCTAATTTAAGAAAATCGGGTTGACACGCTATATCGGAGTAAGAGTAGCGTTTTCCGTAAAAAAGCTGTTGCCACTGGCGTACCATCCCAAGATACCCGTTGTTTATGAGAACTATTTTCACAGGGATGTTATCCTGAACAGCGGTAGCCATCTCCTGGATGTTCATCTGGATACTTCCATCTCCAGCTATGTCTATGACGAGCATATCAGGACGCGCGATTTTGGCGCCAATTGCAGCTGGAAAACCGTAACCCATCGTTCCCAGCCCTCCTGAGGAGAGAAATCTGTTGGGTTCGTCAAATTTATAAAATTGAGCTGCCCACATTTGATTCTGACCCACTTCGGTGGTTATGATTGCCTTTCCTTTCGTCAATTTGTAAAGTGTTTCTATAACGTACTGGGGTTTAATTTCCGATTCACTGTGTGCATAGGTAAGGGGGTATTCTCGCTTCCACTCTTCTATGAGTTCAAGCCATTCCTTTCTCTGTTCATAGGTGACGTTGAAATTCTGCTTTTCCAGAAGGTCGTTGAACGTCATGAGAGCACTTCTGCAGTCACTCACAATGGGAACATCCACCATAACGTTTTTGTTTATCGATGAGGGATCAATGTCTACGTGTACGATTTTTGCGTGTGAAGCAAAGTTGTCAATTTTCCCTGTTACACGATCGTCAAAACGCACACCAATGGCGATTAACAGATCACAGTGGCTGATTGCCATATTGGCATAGTAGGTCCCATGCATGCCGGGCATGCCAAGCCAAAGAGGATCGGTTCCTGGAAAAGCTCCCAGCCCCATAAGGGTAGACGTTACAGGTATTTTCGTTCGCCAGGCGAGTTTTCTTAACTCCTCCGAGGCTCTACCGAGTATCACACCACCACCTGATAGTATCAGGGGTTTTTTGGCTTCATTTAAAAGGTCCAAAACATAAAAGGCCTTCTTAGACGGGGGCCTAAACTCCACTTTTTCATCTTTTAATCTTTGCTGGGGAAAATATTCTGTTGTGGATGCAATAACGTCTTTGGGTAGGTCCACGAGTACTGGTCCTGGTCGCCCAGAGCGGGCAATGTGAAATGCTTCATGAAGGGTCTTAGCCAATTCTTCCACCCGGCGGACCTGGAAGTTATGTTTTGTGCATGGTCGGGTAATACCGATGATGTCCACTTCCTGAAATGCATCCGTACCTATAAGATGGGTCGGAACCTGACCTGTTAGAACAACTATGGGTATGGAATCCATGTAGGCAGTAGCAATACCTGTTACTGTATTCGCTGCTCCAGGTCCCGACGTAACCAGGACGACACCCACTTCCCCGGAAGCTCTGGCATAACCATCGGCGGCATGCACCGCACCCTGCTCATGACGCACTAGAATGTGTCTAATTTTGCTCCTGTAGAGTTCATCGTATATGTCAAGAAGAACACCACCAGGGTAGCCGAATATCGTTTTCACACCTTCTTCCTCTAAAACTTTAATGAGAATCTCAGCTCCTTTAAGTTGCAATTTTGACACCTCCCTTTTGGATTTTCAAAACACAAAAGCCGCTGTTACTGAGCGGCTTTTTGTTTAACAAACAAAAAAGCCGCGGGTTTTGGGGCCCGCGGCTCGGTATTTACTCGATATTTTTCACCGAGCAGCGGTGCCCCTCCGTACTACTACTACGTTTACTATCCCGCAACTCGGTGTTCCCATTGCCATCGGTAAATTCCCTTTTCTATAATTAGAAAACATCTACGACCTAAATTGCCAATTGTCAAGTATTTTTTGAATCAATGAATTTATAGTTTTAATAAAGCTTGACACGGGGTTTCACTGAGTTTTAAAGAATTGAAAACATCTTTAAAAAATTAGTCATTCGGGAGGGGTGTCGTGGAATTTGAGAGATTGTTCACACCGGTTAGGATAAAGGGTTTGGAGATCCGAAACCGTATAGTTATGTTACCGATGACAACGGGATATACGGAGAAGGATGAGGAGGTGGGGGATCGATTCATAAATTTCTTTGCTGAGCGTGCCAAGGGGGGAACAGGCCTCATTATTATACCTTTTTCGCCTGTAAAAGCCGGTTCCCCTGTGGAACCCGGCCTTTACGATGATCGTTTTTTGCCGGGGATTAGGAGATTGACAGGTGAGATTCATAAGCATGGAGCAAGGACTGCAGCCCAACTGATAATTTCATATCATGTGGTCTTTAAAGAGGGCAAACCTGAAGTTGTTGCACCATCGGCGGTTGTTAATCAGTTGCTTAGGGTAATGCCAAGAGAATTAACGGAGGACGAGATTACGTATATCGTCAAAGAATGCGGAAAGGCGGCCCGCCGGGCTAGGGAAGGGGGTTTTGATGCCGTGGAGATCCTCGTTGGTGGCGGTTATCTGCTGAATAGATTTCTTTCGCCCATAAGCAACAAGCGGAATGATCGGTATGGTGGTAGTCTCGAGAATCGTATGCGGATTATTCTGGAAGTAATTGATGCCATGAAGAAGGAGGCAGGTGAGGATTTTATTTATAGTTGCCGACTCAATGTGGAAGAGCAGATGCCGGGGGGACATACAATTGAAGATTCGAAGATTGTGGCGAAGATTCTGGAAGAAGCAGGTATTGATATTATTAATGTTTACACCGGTTGGCATGAGTCCACAGTCCCTACGGTTGCCCCATCGCTGCCTAGGGGGGCATTTGCACATCTTGCTGCTCAGATTAAGGCAACTGTGTCGGTGCCTGTTATTGCGGCAAATCGCATAAACAGTCCCTTTGTTGCAGAAGAGATTCTTGCGGATGGAAAAGCGGATCTGGTGGGAATGGGGAGGGCTCTCATGGCGGATCCGTTTCTTCCCAACAAGGCTCGGGAGGGCAGATGGAAAGAGATTATCCCTTGTCTCGCATGTTCTCACTGTCTTACGGAGGTTATGGCCTGCTACAGGAAGTGGGGAGAACCTGCGACAACTTACTGTGCTGTAAACCCAGAAGCAGGACGGGAGGGCACTGACCTCCTGAAGGTACCAGACGTAAAGAAAAAAGTTTATGTAATAGGAGGTGGACCCGCCGGTATGGAGGCGGCTATTATCGCGGCAGTTAGAGGCCACAAAGTTTCTCTGTTCGAGGAACACGGGAGGTTAGGAGGGCGTTTGTCATTGGCAGCCATTCCTCCTTATAAAGAAGAGATAACAGATTTGATTAACAGTTTTTCAGAACGGTTGAAAAGAGCTGAAGTGGATGTGAGATTGAACACGAGAGTTGATGAGGCTCTAATTGAAGAGGAAAAACCAGATGTAGTCATTGTGGCCACCGGGGCCGAGACCACAATTCCCGAAATACCCGGTGTGGATCTGCCGCATGTGGTCACAGCAGAGGATGTTCTGCAGGACGTAAGAAGAGTAAGAGGAAACGTGATTGTAATCGGGGGTGGCATGGTGGGTTGTGAAACAGCGGAGCACGTTTTGCTCAGGGGGGAAGGGATATCTTCGGTCACAATTTTAGAGATGCTTGACCGTATGGCTGATAATGTATCGCCTACATATCGGCCGTTTTTCCTTGCCCGTTTAAAAAGTGAAGGGATAAGAATGAAAACAGGTGTTAAGGTTGTAGGGATAACGAAGGAGGGTGTTCAGGTTGAGTATAACGGCAAGGTGGAAACTGTGGAAGGTGACTATGTGATCATAGCTGTGGGTTTCAAAGCTGATCAAGAAAAAACAAGAATTTTTTTAGGTAAAACCCCAGAAGTTTACTTTGTGGGAGATTGTGTCCAGGCACGCATGATCAAAGATGCCATACTCGAGGGTTTCGAGATAGGGAGGTCGATCTAAGACTGAACAGATGAATAGTACACTTTAAGCTCTTCTGGAAATGGGCTATAGGTTGCCCAAACCCTCTAGAAAAGCGAGAACGTTTTTGCCTAAAACGCGGTGATTGTATCCTCCTTCTAGGATGGCAAAACACCCACCCTGGTTGCGTCTTGCTGCTTCTCTTACCATCTGGCCTATCTCTCTGTAATCGGAGGTGGTTAATAATCCACCCCAATCTTCCACGTGATTGTCGAAACCTGCGGATACTCCTATAATATCGGCACATGCGCCGAACAAGAAGGATTCCACACTTTTTAAGTATTCACCTCGAATTGATGACGATGGATTATAAATTGTCACGTATCCCTTGGGATTGAGGATATTTACCGTCCCGTCACCGAAGTGCAGATCAATGTCGAGGACCCTGGCAATATTGATCAGTCCATCAGAACGCAATTTTTCCAGTGCAATAGCCATATTGTTGAAATAGCAGAAACCCCAGGCACTGTTTGCAGAGGCATGGTGTCCCGGTGGACGAATGAGGGCAAAACTTGGTTCTTCCAGTCCTATTTTGGCTGCAAGGATAGCTCCGCCTGCTGCCAGAGCAGCTATGTTGTAGATACCTTCACGTTTTACCATATCTATATGGGGTTTTGTGTGGACCGCTGCAATATCTTCTTCCGAAGCGGGCTGAGGTTCCACAAATTGTACTTTATCTTTTATCTCTTTGAGTATTGCCTCCATTCTGCCCGGCGCTGCTGCGGGATCGGAACAATAAGACACCTCAAATGCTGGTGAGTAAACAACTTTCATGATTTTACCTCCTTTTCTGAATTAATGAACCACAACGCACATTTTAACTTATAAATCCTTGTTTTCTTAAAAGTTTCTCTGTATTCTCTGAAAGGGGCAGATGAAGGCATTCTTCTCTGCTGATCCAGCGAGCCTCTGAGGCGTCATCACCACTTTTGACCTCTCCACTAATGTACCGTGCCAAGAAATCTATTACCACAAAATGATAACAGATCTTTCCGTTTTTGTCTCTCTCGATCAGGTCAAAAACGTAGATTATATCTCCTACCTCTATAGTTATACCCGTTTCCTCCCAGACTTCTCTTACTGCGCTCTCTTTGAGTGTTTCACCCAGTTTTACACTACCACCAGGGATAGCCCACAGATCTTTCCTAGGTGGTACGCCTCTTTTCACTAGTAAGACCTTTTCATCTTTGAATACAACAGCTCCCACACCAACAACAGGTCTATCAGGATACTCCCTTCTTTCCATTAGGTCCCTCCAGATGGAATATGGAGATCATCCAAGGTTCCTTTTCCCCATTGAAGTTTTGCTCAATGAATATACCCTTTCCACTTTCATTTAGCAGAATGACAGTTGTCGATCGGGTTCCGTATATGGAACTTCGAATGAAGAGGGGGGAGAGTAACCTTTCCCACTCCCTACCTACGCCTGTGTTGGGCAATTCCTCATCGGGAGCGATTTTTTCATCGTGCAAACACTGAAGGAGCTCCAAAGGATTTAACCTCTTTTTATTCCCAAGGATGTGCTCCACTGCTGCGACGCCTCGTTTAACCTTTGGCCAAGGGGTGTCAATTAAGGCATTGCTCAAACCGTGGATACCAGGAGTTAGTGGGCCAAAACCTCCTCTGTTTGAATAGTGAAACAGAGACAAAGGTGTGCCAAATACTATGCTGAAACCGTTGAATTTTCCCCCGTTGGCTTTTAGCCATTCTAAGAATTTCTCGGGCGAATCATCGCTTTCCAGGAAGCGGCGTACCACCAGCCCTCGCGATGGGGCACCTATTTTTAGAGCCTGAGGATCTCTGTAGTTTGTGAGAGCGGCAAATTTACCCTCTTTTGTTATACCGCACCACGTACCACCCTCCTTTAAATCCCGACCGGCTAAAATAAGGGGATTTTCCTCCCAAAAATCAGCTGGTGCGGATGGCCTGTCGTAGAACTCGTCCCTGTTCGCCACCATTATGAGTTGGTAAGTGGGATGAACCTTGTATGCAAGGATTATCAGGCACATGAGTAGCTCAGGCCTTTTTTTACCTCCTCAACTATTTTGGTCATAGTTTCTCCTGCAGGCCCGCAAATGACTATATCCGCTTCGTTATCGTAGGGTGTTGGTGAGAGATTTATGATGACCAGGCGAGCCCCCGCCATTTTGGCGTAAAGGGGTATATAAGCTGCAGGATAGACAACAAGTGAGGAACCTATAACTATTAACAAGTCACAAGAACTGGCATGTTCTCTTGCCTCTCTAAGAGTTTGTGAGGGGAGTTCTTCCCCGAAAAAGATCACGTCTGGTTTGAGGAGGCCTTTACAATTGGGGCAGTAAGGAACCTCATCATGATGACTGTATTTTTTTAGTATATCTAGAAGGTCAAAACGAGCATAACATTCGAGACATTTTATCCACTGCATATTACCATGAAGCTCGTATACCTTCTGGGGATTATTCCCCGCTTTCTGGTGGAGGTTGTCGATGTTCTGTGTGATTACACACGTGAGTTTACCGATGGATTCCAGCCACGCAATGGCGTAGTGGGCTGCATTTGGTTTTACAGAATCGTCGAACAAGCCGCTTTCCCTGAGGAACTGCCAATGTTTGCGCCTCGCCACAGGATCGTACAGAAATTTGTAAATAGTGAAATCTTCAGGATCAAAGCGGGACCATATACCTCCTGGGCTACGGAAGTCGGGGATGCCGGATTCTGTGCTGACTCCAGCTCCGGTGAATACGACTATTTTTTCGCTTTCCAAAATCATTCCTGCTACTTTTTCGATCTTCTCGTTGTTTTCCATTCTGGGCCTCGAAGTGTTATTGAATGTGTTGGTGTCATTTTTATAGAAAAAGTCTTTAAAAATCAATCAAAATGGTTGACAAGGTGAATTTCTCGTATTGGAATAGGATCTATGAACGAAGACGAAAAAATGATGAGGATAGCCTTGGAACAGGCAATGAAAGCGATGAATAGGGGCGAAGTACCCGTTGGTGCAGTTTTAACAATAGAGGGCCGTATACTCGCGAAAGCTCATAATAGTCCTATTTCCTTAGTAGATCCTACAGCACACGCGGAGGTGCTTGTGCTTCGGGAAGCTGCTCGAATTCTGGGCAATTACAGACTACCGGGCACTACGCTTTACGTTACCTTAGAACCTTGCGTTATGTGTGCGGGTGCCATTATTCATGCGCGTGTTGCCCGGGTGGTTTACGGTGCGGCGGATCCGAAAGGAGGAGCGGTGAAATCCATGTACAGTCTGTTTTCCGATAAGCGTTTGAACCATGTGGTAGAAGTTACTGAAGGGGTACTAGGCGATGCATGTGGAGAAATTTTGAGTGGATTTTTCCGGAAAAAGAGATAATAATTATAGAGCGGAGAGATACCGAAGTGGTCGTAACGGGGTCGACTCGAAATCGATTTGGGGGTCAAAAGCCCTCACGGGGGTTCGAATCCCCCTCTCTCCGCCATGTTTATGAAAGAACGGAGAGATGCCTGAGAGGCCGAAAGGGCACGACTGGAAATCGTGTGTATGCCCAAAAGGTGTACCGCGGGTTCGAATCCCGCTCTCTCCGCCATAAATTTTTTCAGAATAGCCGGGTCCCGTGCAACGGAGGGTTGTGAACCCCGTCAGGTCCGGAAGGAAGCAGCGGTAGCAATTTCCGACGTGTGCTGCGGGTAAACCTGGCTATTCTTTGTTCGTTTTTGTGGTGATCATGTCTGAGTACCTGGTAATAGCTCGCAAGTGGAGACCCCAAACCTTGGATGAGGTTGTTGGTCAGCACCATGTAGTGACCACCCTGAGGAATGCGATAACCCATGGGCGGATTGCACATGCTTTTCTTTTTAGTGGTCCCAGAGGAGTGGGGAAAACATCAGTGGCTAGGATTCTGGCCAAAGCGCTGAATTGCGTTCATGGACCGACCCCTAGTCCGTGTGATGGATGTGCGAATTGCAGGGAAATCCGCGATGGAATATCCCTGGATGTGCGCGAAATAGATGGGGCATCAAACAGGGGGATTGATGAGATCAGGGAACTTAGAGAGAATATAAAGTTTTTGCCTGCTTCCTGTCGGTATAAGGTGTACATAATAGACGAAGTTCATATGCTGACCCGGGAGGCGTTCAATGCTCTTCTGAAAAGCCTTGAAGAACCTCCGTCCCATGTTGTTTTTATTTTCGCGACTACGGAGGTGCATAAAATCCCCGCAACAATACTCTCCCGTTGTCAACATTTTGAGTTTTTCCGGCTCTCCGTAAGAGACATTGTGGAGAATCTGAAAAAAATAGCTTTAAAAGAGGGAGTACAAATAAGCGAGAGAGCTTTAACCTGGATCGCTGCAAGTAGCGAAGGTAGTTTAAGGGATGCTCAAAGTGTATTCGACCAGATAATCTCATACACGGGAAGAGAAATAAGAGATGACCAGGTGGAGGAACTTCTCGGAAGAAAAGATCGGCACTTTGTATACGAACTGGGTAAATCTATTATCAGGGGAGATGCTCCTCAGTGTTTACGTGTCATCGAACAGGCTTACAGTGCTGGGATGGATATGGTGGTGATGCACGAAATGTTAACCCAGCATTTCCGGAGTCTCCTTCTGGTGAAGGTGATGGGAACCGAGGCATACAGTGTTTTAAGCGTTACAGAGGACGATTTTGATGATTTGAAAAAGCAGGTGAATCAAGTGCCACGAGAGAGGTTAGAGTACCTTTTGGATGTTCTTCTGTCAAGTAGTGACAGTATGCGAAGATCTCTGCAGTACCGCTTGAGTCTGGAGGCTGTTGTGCTTAAGATGGTGCGTCTTATGAATCTTCCCACGCTCGAAGAGATCTTGGAACGCCTGGAATCGCTGGAACGGAGAATCATTGTCAGTGGAGATGAAAGGTCGAAGAAAGGAGAAACATTATTTGCCTTCCAAGATGAGTCAAGAGAAGCGTATGTGGCGCGACCTGGAGATTCTACTCGTTGGAACTGTGACAGTAGAAGTTCACTATGGGACTCCTTTAAGGAATTTGTGATAAAAAACAACCCCCCCTTGGGGGCCCGGTTAGAGGGGGGATCCCTCGTGAGTCTAGAAAATGGTGTTTTGAAGATTGGTTTTCCCCGGAAACATGTCTTTCTAGATGATCTGTTGAAAAAGGCTCGTGGTGAGCTGAGGGATCTGGCTGTTCGTTTCTTTGGCGGCGATGTGTCTGGGCTGGTTGTCGAGGTTCAGGGGGATGAAACGGTTTATAATGGACAAAGGGAGTCGGACGGTAAAGACGCTTTATCTGAAGCTAGAAGTCAGGCTCTTAATTCCCGAGCTTTGCAGGAAATACTGGATTTTTTCCCTGACGCTGAAGTAAAGGAAGTAAAAGTTTACGATTCAAAACGAGGAGGTAAGTAATTGTCAAATTTTGCCAATTTAATGAAACAGGCCAAAAAGCTTCAAGAGAGGATGGCTCGTTTACAGCAGGAGTTGGAGGCTAAAACCGTGGAGGCATCCGCAGGTGGTGGCATGGTCACCGCTTGTGTGAATGGGAAGGGCGAACTCCTCTCGATTAAAATTGAGAAGGATGTAGTAAATCCCGATGATGTAGAAATGCTCCAGGATTTAGTAGTGGCAGCAGTAAATGAGGGTATACGGAAAGCTCATGAGATGGCATCACAGGAGATGGCGAAAATAACAGGCGGTCTCAACATTCCGGGGTTAATTGGTTAACTAAAGGAAGAGACGTTTTATGTCCCGCTATGCACCTCCTATTCAGCGATTGATCGCTGAGTTCTGCCGATTTCCAGGAGTAGGTGAGAAAACAGCCACGCGGCTTGTTAATTTTATCCTTCGTGGCTCCTTAGAGGATGCTCGTCGCTTAGCTGAAAGCATTCTTGAAGTTAAAGATAAAATACGTTTTTGCCGGGATTGTTATAATCTCTCTGAAGAAGATTTTTGTGTAATCTGCAGGGATCCCGAGAGAGATAGGAGCGTTATATGTGTAGTTGAAGATACCGATGCTTTAGTGGCGATCGAAAAGGTGGGCAAATACCGAGGTGTTTACCATGTGTTACACGGTGTTCTTTCGCCTTTGGAGGGAATAGGACCTGAAGATATTCACATACAAGAACTCCTGGATAGAGTGAGAAAGGGTTCAGTTGAAGAGGTTATTTTGGCTACAAATCCTACTGTTCAGGGGGATGCGACAGCGATATTTATCATACAGGCACTGGGGAACACAGGTGTGCGTTTGAGCCGTATTGCTACAGGTGTCCCCGTTGGTGGTGAGTTGAAATACCTGGACCAGATGACCTTGGGGAGTGCTTTAGAATTTAGACGGCCCGCCGATAAGGATAGGATACCATGAGTTCTGTCATTAGGGAGATCAAAGCAGATTCTGTTACTGAAACGGTCTGTAAACTTTTTCTGGAGGCAAATTTCAATATCCGTGAAGATGTGCTCGCTGCTCTTAGGAGGGCATTTGATGAGGAACGGGAAGGACATGCAAAGGAAGCTCTGCGCATCATGCTTGAGAATGCAGCGCTAGCTGCAGAGACATCCGTACCCATCTGTCAGGATACAGGTATTGCTGTTGTTTTTGCAGAAATAGGTCAGGACGTTCATGTCTCCGGTGGATCTCTGAAAGATGCCATTGAAGAGGGGATTCGATTGGCGTACAGAGGAGGATATCTCAGGAAATCCATCTGTAATCCTCTGACAAGGATAAATACAGGGGATAATACCCCGGGTGTTATTTATTGTGATATCGTTCCGGGAAATCACATCCGTCTTGTTGCGGTTCCCAAGGGTGGTGGCAGCGAGAATATGTCTGCGCTTTCTATGCTCATACCCGCGGAGGGAAGAGATGGTATTGTGAGATTTGTACTAGACCACGTGCGCCTTGCCGGTGCAAAAGCGTGTCCACCTTATATCATCGGTGTAGGTATAGGTGGTACTTCGGAGGAGGCTTTGCTTATTGCAAAAAAGGCGCTGCTTGAGCCTGTGGGGATCTCAGCGGGCAGTAGTGAAGAAACCAGAGAGCTAGAACGGGATATCCTGGATAGAGTAAATGCTCTAGGCTTAGGTCCACAGGGTTTTGGAGGTAGGACCACTTGTCTTGGGGTAAAGGTTGCCATAAAGCCCTGCCATATTGCAACTTTGCCCGTGGCAGTTATCATTCAGTGTTACGCTGTGCGTCAGGCAGAGGCAGTTCTATGAGATTTACAGTAAAACTTGCCGCAAGAAAAATTACTTCGCCACTTCGGGAAGAAGTATGTGTTTCCTTGCATGCGGGAGATTGGGTTTACCTGAGCGGTGAAGTATTTACTGCTAGAGATGTGGCACACCGATTACTTTGTGAAATGATTGAGCGTGGCGAAACGTTACCTATTCCTATTGTTGATTCCGTTATTTTTTATGGAGGTCCCACACCTCTCAGTCCTGGTAATAAAATGAGAGCCATCGGACCCACCACGAGTGCGCGAATGGATCCTTTTACACCTTGTCTGTTAAAAGCGGGTCTTCGGGGGATGATTGGGAAAGGAAAGCGGGCCTCTGAGGTTGTGGCTGCGTTAAGAAAACACAAAGCGGTTTATTTCGCTGCTTTGGGAGGTGTCGCGGCGTATACTGCGAGGTGTGTGAAGTATGCTGAGGTGATTGCATTTCCAGAATTGGAAGCAGAAGCCATCCATCGGCTCATTGTCGAAGACCTTCCCCTTGTGGTGATCAACGATACTGAGGGGAGGGATTTTTATGAGGAGGTCTTAATGAAGTGATTAAACCTTTAAAAACAATAAAGAAACTTTCTTCAGGTGAGACGACCATAATTGTTGCGCTCGGTGATTCTCTCACCCAAGGTTGGATGGTTCACAAAGGTTACATTGACTACTTCAGGGAGATGATAGAGAACGCGTACCCCATGTCTCGTCTTGTTCTGATAGGGCGTGGTGTTCCAGGAGATACAGCTTTTGGTGGTCTCCATCGTCTGAGAAGAGATGTTCTAAACCATAATCCCGATTGTGTGTTTGTTCAGTTCGCCCTAAACGATGCTTTTATGGGGTACTCGCCGCAGCAGTTCCGTATGTGCATACAGGAGATCATCGAGGAGATACAAGCCGATTGTGATGCGGAGATTGTCTTAATAACCTCCAGTTTTCTCGAAGATGAGAATGAGTATAATTACGTGAAGCGTTATTACAACCAGCTTGATGAACTTGCCAAAGAATACGGATTGCCCATTTCCAGGACTGATCATTACTGGAAAAAGGCGATAGATAATGGAGTGGATTTCGGAACTCTTGTGCAGTACGATCTTGTTCACCCCACGGCTGAAGGTTATCGGTTAATGGCCATGGCATTGTTGGAGTTGTTTGTCCTCGATGAAAATGAGCGGACTGGGCATGTTCACGCCCACCAGTGAAATGGGTATTGACAACCTTTTCATAATGCTGTAACGGAAAGACTTATTTTTTTGAGGTGATCTGAGGATGATCGAGATTCGGTGGCATGGAAGAGGTGGTCAGGGTGCGGTGACATCCGTGGAACTTCTAGCCCTGGCAGTAATTTCGGAAGGCAAATATGCTCAGGGGTTTCCCGCATTCGGTCCTGAGAGGAGGGGAGCGCCCGTTATGGCGTTCAACAGAATATCAGAGTCACCCATAAAGGTTCGATCGGGTATCTACAATCCAGATGCTGTTGTTGTTCTAGATCCGGGTCTCATTGGTCTTGTTAACGTTCTTGATGGTTTAAAGGAAGAGGGAATTATTATTATAAACACGGCGAAAAGTCCGGATCTGATAAGAAAGCAATTAAATTATGAAGGACGTATGGCAGTGGTAGATGCTACACACATTGCTAGGGAAGAACTTGGCGTTCCCATAGCTAATACTACGATGCTCGGTGCTGTTGTAAAAGTCATTAATATGGTGTCCCTGGAGTCACTTTACTCACCTATTGAGGAACGATTCGGGAAGCTCGCCGACAGAAATAAAGATGCCCTTCGGAGGGCGTATGGAGAAGTTTTGGTTGTGCCGTGAGGTGAATGTATGAATCAAAAGAAATGGCCAGAAACTTGGCAGGAAGTAAGTGTAGGTTGCATCGTGTTTGAACCTGGAAACGCGAGGAATTATAAGACGGGTACATGGAGGGCACAAAGACCCGTATGGGATAACAGCAAATGCATAAAGTGCGGTATATGTTACATCTTTTGTCCCGAGGGTTGTATCTGTGAAGGTGAAGACGGATACTTCTCTGCGGATTTGGATTACTGCAAGGGTTGCGGTATCTGCGCCCATGAATGCTGGCCGCAAGCCATAACAATGGTGGAAGAGGAGGTGTAACATGGGCAGAAGGGTAGGAATGGAGGTGGCAATTGCTGCTGCGGAGGCTGTAGCCCTTTGTAGAATTGACGTGGCAGCAGTTTATCCTATTACACCGCAGTCCCATATCGCCGAACATCTCTCAGACATAGTGCACGATGGTCGCATAGATGCTGAATTCTTAACTGTGGAATCTGAACATTCGTCTATAAGTGCATGTGCAGGAGCGTCTGCCGCAGGTGCACGGGTGTACACTGCAACCAGTTCCCAGGGGCTAATGCTGATGAGTGAGATTCTTCCTATAGTTTCATCAATGAGGTTGCCCGTGGTAATGGGTAATGCTAACAGGGCTATATCGGGACCTTTGAATATATGGAACGACCATGGGGACATTATGCCGCAGCGTGATTGCGGATGGATACAGCTTTTTGCGGAAAATGGTCAGGAAGTAATCGACATGACAATTCAGTCATTCAGAATTGCTGAACATCCTGACATTATGTTGCCTGTGGTGCTTAATATAGATGGGTTCCAGCTAACCCATATGATTGAACCTATGGATATGCCATCTCAGGAGGAAGTGGATCGTTTTCTGCCTGAGCGTGTGCCCTTTGCCACGTTACATCCCGATCGACCCCTTTCCATGGGTTGTTTCAACATGCCAGATATATACATGGAAACCATGAAGGCAAAGGATGTGGCATTACGTAATTCTAAAAGTAAGATCATAGAAATCTGGGACGAGTGGGAAAGGCTTTTCGGCCGTCGTTATCGTCCTATTGAATTGTATATGGCCGATGATGCGGACACACTTTTGGTCACCATGGGGTCAATGGGGGAAACTGCATCCCTGGCTGTGGATGAATTGCGTAGACAGGGGAAAAAAGTTGGTCTGGTCAAGATAAGACTGTGGCGCCCATTTCCCGTAGAAGAGTTCAAAAAAGCGGTTGAGGGTTGTAAGACCCTGGTTGTAACTGACAGGGCCGTATCATTTGGAGGTGTTAGTGGTCCTGTGGGAATGGAAATCAAATCCTGTCTATACCATGAGGAACAGAAACCTAAAGTGGTTAACTATGTTATGGGTCTAGGTGGTAGAGACGTAAGGGTGGAGGATTTTATTGGGATGGTTGAAAGGGCTTGGAAAGAGGGAGATGTATTTGAGTTCTATGGGGTGAGAGAATGAAGGGTACAACAGTAAACTTTGAAATATATGTTCCTAAGCTATTTGAGAAAAGAGAGTTTTTCAGTGCTGGGCATAGGGCGTGCCAGGGGTGTGGCGAGGTACTTGCTCTCCGGTTGTTACTTAAAGCCCTTGGAGAGAATGCGATTATAGCCAATGCAACGGGCTGTATGGAGATCATATCTTCGGCGTATCCCACTACGGCGTGGATGCTTCCTTACATTCACGTGGCTTTCGAAAATGCTGCGGCGGTTGCCTCTGGTGTGGAAGCGGCGATAAAAGCACTCAGACGAAAGGGTAAAATCTCTGATCGTTATGTTAAAGTTGTGGGGGTTGCAGGTGACGGCGGTACAGCTGATATAGGTTTTCAGGCTCTATCTGGTGCGGTGGAAAGAGGGCATGATATGATGTTCGTCTGTCTCGATAACGAGGCGTATATGAATACGGGGATACAACGTTCTAGTTTGACTCCTTTCATGGCAGCAACGACGACTTCCCCTGCTGGTAAAGCCATCCCCGGGCAACGCACAGATAAGAAAAATATGCCTGAAATTATGGTGGCCCATAAGGCTGCATACGTTGCTACGGCTTGTCCTAGTTATCCTGTGGATTTTGTCCACAAGGTGCAGAAAGCAAAGAGGATAAAGGGTCCTTCATATATCCATGTACTATCCGTTTGTCCCACAGGTTGGCGGGCGGCATCTCATGAAGCGGTGAAGCTGGGAAGGCTGGCAGTCGAAACGGGTATTTTCCCTCTATATGAAGTGGAGAGTGGAAAGTACAGGATTACCTATGAGGTACCGAAGCGGAGACCTGTTGAGGATTACCTCAAGTTGCAGGGGCGATTCCGTCATCTGACGCCGGAACATTACAGGCTCATTCAGGAGAAGGTGGATAAAGAGTTTGAATTGCTGCTCAGCAAGGTTAGATATTCAAAGCCTTGGTAAAAGGAGTACGGGAGATGGTACGAGATAAAGGCAAGAAAGCTATCGCTGACAAGGTTCAGGAAATCGTCAAAAGTTACGATTCTGACCCTTCGGCAGTAATCGCTATACTTCAGGATGTTCAAGCTGAGTTTAACTATTTACCCAGGGAAGCACTTGTTGCGGTAAGTGAAGCAATGAATATCCCCTTGAGCAGGGTTTATGAAATATCTACTTTTTACAACGCGTTCAGCCTTAAACCTAGGGGAAGGCATGTAATTGAGATCTGTGCTGGAACGGCCTGTCATGTTCAGGGTGGTGATAAGATTATGGATCGGTTTGAGCGTGAACTTGGAATTTCCCGGGGTGAAACTACGTCGGACGGGATGTTCACTCTGGAAGAGGTACGTTGCCTAGGATGCTGTTCACTGGCAGCAGTTGCACGCATAGATGGCAATATTCATCCGTTTATGAAGCAGGATGACATTCCTCGAATATTGAAAAAATATAGGAAACATGAGGTGAAATAGTGAGCAGGATAAGAACGCTCAAGGATCTCGATGCGGCAGCAAAGATGGGACTTGAAACCCTTTTCCCTCAGAGAACCAAAATTATGGTAGGATTGGCCACAAGTGGTATTGCTGCGGGTGCACGGGAAGTTTACCTAGCTTTAAAAGAAGAGATAGATGGACGAGGGTTAGATGTATACCTCGGCAAAACGGGAAGCATGGGGATGGATTCCCTGGAACCACTGGTGGAAGTGTTAGAGCCCGGTAAGCCACGGCTCGCTTATGGACGTATTACGAAAGAGAAGGTGCCGTCTTTCCTGGAGCATGTTTTAAAAGGAGAGTTTGACGGTTTCAAGCCGAGCTATCGCATAGATCGTGAGGAGGATCTGCTAAGGGGGGATGAAAGGCCGTATTTCACAAAACTTGAGGAAAAGTTCCAGGATATTCCCACGATAAAAGATATTCCCTTCTATGGAAAACAGCTTCGTATTGCGCTTCGGAATTGCGGCACGATAGATCCCGAAAATATTTATGAATACATTGCACGAGGTGGTTATTATAGCTTGTATAAGGCACTCACTTCAATGTCTCCGGAAGAGATTATAAACGAGGTCATAACTTCTGGACTGCGGGGCAGAGGTGGTGGAGGATTCCCCACAGGTCAGAAGTGGCTCAGCTGCCGTCGTGCCCATGGAGACATTAAATACGTTATATGTAACGGTGATGAGGGCGATCCTGGTGCCTATATGGACAGGAGTCTCATGGAAGGCGATCCTCACAGTATAATTGAAGGTATGATCATTGGTGCATACGCCATAGGTGCTCACGAAGGGTTTATATACGTACGTAATGAGTACCCACTGGCTGTAGCAAATCTTCAGAAAGCTGTGGATATGGCCCGGGAATGCGGTCTTCTTGGTAATGATATTTTCCAAGCAGGTTTCTCCTTCGATATAAAGATTGTAAGGGGTGCAGGTGCATTCGTTTGTGGTGAGTCTACTGCCCTGATGACGTCAATTGAAGGAAAAGCGGGTGAGCCTCGGGCTAAGTACATTCACACAGTGGAGCAGGGCATATGGAACAGGCCCTCAAATCTCAACAATGTGGAAACCTGGGCGAATATTCCCGTTATCATTGCAAGAGGTGGTGAGTGGTACGCAGGCATTGGTGCTAAACACAGTACTGGAACGAAGGTTTTTTCCCTCGTGGGTAAAGTGAACAACATCGGGCTTGTGGAAGTTCCTATGGGAATAACTCTTCGGGAAATAATATACGATATTGGTGGTGGTATTCCTGGAGGCAAGGACTTCAAAGCAGTTCAGACTGGTGGACCTTCTGGTGGATGCATACCAAAAGATATGCTGGATCTTCCAGTGGATTTCGATTCGCTGAAGAAAGCAGGTTCTATGATGGGTTCCGGCGGTATGATTGTGATGGATGAGAATACCTGTATGGTTGACATAGCGCGTTATTTCCTTGATTTTCTTGTCTCAGAATCATGTGGAAAGTGTGTACCATGTAGGGATGGTGTTTACCAGATGTATGAGATTCTCCATGATATATCTCATGGAAGGGGAAAGAAGGGAGATATAGAGCTGTTGGAGACTATGGGACAGGCGATTCAGGATGGATCCCTTTGCGCCTTGGGTGGAAGTGCTCCCAATCCTGTGTTGAGTACGATTAGATACTTCCGCAGTGAATATGAGGCCCATATAAACAAAAAGAAGTGTCCGGCCGGAGTTTGCAAAGCGCTTATTAAGTATGTGGTTCTGGCAGACAAGTGTACAGGTTGCGGGGTATGTGCAAAGAGATGTCCTGTGGAGTGCATAAGTGGGGAACGTAAAAAAGTACACGTCATAGATCATAAGAAGTGTATAAAGTGCGGGACCTGTAAAGAGGTCTGTAAATTTGAAGCTATTTCTGTCAAGTAGGGGTAATGCACATGGTAAGTTTCACGATAGATGGTAGAAGGATTGAAGCTGAGGAGGGGAGAACTATACTTGAAGTGGCGAAGGAAAGGGGTATTGAGATTCCCACCCTTTGCCATCATGCTGCGCTGTCCCCGACGGGGAGTTGCCGCATGTGTGTCGTAGAAATAGCCAAAAACGGTAGATCAAGGATTGTTACTTCCTGCATATATAAGGTTGAGGATGGCCTTGTAGTGAATACCAAATCAGAAAGAGTCAAGGCGGTACGGAAGCTCGTTTTACAACTTCTCATGGCGCGTTGTCCTGATTCTGAAGTTATCAGAGAAATGGCAATCGAAATGGGGGTTAAACCAGAATCGAGGTTCAAAGTTTCGAAAGAGAAAGGGAAGTGCATTCTGTGCCGTCTCTGTGTCAAGGCGTGTGAGTCAATCGTTGGTGTAAGCGCCATTGGTCTCTCAGGAAGGGGACAGAGAAAGAGAGTGGGTGGTCCATTCATGGAGGCCCCGGCTACTTGTATTGGATGCGGTTCTTGCGTTTATATCTGTCCTACTGGCCATATTGCAATGGAGGATGATGGGAGGGGCACAAGAAAAATATGGGGCAAGACCTTTGAGATGGCCTCTTGTCAGATTTGCGGTCGTTACTTCGCTCCTAAGGAGCAGCTGGAGTACATAAGCAGAAGTACGGGGGTTAGCTTAGATAATTTGGTGATTTGTACGAGTTGTCGTTGAGTTCTCTTTCAAAAGCATTGACAATTAGGTTCATCTTGGTATCTTATATAAAAGTAATGTTCCCCAGTAGCTCAGTCGGTAGAGCAGCTGGCTGTTAACCAGCGGGTCCGTGGTTCGAGTCCGCGCTGGGGAGCCATATGTAATAATTCAAGGTGGGATTTCCATAAAAGGAAATCCCTCTTTTTGTTTCCATTGAACTCGACCCTTAGGCAGATTTTTGAAATAACCGTTGATGATGACCTTCTTTATGGAGTTTTTTTCTGCGAAGTGAAGTCTTTTACCATGCTTACTTGCCTTTAAAGGCTAATGTTGTTGGTTTTTTAAAATTTTTAGGACTTGTTGTTCAAAATTTGCGGTAACATACACGGTTTCGTCCTGAGTTTTTTGCTTCGTACAGTGCATTATCAGCAGCCTCTATAATGATTTTATATTCTGAATCTCGTGTTGGAGATGTGGTTCCTATTCCCACACTGACTGTTAGATAAGGCTCTACCTTTGAAAATTTATGTTCTATTTTTAATCCTAAAATAGCTTTCCTCAGCATCTCAGCTACTGCAATAGCGTTGTCAATGTCTGTTTCAGGTAGTATTACTGCAAACTCTTCGCCGCCATACCTTGCAACGAAATCGGTAGATCTTCTAAGAGTTGCTGTCAAAGTTCCAGCCACTGCCTTTAGACAGTCATCTCCTGCGATATGTCCATAATTATCATTAAACGCTTTGAAATGGTCAATGTCTATAAAAATTAATGAGAGGGTGCTTCCTTTTCTTATAGCCCTTTTCCATTCATTAGATAGTACATTTTCAAATTGTCTACGATTGAATATACCCGTCAATCCGTTTCTTAAAGATAGGTTTTCGAGAATATCTGTCTTTTTTTTCAGTTCAATATGAGTTTTAACCCTTGCCTTGACTATTGGGATGCTGAAAGGTTTTGTTATATAGTCTACTGCTCCTATATTTAATCCTTTTTCCTCGTCCTCATCTGTATCTTTTGCAGTAACAAATATAATCGGTATGTTTCTTGTGATATCGTTTTCCTTTAATTGCTTGCATACGGCATAGCCATCCATTCCAGGCATCACTATGTCTAGCAAAATCAAGTCAGGGGAGGTTGAGATTGCTTTTTTTATAGCCGTTTCACCATTTGTTGCAATATATACATTGTAATCTTTTTTCAATTCTTCACCGAGCACCATAATACTTGAAGGATTATCGTCAACTATTAGAATTTTTGGCCTTTCCTGTTGATTACCCATTTTTTAAAAACCCCCCTTGATTTGTAACTTCTCAGCTATCTTATAAAGTGTATTAATTGCTCCATCCATGTCGAAAGAATATATCATCTCTTCTAGTTCAGTTAATTCCTCTTTAATATTATAGAAAGACAAAGAAACTTTTAATTTTTCAAAAAGATCTTTTGCTGCAAAATTACCCTCGCTTAACATTTTATGGAGTTCATTTATATGGAGTGTAATTTCTTCTATATTTTCATCAGTTGCTTGGGCGATATGGATCTGTTTATCCACATCAATTGTTTTAAGGAGGTTTTTTATGGAATTCAAAACTAATTGGAGTTCTAAGGTCATTTCGGCGACGGTCTCGGTGATATCTCCTCCTGCCTGAATTGTTTTTTCAAGTTTTTCAGCTTTTTTCTGTAGGTTAAAATCACCTATTGTACCTGCATCGCCCTTTAAAGAGTGGGAAAATGTTATTTGCAAATACAAGTCATTATCATTACGAAATTGATTTATTGTATTTAATTTTTGTTCGTACTCTTTTAAAAATATTTTTAGTAAGCTTAAATACATCTCCTTATTTTCTGCAATTCTTTTTAATGCCTTATCTATATCTATCCCTTCAACTTTAGTTGGCAGCTCAATGACATCGTCGCTACTGACTTTTGCAAAGTTTTCGTCTTTTAAAGAGATTGTTCTTTTAGGTTTTATCCACTTTATCGGAGTTTCGTAAAACTCCTCACAGTTAATAGGTTTTTTAATATAGTCGTTCATACCAGCTGATAAACATTTCTCTTTATCTCCCTTTATAGCATTGGGCTGTCAAAGCAATTATTGGCACACTCTTTAGTGAGTCAATGCGTCTTATCAGACGGGTTGCTTCAAAACCATCTATTTTAGGCATCTGTATATCCATGAGTATACAATCATATCTGTATTGCTCTTTACCACCCAAGGCATCTATTGCCATTTTTACTGTCTCTTCTCCATCTGTGGCTAAGTCAATTTTTGCGCCAACCATCTCTAAGAGTTCTATTGCAACCTGCTGGTTAAGGGTGTTATCCTCAGCAAGAAGGACATGGGAGCCTAAGAGGTTAGTTTTGTCGATACTGTGTTTTCAGCCGTATTATCGCAAAAGCGAAATCTTCGACTCCCATAACTCCTTATGGATTGCCAAGTGAAGACAATTTAAGTTTTTAATGCCTTCTAAGCCTTGTAGTATCCAACCAAAGTATTCTTGAAAAAATTTGGGTTTTGTCTTGATTGTTGTTTAGCAGCGGCAACGCAAGACAATCTCCATCTAACTTTTAACCATAATGGCTTTATGGCTATATGTTTGGAAGGGTGTCTTGTCTGAATGTGATAATTCAGTTATGCCAATCACGGAAAGATGTTCAACTCATTTTGAAGAGTTATGTAGAACAAGAAAAGGAGAGCCATATAATTAAAAAGACACATAGAGTATTTAATAACCTCTTTGGAGGGTAAATTCACGGAAGGTATGTTCATTTATTCCTAAAGTGTGAGAAAATGTAAAAATGCTAGCGCAGATTTTTAATCCTGCCTCTGCTATGTCACGTGGTTAAATTTCTTTTTTGCTGAACTTGTTACCTTCGACAGGAAATCATTTTAGCAGGGTCTTATTTTCTGTGAGCGCCAGTATTTTTCCTTGACAACGAAGAGACAAAAATTATATTCCTTTTTGGCAATATAATTGAGGGTGTATTCGTTGACTCCCCATCGCTTGCTGCATTTTGCTCTATCGGTGTGGAAGTTTGCGAGATTCTGAATAAATCAGACATAGTAGTTTGCGCATTAGTATCGCAGTACTAAGAAGGTTTTTGACAAATGATCGCAGAGATAGTTATTGCCGGATTTATTGCTCTCAAGGATTATGTGGCCACACACATTCTGACATGTCTTGTTCCTGCATTTTTACTTGCCGGTGCTATGGTAGCATTTATTAATCAGCAAGCAATTCTAAATGTACTGGGGGAGCAAGCAAATAAGTTAAAGTCATTTTCGCTTGCATCTCTCGCAAGCTTCTTTGTTGCTGCCTGTTCCTGCACGGTCATACCTGTATCCGCCGGTTTATACTATAGCGGTGCGGCCGTTGGTGTGGCTTTTATTGTGCTGTGGGTCGCACCTTCGGCGAATCTTCTCTCTCTGATCTATACGGGAAACATTCTTGGAGGTGAAATTGTTGCTGCCAGAGTTGCGTCATCGCTCATGATGGCCTTTGCTGTAGGGTGGTTCATGACAATCGCCTTTCAGAACGAGAAACGGGAAACCAATCCTGCTAAAGAAGTTATGTCGGTGGAAGCAACATTTAAAAACAGTGTCGTTTCGGGCAGACACGCCGTCTTACTTTTTCTTATCGTTCTTTCGTTACTCCTGCCCAACTACGTCGCAAGAACGGGTCCGTACATCGAAAAGGTCATTGTATGGAGTATCGCTACGTTCATACTTCTGGTATACGTGTTCAAATCACTTCCGAGAAATGAGATCAAGACCTGGCTGAGGGAATCCTTGTGGTTTGTGAGAATAATCCTTCCCCTTCTTCTCGCCGGGGTGTTTTTGGTGGGTGTCGTTGGAAAACTGATTCCTGAAGAGTGGATAAGGGCGTGGCTCGGAGGTAATAGTTTTAGGGCTTCTTTCCTTGCTACTCTTATCGGTGCCATCAGTTATTTCGCCACGATGACCGAAGCGCCATTCGTTGATACTTTAATGAAACTGGGTATGGGAAAGGGACCGGCACTTGCACTTCTTCTCACCGGGCCAGGTTTGAGTCTTCCTAACTGGATTGCTATTGCTCGGGTGTTCGGGGTGAAAAAATCTGTTGTTTATGTAACAATAATTATTTTTCTGGGAACATTTATCGGCTGGTTTTTCGGTAACTTCATATTGTAGCGGATAAAAGTTCTGTACCTCATGGAAGAGGGAGGGCTTTGGCAAGGTCAGTGGTTTTAGGCCCAGTGTTTAATATATAACCAAGGCTGAGCCCATAGGTGTTGTAGCGCAAGGAGAGTCTCTCTCACGTTTACGCGTCGTTAGGATGGTAAGACTCTTTCGATGAACGACACAACGATCATGATCACAGGACTAGCTCTACTTTCACTCGCATCGGGGATGTTGGGATTGGGAGTGGCATTTTCGGCCGTTCCCTTCCTAGCTCTGTTTCTTCCTGATCTTGTCCACCAAGTCCAGCCTCTGTCACTCCTTCTGAACGGCGTCACTGCCCTGTTCGCCTTTTTTGGCTTCGCAAAAAGCGGATTTGTTGATTGGAAAAAGGCAACCACCTTAGCTGTGGTGACCACACTTAGTGCTCCGGTAGGTGCGTGGCTCGTTCAGTACACACCCGTCCTAATGGTGTGGATTGCCTATCTGGTATCTGTTGTTTATTTGGTTTACCGTCTCTTCCGACCTGTGCAGGAGAGACCCGGGGAAGAGAACTTCAAGATGGCTTTGATGCTGGCAGTCCCTATCTCAGTCTTGAGCGGCCTTTTGGGCATCGGTCCAGGTTTTCTCCTCATGCCGACGTTGATCCTCGTGGGATTTCCAGCCAAGCAAGCGGCTGGGATCAATGCCTTTGCCGTTATGCCCCCTTCTTTTTCTGCATTAATACCTCATATTGAAATGGCCCACTTTGATATCCATTTGACAGCAACACTAATCGTTGTGGGTGCGATTGGTTCCTATGTGGGTGCAAGATTGACCAGTCTCTACATCCCAGGAGGAAGAATCAAACAAGGCTTCGGTATTCTAATTATCATTATGACCCTCTACAAGATATACACCCTCGTGTAACTGGTGTGAGCAAAAGCTTATCATATGGGCTACAGATATTTGACTATTCTAATAGGTGTTTTTTAAACTAAAGTAAAGTTTTGTTAGAAAGGGAAATTGGTGTGTAGATACGTTCTTGTAAGGGGTTAAGCTACCTGCTAAGACGGAAACACTTACAAGGGAAGTTGTGGTGATGGAACGGATTGTAATCGTAAGACGGATAAGTCAGGGAATTACCCTCGGTGGTCAAGACGGATAGAAAATCGAAGTGCAAGCATCAGTTGGAGGAAAAAGAGAGAGTTTCAATTTTGAGTGGCGTTAATGGGTTTAATCCGGCCTTTAACATTAGTCTGCAGTATAGACACGTATCTGAGGTTGTGAGATGGTTGCATTTTGCGCATTTTTTAAGCTTAACTGAAGTACGCGATGCAAACCTTGATTGTTCCTTCTTCCAGAATCCAAATAAAAATCTGCGTTTAGTACCAGGCATTTTTTCTTCCAGCATGTGGAGGACTTGTTTGTAAATGGGAGAAGTGGCACCTTTAGATAGAGGACATTTTTCTCCGTAGAAGTTTATACTTCTGAACTTGCAGAACGCGATTACCTCTGATTCCTCTAATCGCGCAAGGGGTTTAACCCTTGACGGAAACGTGTCTCCCTTTTCTGGCAGGTGTGGATGTTGTCGGGCGAGGTACCCATCCTGCCAGCCTAGAATGTTGCCCAGCAGTGTTGCTGCTTCATCATCTAGATTGTGACCAGTGGCTACAATGTGATGGTTGGTGATTGTTGTTAAAGCGTTCATTAGATGGCGTTTCAAAATACCGCAAATAGCACAGGGGACATAGTGTATCCGTCGAGCGACCTCAGAGATTGAAAGGCCGTAGGTTTCTGCAAAGGAGAAAACATGGAGTTTTGCACGACGATCGGCTGCAAATTGTAGGCAAACTTCTTTTGAGGCGCGAGAGAACTCGCCTTGGCCTATATCTATGTGTATTCCCTCCGCATTGAATCCCAGAAGTAGTAGAGCGTCCCATAGTGCAAGGCTATCTTTTCCCCCAGATACAGCCACGAGGACCTTTTCCTTTGGGGTAAACATTTTAAAGGTTTCAATCGCCCGATTAACCTGCCTTAAGAAGTGTTCGAGAAAATGTTGATCACAAAACGAAGCTTTAAGAGAGGGGATGCGTACGTTAGCTTCTCCTTTACATTTTACGCATTTAGATTTTGGAGTCCGATCGTACTTATTTCTTCCTTTCATTTGTTTTTCATGAAATACAGAGTGTCGAAGGATTTTGGAGCGTTATCATTCTCGTATATAAACTAGGGCAAATTATGGCAAGTTAATTTTCATGATGTGTTTTATGGTATGTTGCACTTTTACACGAGAAGTGGCATAAGGCATGGCGGTATGGGCATCTATGGGATACACTTGGTAGTTTTTCTTGGTGCTTTTCTTCTATTTGGTATGGAACCGCTTACAGGTCGTCTCCTTGTACCCTTCTTTGGTGGTGCGGTTCACATATGGTTGGTTTGCATTGTTTATTTTCAATTATTGCTTCTTTTCGGTTATTTGTATGCTCATTTTATTGTCAGACACTTGGGTATGTGGCATCTTTTGATTGTACTGCTGCCCATTATAAATCTGCCTCTTCGCATCGATGCTCCTCCATCACCTACTGGAGAGGTAGCTGATCTTTTTGGAACCTTAACGAAACATATCGCCCTGCCCTTTCTGGTTTTATCCACGACAGTTGTGGTGGTTCAACTTTGGGTTGTTCACGCAAAAAGGAGGCTTTCCTTCAACCCTTACGTCCTCTATGCCACATCTAATGCGGGTTCCCTCCTTGCTCTTATAAGTTATCCAATTCTGATGGAACCTTTCCTAGGATTGAAAAAACAGAGTCTGAGCTGGAGCGTGGGGTATATCCTGTATGTTATTTTTGTTTTCTTTGCGTGGTTTTATCTTCGTCCGCAGGGCATGCGGGAGGGGAGAGAACACTCTGAGCATTTTCAACGTGATTTTGAGGGTACAAATCCTGTGGGGGCAGCTGGTGTCGAAGCGAGAAATGCAATTCATTGGTTAGTGCTTAGTTTCTTGACATCCGCTCTATTGGTGACTGTAACGAATCTCATAGCAGTTGAAATAGGTTCTTTTCCTCTTGTTTGGGTTTTGCCCCTAGCCATGTACCTTTTGAGTTTTGTCATCACTTTCAGGGATACAGACCGTATTTCTCTTAAACTTATGTTTTTGTGGCCTGAAGTGGTGCTTCTCGGTTTTGCCCTTTATTTCATACCTGTAAGTAAGCTGTTTGTCCCCTTTCTCTTGCTTTTGGTGTTCTTTATACTCTGTATTATGATCCACGGGGATCTTTATCGCAGTCGCCCTGAATCTTCACTTCTGTCACGTTTCTATATTGCAGTTGCCTTGGGAGGTTTTCTGGGCGGAATGGCTGTTACTTTAGGAGCTCCTCTCGTTTTCAGAGAGGTGTACGAGTATCCCATAATGCTTGTGCTGATAGCTATTCTTTTTGCCATGAGATATAGGGGTTTCCTTTTACATTCCTTGACACTGAGGTCGGCTGTGGTTTGCGTGGGTCGTGTATTTGCAATTCTGGCTCTTTATTCTCTTCTTATATTCTTTTCCGGGGTGAGTTTGGCCGGGGTTAAAAGGGAGGCCCACCGTAACTACTACGGAATATGTCGTATCTATGATTACCCATCAAGCAGGGATGCTCCGGGTGGTGTACGAGTACTTATCCACGGATCCACGATTCATGGTCTACAGTTTTTGGATCGAGAAGGGGAGATGAAAGCAACACTCTACTATCATCCTAAAAGTGGACTGAAAGATGTGCTTGATCTTTTAAATCCACCGCGTCGAATCGCTGTTGTTGGTCTTGGAACGGGTACTTTTGGGCTGCTTACCAGAAAGGGCGATTCTATTACTTATTACGAGATAGATCCTGATATGGAACGTTTGTCACGCCGATGGTTTACCTTTCTCGAAAACACACCTGCAGACCTCAAAGTGGTAAATGGTGACGGTAGACTTAAGCTTAAGATGAACCAAGAGAGATACGATTTGATTTTCGTTGATGCCTTCAGTGGAGATGCTCTGCCCACTCATCTTATCACTAAGGAGGCGCTTCAGATTTACTTTGACCATTTAGAAGAAAACGGTTTCTTGATACTCCATCTATCCAATCGCTACTACGAGCTAAGGGGGGTGGTGAAAGCCATACTGGAAAACATGGGTCTTTTTGGTGGTATGAAGTTAACTGTTCTCGAAGAGAGTGAGACCTACATTCCAGTAAGTACAGTATATCTTACAGCTTTTCGGAAAGCGGATCATATTTATCCCCTTATTGCAAAAGGGTGGATACCTCTTGGTGACGGTGATGGCTTGCGCAGGGTGAATCCCTGGACGGATGATTATGTGAACATTCTCGATGCAATTCGGGATAAATGGGTACGGTTCTGAAGTGAATGTTTGTCAACTTCGAGGACTATGAGGTTTTTTACAGTTTTTAAAGTCTGAAAAAAATCGCTTATGGACAATCAATGTACGGTAGCATACCTGTGTTTCTGTTGTATTTAAAAGCCCTCTTCTCTGGTGTTCCTAATTCAGTTTGATTTTTTCTTTCTGGATAGTAGTCTTTGCGGTATGGACTATGTTGTAATGCAGTTTCAATCCAATAACGTTGATAGAGGATATGGGATCTTTTGCTTAGGGGGTAAGCGATGAAGATTGCCATAACAGCTGACGTACATCTTCGATCAAAAGAAAGAACCCCGAACCGCTATGATGCGCTTGATGATATATTTCAGACGTGCACAGTTGAGGGAATAGGGCATGTCTTTATCCTGGGAGATCTGTTTGACAAGGATTTTAACAATTGCCACGATTTTGATGAGCTCTGCTCTACTTATAAGGAATTGAGAATAACCGTTCTTCCTGGGAACCACGACGTTGGAATTAAGCAAAAGAGTTTCTCATCCAAAAATGTGAGGATAATTGAAGAACCCTGTCGAGAAACGGTTGGCGGGATTCAAGCCGTTTTTTTTCCCTACAGCCCCTTTTTTTCTCTCGACGAGGCAATACAGGGTTTCATGATTAGGAATAAACTGCAAGGTAAATTTGTAATCTTTGGTCATGGGGACTGGATTTCTGGTGCGCGTCTGCCCAATGTCTACGAAGAAGGTGTTTATATGCCCTTGACAAGACGCATCTTGGAAAAGTTTTTGCCGCTGCGTGTGTTCCTCGGACACATCCATCAGCCCGATCCTGCTTTTGATCGGAAAACTAGGGTAAACTATCCAGGATCCCCCTGTGGTCTCGATATAAACGAAACTGGCAAACGAAGGTTTCTTATATATGACACAGATAGTGACGAGCTGGAAAGCAGAGGAGTTGAAACTTCAGTGATCTATTTTAAAGAGGAACTGCTAGTAATACCGCTGGATAATGAGGAAACTTGGATAAAAGAAAAAATCGATAAGATGTTGAAAAATTGGAATCTCAGCGATGGGGATCTTAAAAAGGTGCGTTTGAAACTGCAGGTACGGGGATTTACGAGGGATAAGGGAAAATTATCCAGAATTATAAGTGATGAGATTACCAATCGAGGAATAAATTTTTACGATGCCTCAGGTGCTGATTTTAGTGAGCTTAACGTATCTGATGATGAGACAGAGGTTAGAATTCTTTTGCTCAAAAAATTACATGAAAAAATTCAACAAACTGATCTCAGTAGATTTCTTACCTCAGACGATGATGTTATAAAGGAGGCTGCGGAGATTATTTTCGGGATGAGATGAATCATGAGAATAAGCAAAATCCGGGTTAATGAATGTGGACCTCTTGTGAAAAAATTGTGGTTGGACCTCGAATCGAAGGATTTAATACTTATATATGGGAGAAACGAGTCCGGCAAATCCTTTCTAACTGATCTTATTATCAACTCTCTATTTAAGGTTAAGAAGAAGAACGATTGGGGATATATTCGCCAACAAGCGAGCGGTAAAATCACTCTGGTCGGTTGTTTCAGTGATCGATTAACCTTGGAATTTACCCCCAAGTCTAGGAAAAAATTGGAGGATTATATCATCGAATCAACTGGTTACGGTTTGCCTCCCGAACTGGTAAAACTTTTGGTGGTAAGGGCTGGGGAGGTGGAAATTATCCGCAGCGAGTGTGGACTCACAGTTGAATTCCTGAAGACTCTCTTCTCCCAGCAGAGAATTTTAAACAAGATCAATGAGGAGATTGGGAATACGTTTAAAAAGGCAACTCTTTTGGAGGATGAAGGATGGATTGATATCGTTCAGCAGGCAAGTGAAGCCAAAAGTTATCACCAGTTGAAAACAGAACTTCGTCATCTTGAAGAGCTGCTCCAGGAAGTTGTCGAAAAGTGCGATTTGGGGGAGCTGAGATCTCTCCAGGATAGAAAAAAAGAGCTTGAAGAGAGGAAGAGGAGTTTGGAACTGGCTCGCAATCACCATGCGTATGTGCTGTTCCAGGGTATAGTCAAGTTGGAGGAAAGACTCAGTAAGTTGCCTACCAAAGATGAAATCGACGAAATAAAAAATAAAATCGAGAACTTCAGACAGAAAACCCGGGAAACCGCAAAACTGGAGGAGCAACTTTTGAGAATTGAAATTGAGCTGAAGTGCAGGGATGAAGTCGAAAAGGAATTAAACCTCCAGGATAGGGCCCGGCGTTACATGGCTTATATTTTGTCCGGGGAAAGAAACAGAAAGTTTGAAAAGCTGGAAAACATAGAACAAAGCACTAGACGGCTTGAGGATCTTCATAGAAGGTATGTTGAAAAACTGAATCTTTTAAGTCAGGAAGAGGAAGGGCTGAGAAGAAGAGAAGAAAAAGTCGAGGAATATCTGTGGTTGAAGGCGGCTAAGGAACATTATTTGAAGCTAAGGGAAGATATGGGAAAGTCTTTTGTCTCCCTGCGCTTGGTTCTATTTGCGACGTTGTTTTTAGCCCTGGCGGGAATGGTACTGCAACTGTTCGATAAACCAGGTCTTTCGTTTTTTCTTATGATCTTGACCTTGATGGGATTGATTTTGCTCATGGTGCAAATTTCACGGCCTCAAACCGATCAAGCCAAAGAGCATGAGCTACGGGCCTTGAAGGATAGATACCAGATGAAATACGGTCAGGAATTATGTACATTTGCTGATCTTGAAGCCAGAGAGAAATATCTTGAGAACGAATTTTATGAATTCGAAGTTTCGAAGAAGCGAATTGATGAGTGGAGCCGGGAATTCAACGCTCTTGTATTGGAAATAAATTCTGCTCTCTCAGATGGTATCGATTCCAAAAGCCCGGTTGAGGAAAGACTAAAAAGGGTGATTGAGGAGAACAAAAGCAGTGCAGTCCGGTTGAAGCAGGAATGTGAGGAAATTACCGGTCTGTTGGCACGCCTGGATGTCAAACAGGAGGATTTTGAGTGCGAAGATCCTCGAGTTGAGTTTAGGCAAGAGGAGCTGGAGCGGTTGAAGGTGAAACTTGATAGAATAAACCAGGCCGAGATGACGAAGGAACATTTATCCCTCCTTTATGATGAACTCAATGTTCAACTGAATGACTTGCGGAGTGAAATCAATAACTGGTTTGTGAGGTTTGGAGATAGAGTTGAGCCGGAATTCTGGGAAAAGAAATTGCGAGAATGGGAAAACCTGAAGAGAGATTTGGAAGCTGAACTATCTACCAAACGAGGAGAGCTTAAAGGTTTTGGAGTACCTGAAGAAAAGTATGTTGCCGTGGATCCCGGTGAGGAATACTCTTTGGGCAAAGTTCAAGAGGTGGAAGAGAAGCTGGAGGTTATTTCTAGTGATTTGACAAACTTAGAGGATGTATTGAGAGGTCTTAGGCAGAAAGTAGCGATTTCTACTGGGTGTGATTTTTCCGCTTCTTGGAATGTTTTACTCGATTCACTATTCCGTAAGATTGGATGGATAAGAGACCAACTTAAGAAGGTCGAGGCCTGTCTGATTTCAAAAATTCTGCTTTCTTCAACCATCAGAGAACTCGATGGGGAAGAAGCGAAGAAGATCGAGGCGTTTCTTAATGATCCTGAAGTCAGTGGAATGATTTACCGACTTACTAAAAGGTATGATCGTATTTTCCTAGCTCCAGAAGATGAGGGGAAACCAGAAGTGCTATTTGTTTCCGATGGAACTTACGATTTCAAGTTGGCTGATCTTAGCACTGGTACCAGGGAGCAGGTGCTCCTTGCCCTCCGTATCGCGTTTTTAAAAAAGCTCCTCCGGGGTGAGGGTTGTTTTCTCTTTCTGGACGATGCTTTTCAGCATACCGATTATGAGCGCAGGCCGTTTGTGGTCGAGAGTTTAGTTGAACTGGCAAGCAGCGGATGGCAGATTTTCTACCTGACGATGGATGACCACATAAGAGACCTTTTCCAGCGCATCGGTTCCCAACTCGGTGAGAGGTATCAGTATATTCATCTCAATTAAAGACCTCTTAAGTGTGGGTTTCATTCGTGAGTGAAGATTTTTTGATGTCACGAACCTGACAAACCCGGCCACGTGGGTTAATGATCGAAATATTGACGGTGTTTTTTAAGGAGAGAGAGGAGATTTTCAAGGGGAAGACAGTTGAGGAGGTGCTTTTTTTCACACAAATTCCTTCTTGCCATGCCGACACCGGAGTACATTAGGCTTAGCTGTTCAACCTGATGAGAGTCTGTAGCCAGTGAAAGCATGACTCCTCTTTCCCTTGCGTGGTAGATTAGGAGATCATTGTCGTTACGTCTTTCGGGCATAGAGTTAATTTCGATGGATTTTCCGTATTTTTTAGCTTCATCAATGATCTTTTTTATGTAGTCCGCATTTACACAGACACAAGTGGGGTGACCTAAGATGTTCACATAAGGATTTCTTAAGGCAATGAGAATGCGCATCGTTATCTGTTCTCCACTCTGGCCAAAGGATGAATGGATGGCCGCTATGACAACGTTGAGTTCGTCAATTATACTATCAGGTAGATCCAGTGAGCCATCAAAGTTAATGTCCACCTCAATGCCAGTAAGAATTCTGAAAGGATGAAGGCGTTCGTTTAAGAGTTTTATTTCTTCAATTTGTTTTTTGAGACGGTTTTCATCCAACCCCCGAGTTCCACTTTTTCCTCTATAGTGATCCGTGATGGCAATGTATTCATACCCTAGATCAATGGCTGCATAAGCCATTTCCTCTACGTAATGAGCACCGTCACTCCAGTTTGTGTGTACGTGAAGGTCTCCTTTGATGTCGGAAAACTCAATTATTTTGCTTTTGGACCAAATGTGTTCCATTGCCGAAAAAGATGTTTTTTCTTGCAGAGTAATTATTATTTTTCAATTTTGTAATTTTTTAAGATCAGATCCACGTTTGGCCTGGTACATTAAGGTATCTGCCTTTGACATAAGGGAGTCAAGGTTCTGGGGATTATCTGGGTCGTAAACAGCACATCCCATACTAAATGAAAGTTGATAGTCTTTTTGTGTAGAGGCATTCCTTAGTCTTATAATTTCACTGAGTCTCGTCTCAAACAGAAACTTTTCCTTTTCCCCTGCATTTAAGACTAAAACCGCGAATTCGTCACCTCCAATACGTCCTATAATGTCCGATTTTCTGAAGGTTTTTTTGAGAATCGCTGAGGTTTCCCTCAGAGCTTCGTCTCCCTTCTGATGCCCTAAAGTGTCGTTTATTTCCTTCATTTTATCCAAATCGATGAAGAATAACAGCATGGGCTTTTTGGTTCTTTCGGCAATTTTGAGCTGCTGTTGTGCCAAGGTGGTGAATCCGCGGCGATTTAGAATACCTGTCAGTTCGTCGGTGATGCTTATGTCCTCGAGTTTTTTCTCCAGGAGTTTCTGTTCAGTTACGTCTTGGCAGGTTACCATAACCTGTTCTGAGGGGAGTTCCACAGCTTCAAAATTGATGAATTTTAGCTCTCCATTCTTGCAGCGGGTTTTGTAAGTCAGAGCTTTTCGTTGCCACAGTCCGGGTTTTTTGAAATTCTCTAACCATGCCTTCTCCACTTCCTGTCGGTATGAAGGGTTCGGAAATGCCTTCTCGAACCAATGTTTTTCGTCGGGTACGTCCCCGAGGTCGTAACCGAAGATCTCTGTGAACCGAGGATTCACGTAGAGAAAATTCCCCTTTTTGTCCATGAGGATGAGGGCAAAAGGTAAATTCTCAATGAGATTTAGGAATCGCTTTCGCTCAGTATTGACGGATTCCTCTAGTCTTTTGCGGTGGGTGATATCCTGAATGGTGCCAAATAGACCAACAACCTTATTCTCTTCATTTTTCTTCACATGACCTAAAGCGTGTATCCATCTGTGTTCTCTATCTGGTCTTATTATACGGAAGTCCATTTCATATGAAACACCTCTATTTCTGGCGTCTTCAATTGTACTCAGAAAGAGAGGTAAATCATCGGGATGGATCATTGCTTTTATTCCTTCCCATGATGGTTCACCCTTTTCCCTAGGAATACCAAAGATATGAAATGTTTCTTCCGACCATGTCCTTTTGTCAGTTTTAAGGTCCCACGACCAGTGCCCCAGCCTAGCCAGAATGTGGGCATCTTTCAGTTGATCTTGCCGTTCTTTCAGGTCTTTCAACAGTAAGGAGTAAGGATTTGACACCCCTGTTTCGAAAATGGCTTTGTAGACAAAGTAAAAAGAGATGATCTTAAAGTAATGGCCTATCATATTGGACAGGCCATATACATGTACGTAGAAGGTGAAGGCAAGTTCTGCAGCTATGGTAAAACCTATTGCAGCCAAAAGGTAGCGTAATATTACAGGGTCAAAGCGTTCTCTGATTCTTAAGAGGGTAACTATAGCACCGCAAAGTATGATTGATATTACGTACTCACTTGCAATCTTGAAGGTGGTTAAACCCTTTCCTTCAATGAAACAATCGGGAAAAATGTCCCAGTAAAATATAGAAGCTAGTAAAAAGCTGCAAAAGATAAAAAAGATAACGAGTGTTACAGTCAGATTGATGCGTTTATCAACAAAAATAGGAGCAATTAGGAGAGAGATTGATTCTGTGTACCGTGCGGCGATCCATAGTTGGGTAGGTAAGTTGGCATCGTATCCTACAAAAATGTTCATTCCTTTATAGGCGAGCGTGTGGACAAAATCGATTATACCGACGAATAGATAAGCGATGCCTAAAAATAGTAAGTAGTTGTTGCTTATAAAATTTTTTGTATTCCACGCCAAGATGAATATACAACACGCTATAACGATGGAGAAAATCTCAGCGATGGAGTGAAATAAAAGGTAGTTTCGGTAAGTTGCAAAGTATATTGCGAGTAATAACGCGACAAACAATATCAAGAAGGCGTGTTTCTTTATCGTATCTATATTCATTTTTTTGTGAGTTCAAAAATGCCACATCCGTAATGGCACCCTAAGTTTTTGTGGATTAATTCATCTGTCAAAGCGACGTTTTTGTGAAGATCTCCACTGTCATCGACGAAAGAAAAGACATCAATCCTATAGAGACCGTCTATCATTCCCATTATGTATTTTAGGGAGAATACCCTGTGGGCATTGAATTCGATTCTCTGTTCACCGATGGGCACTGAGAAATACAGTTTTCCACCTTTTGTCAACATTTTGTAAAGGTTTTCCCATCCTATAAGGTGACCGTTGTAATCTATTCTGTCTCCGTATCTTCCAAGCCCGAGATGTTCTAAAACGTGGAGACATGATAGGGAATCACAGTAGTCTCGGAGGGAAAAGTTTCTATCTGTGATATCAACCTTTTTGAAATGTACGTTTTCTATCGACGCATGGAGGTCTCTCAGATCTAGTACTTCAATGGGTCTGAAGGACGCTACATGGGCGACAAATCCGTCAACACGGGATCCTACATCCACGTGTTTCAAAGGGTTATTGAGGAAAATCCTCTGTGCTACGAGTAGATCCTGATGAAAATAATGACCTGAGGCTGAACCACTTTCCGCATTCTTCTCCTCGAGACATGGGTAGAACTTTCCAAAGGGGAATGCCATATTTGATGCTGCTGCTTGTTTTTTGATGAGGAGATAGTCTCTTATAAACCAAGGTAATCCTTTAAGAAGGGTAAAAAGAGGGACACCTTTTATAAAAATCCTGAATTTCATTTTGGAGGCGTCAATTTTCTGTTTGTTATCGGCGATGTGGGAGTATATGTGACTATGTGTAATGTTTGTCAAGTGTTTTCACCTTGCTCCGCGTGCTGGGTTTATTGGTCGGGCTTTTTAAAATTAGCCAAAAATACTTGCTTTTCTGAAAGGAATAAAACATAAAAAGAACGAATCTATTTTTTTAGGAATGGCAATAATTTTCGAAGGAGGTACGTTATGCCAGAGTTTGGATCACCTTTTTCAGGATTGACAAGTGACAGAAAAATTACAAAGGAGGAACTGATCAGGGCTATTAGGTTTATGATTGCGGCGGAATACGAAGCCGTTCAACTGTACATGCAACTTGCGGAATCAACAGACAACAAACTGGCGAAAGAGGTTCTTAGAGATATTGCCAATGAGGAAAGGGTCCATGCCGGTGAGTTTCTCAGGCTTCTCTATGAGTTGGCACCTGATGAAAAAGAATTTTACGCAAAAGGTGCAGAGGAAGTTGAGGAAGAGATAAAGAAGCTTAAGAAGAAAAAGTAGATTCACCGATCACCGGATTTTTCCTCTGGCCAGGGAGGCAAAGATTCCGACAAAACAGAGTAAGGCTAGAATAGCGAAGGTAGTTTTTAAGCTCTTTATAAAGGGTATATGGTACTCGGGGGTAATCTGAATAGGCCCTAGGCAGAGGGCAAATACGAGCATTGTTATGCTCATGCTGAGCATTTGGCCTATTATCCTCATGGTTGCCAGAGTCCCTGAGGCAACCCCGAATATTTTCCGATCCACAGAACTGAGAGCAGCATTCATATTTGGAGAAGCAAAAAGGGCAAATCCAAGTCCAAGGATAAGCATAGCGGTGTATATAAACCATGGCTCCGTTTCTCTGTTGAGTGTGGTAAAAAAGACAAGTCCGCAGGTTGTTATGGTCATGCCGATTGATGCAATGATTTGTGGTTCTATCCTGTCGGAGAGTTTCCCTGCCAAGGGTGAGAGTAAGGCCATCATTAAAGGCTGGATTACCAATATCATGCCAGTTTCTTTTGGCGAAAGTCCCTTTATGAACTGCAGGTAAAGACTGAGGAGAAATCCAACGGCGAATGTAGCCATGTAGTTAAGGAGAGCGGCAAGGTTTGAAAAGGTGAAAGCACGGTTTTGTGCGAATATCCGCAGATCTATCACGGGATTTGAGACTCTAAGTTCCCATAAGCCAAAAAGAACGAGGAATAGAAGGCCTAACAGGGAGAAAATTACACCTAGGTCGGTCGGTAATGTGGAAAAACCATACGTTATGGCGAACAGCGATGTTCCGTAGATGACTGAACCTCCTAGATCGAATTTTTCTCCTTTTGCGTCGGCCCACTCTTCTTTTACCATTGTCAAAATGGCTGCTATGAGGATGAGACCCACTGGGACGGCTACGAAAAAGATACTTCTCCAACCGATGTACTGCGTTAGCAACCCTCCAATAGGTGGTCCAGTAACCAGGCCAATGTATACCGCTGTGACGTTGAGACCTAAAACAGCCCCTCTCTTTTGGGGAGAAAAGGCAGAAGCTAGGATAGCCGCTCCAGTTCCAAACATCATGGCCCCACCGATTCCCTGAAAGAAACGGCCAATGATGAGTAATTCAGCTGTGTTGCTCATGCCGCAAAGGAATGAAAATATGGTAAAAAATACAACACCCCATAAGAAAATGATTTTTCTTCCGTAGATATCTGCTACCCTGCCAAGAGGAACGAGAGTTACTGCAGCTGCAAGCTGAAAGGACATGGAAACCCATCCAATTGTTATGGCATTTAGGGACAATTCGCTTGCCATTATGGGTAGAGCAACATTGAGGGCGGATCCCATGTAAGGTGTGAGGAATGCCCCCATTGTGGCCACGGTTAGAACAATCTTTTGGTTAATTTGGGACGTTGAGGTTGAACCTGCATTTTCATCCATTTCAGAAAACCTCGTGCTTGTCGTGTCTAAAATATTAAATGTAGTAGCGATAAGCAAGTTCCTTTCATTATTTAAAAGGTGCCTATGGGACGATAGATGCACTTTTTTTGAATGGAGGTGCTAAGATTGATTATGATGCCCGCCGAATAAAGGCGTATTGGTGATTTTCTTCCTGGTTGTCTCCGTCTCGTTGTGTAGCTATTATATGGAGGCCAGCCTCTGCTGTGGCCGTCTGGAACTCCTCTGGTGTAAAAGATGTCATGGTGATCACGTTTTTTGCGTAGTTGTTGTTCTTCTGTTTGTATTTCGGTGATCCATTGTCGTATCGATACTGAATTAATGCTAAGGCATTGGGTTTTAAAAGGGAGGAGAAAACTTTAAGAATCCTCTTTGTGTACTCCTTCGATGGGAAGTGTTTAAAAACAGCTATGCTGAGGATGAAGTCCACGCTCTCCTTTCCGCATTTTTCAATTACTTCTTCCGGAGCATAAGCTGCAATAACTATCCCTACGAAGTTCCTTTTGCCTAGGATTTTCATTCTTCTCTCACAGGCCTGGAGGGTTGCCGGCGAAATCTCTATGCCATATACGAGGCCGAATCGATCGGTTAGGACTCTGCTGATCGCCCCTCCACCACATCCCCAGTCCAGTGCTACCATGTTTTTGGTGTGTTCCGCATAGGAGGGGCCGTAGTGAGTTTTTAAATAAGTATCGATCATCCCACCATAGAAATCACCATAGGTAAACCAACGTTTTTCAGTCCACCGCCCTTCCCCACACCAGTGAGACTGATCCCTGATACGATCTGAAAAATCGCTCATTTTCCAGTAATCATCTGCTTCGCTAACGAGATCCCTCTCAACAAGATTTTTTTTGAGTTTCTCAAGCAATGTGCGTACGGGGTTCATAAGGGGAACGTTTTTCATCTTCAGCGGTGGGATTTACGGACGTTTCTTTGATCTTCTCCAGAAGCTCCCTTTTTTTCATGGCAATGAGAATAGCGCTTATGGCAGCACCTGTCATGCCTGGTATCCTTTCGGCCTGGGCGATGGTTAGGGGTCGGACTTTTTTTAGTTTCATCTTCAATTCATTGGATAGTCCAGGAATTTCGTCGTAGTTTAGTTCCGGTGGTATCTTTTTCTGCTCCTGGCTTTTCAGTTTTTCTACAGCTTCTCTTTGCCTTTTTATATAACCTTCGTATTTGGCCTCTATTTCGATTTGTTTTTTCACAAAACGGTCCTCTATGGGTTCCCAATCCGGTAGCTGCTGAAGATCGTCGTAGGTTAATCCGTCTCTTTTGAGGAGCTGGAACATTGTCACCGTGGTTCTGAGGGGAGCAGTGCCCATCTTTTCGAGTATTGTGTTTATTTCGGCTGTTGGATAGATCTTTTTTGAGGAGAGTCGGCGTATACTTTCTTCGATTTTTCTCGAGTGTTCCCTTATTCTTTCTATATCTTCCTTGGAGATCAACCCTAGTTCGTAGCCTTTCTCTGAGAGTCTTAACGTGGCGTTATCCTCCCGCAGAATCAAACGGTACTCTGCCCGGGAGGTAAACATCCTGTATGGTTCATCTACACCTTTAGTTATTAGATCGTCTATGAGTACAGCCATATAAGCGTCGGCTCTGGTTAATAAAAATGGAGGTCTTCCCTGGACAGCACAGGCGGCATTGATGCCTGCCCATAGGCCCTGAGCAGCTGCTTCCTCGTATCCTGATGTGCCGTTGATCTGGCCTGCCAGATATAGCCCACGTATGATCTTTGTTTCCAGTGTAGGAAGAAGTTGGGTCGGTTGGATAAAGTCGTATTCAATGGCGTATGCATACCTCATGATCTCCGCTTCTTCCAATCCTGGTACACTGTGAACAATCTTTTCCTGAAGATCAGGTGGCATGCTGTTACCCAAACCTTTGGCGTAGACCTCCTCTGTGTCTAGTCCCTCTATTTCCAGAACTACGGGATGACGTTCTTTGTCAACAAACCGCATGACTTTGTCCTCGAGGGAGGGACAGTATCGGGCACCGATTCCTTTTATCCTGCCCGAATATAGGGCGGATTCCGAAATGTTTTTCCTTATCAATTCGTGGGTCAGGGTTGTGGTATAGCTGAAAAAGGAAGGGAGACGTTCTTCCCTAAGTTTTTCTGTTTTAAAAGAGAAAGGTTCTGGATCTGGATCGCTGTCTTGACGTTCAAGTCGTGAGAAGTCAATTGTGGATGCTTTAAGACGGGGTGGGGTTCCCGTTTTCATTCTCCCCATTTCAAAGCCAAGAGATTTTAGGCACTCTGCGAGCTTTATAGAAGCCATTTCTCCGGCCCGTCCCGCAGGAATCCGGGTTGTACCTATGTGGATAAGACCGTTTAAGAATGTTCCTGTGGTAATCACCACAGCCTCTGCTCCATAGAACACACCTAATTGATCCTCCACACCTATGACCTTGCCATCCTCGACTATAAGGCGATCCACAAGGGATTGACGGATATGCAGTCGGGACTGTTTTTCCACAGTAGACTTCATGGTGAGGCGGTAGAGTTGCTTATCGCACTGCACTCTTGTTGACTGCACTGCCGGTCCTTTTGAAGAATTTAGGAGGCGGAAATGTACAGCAGTTTTGTCGGCCACTTTAGCCATTTCCCCACCGAGGGCGTCTATTTCCTTCACAAGTTGCCCTTTTGCCAGTCCCCCCACAGCGGGATTGCAGGACATGAGGGCAATAGTATCAAGGCTGATGTTAAAAAGCAGAGTTTCACAACCCATTCGCGCTGCTGCGAGGGCTGCTTCACAACCCGCGTGGCCAGCCCCAATAACGATTATGTCAAACTGTCTCTTCATTTTTAGCATTCGTAAAGTTGGTAATTAAGCTTATTACATTATACTGCCACCGTCAACAGTTGGGACATGTATTATTTTTTCCTAAAAGACTTGCCAATAAGAGGGGCACATGTTAAAGCTCTAATAACGTGCGAAAGGAGAGTAGGTTGTATGGAAGAAAGGTTGAAGGCGTTGGAAGTTGCCCTAAAAAACGAGCATCAGGAATATGAGTTTTACATGAAGCAAGCGGCACGAACTACAAATCCTCTTGGGAAAAAGATGTTTGAGCTTATTGCGGCGGACGAGAAGGAACATTGTCAGAGGATAGGTGAACTTTACGAAGTTTGGAAAAACAATGCGCAGTGGCCGGAAACTGTCCCCTTGAGCGTAAGAGGTGAGAAGGTAGGTCAGCATCTCCGTGGCGTTATAGATAATTTGAAGGATGCTAACGTCGCTGATACCGATGACAGGAGAGCTCTAGAGATAGCCATAGAATTCGAAGCAAACGGAGCTGTCTACTATGCCCGTCTTCGCGACGAGGTTGAAGATCCTCGTGAGAAAGCTTTTTTTAATCTTCTCTCGGATATGGAACATGAACACTTCGTTGTTCTTAAAGAACTGCTGGAGTTTTTCGAAGATCCCTCATCGTGGTATAGAAAGGTGGAACGAACAGGATTGGATGGTGCCTGATAATAGTTGATTGGAGGTTTTTCAAACGGGGCCAAATTATTTCGATTCCTCCCATTCTTTTAATTGGGTTTCCCATTCTGAGTATAGCTTTTCTAGACTCTCGTTTACAGATAGGTATTCCCTCTTCAAGTTTTTCATACGTTCCGCTGACCTTAAGTTTTCAGGATTTGCCATAGCAAGTTCTAACTCTACTTTTCTATTTTCGAGTTGAGATATACGCTCTTCGATGGAAGCAATTTTTCTTTCCTTTTCCCTTTTTATGCGTTTTTCTTCAAGTCTACGTTCCCGTTCCCGTGCTGCTTTATCATCATCCCGTTTCTGTCGGTTTACTTCCTTCCCCTTTTCCGTTTCCTCTCTGTCCTTGTGCCTTTTTTCAATGTAGTATGAGTAGTTGCCGGGGTATACTGTGCAGCTACCATTTCGAAATTCTATTACTGTGTCAACGAGACTATCCAGAAAGTAGCGGTCGTGTGAGACGATGATTACAGTACCTTTGTATTGGAGTAATGCTTCTTGGAAGATCTCTTTGGTTTTTATGTCCAGATGGTTTGTAGGTTCGTCAAGTATGAGCAAGTTTGATGGTTGGAGAAGCACCTTGAGCAGTGCCAGGCGGGATTTTTCTCCCCCTGAGAGCACCTCGATTTTTTTGTAGATGTCATCTCCTGAAAAAAGGAAAGTTCCTAGGAGATCTCGCTTTTGCTGGTTGTTTAAATGGGATGGTACAGAGGAAACTTCATCCCACACCGTATTCGAGTAATTCAAATTATCTGCGCTTTCCTGGGCGAAGTATGTCAAATGGACGTTTGTACCGTAAGTTACTGTTCCTTCTGTGCTTCTTTCTGCACCGGCAATTATGCGTAAAAATGTTGATTTCCCTGAACCGTTTGCCCCTACAAGGGCCACTTTTTGTCCCCTCGTTATAGTCAGGGTTACTTCACTGAAAACCTTTTTATCTTGGTACCATTTTCCTAAGTTGCGTACCTGAAGTACAATCTTTCCGCTCTTCTCTGCTTCTGGGAAGCGTAATTTAATCAGGTTCGTTTCTCCTGGAACCTCTAAAGTTTCCATTTTTTCCAGCATACGCAGGCGACTCTGAACCTGTCGGGCCCTGCTTGCGTTGTAACGGAATTTCTCTACGAAAGCCTTTACCTTTTCCAGTTCCGCCTCCTGAAGGGCTAGTGCCTGTTCCCTGGCTAGTAATCGTTTCTTCCTTTCTTGTATGTACATTGAGTAGTTGCCTTTGTAGATTTCTAATTTCCCATTCGAGAGTTCTGCAATGTACTTTACTGTTTTATCGAGGAAGACGCGGTCGTGAGCTACGATAATAAGAGTTCCTCTGTAGGTACTCAGGTAATCTTCGATCCATTCTAAGCTTTCGGTATCGAGATGGTTTATCGGTTCGTCGAGAAGCATGATGTCAGGAGAGGCGAGAAGAATTTCGGCAAGGAGAATTCTCATTTTCCAGCCACCGGAGAACTCGGTGCATTGTCGATTAAAATCTTCTTCATTGAAACCGAGTCCGTGGAGGACTTTTTTTGCCCGTGCCTCAAATGAGTAACCCCCCATTTTTTGGAAGGTGATCAGGGATTCATCGTAAGATTTCATCAAGAGTCTTAGACTTTCACGTATGTTTTCCGTATTATCTCCGATGTGGTTGGAAACGGGCGAAAGGCTACAGACACAGCCAGCGATCTGTTTTTCGTAATCTTGGATCTTTTTTTCCGCTGCCGTTATACCACACCTTTTTTTCAACCATTCAAGGAGCGGGACGGGTTCCAATTCAGCCAGATCCTGCGGGAGGTAACCGATGCTTTTCTCCCTTTTCTTGACTATCTCCACAGCTCCCGAGTCAGGTTGAACCAGACCTAAAATGATCTTCAGTAAAGTGCTTTTACCTGCGCCGTTATCGCCGATTAAGCCTATTCTGCTTCCGTCGGGAATATTCCAGGACAGATGATCGAAAATCTTTTTTCCGTAAAAAGAAAGTGTTATATCCCTAAGGCAGATCATTCCTGATAATAATCGCTTCTGAAAGAGGACTTTTTGTTGAATGTTTCTCTGTTTGATATTTTCTTGAGAAGGCGTTTTTTCCTATGCTCAAGTTCTTCCTGGACCTTACTTTGGTCTGTAACATCAAGTGCCATTTCTGTATATACGAGTGCCTTGTCGGGACGGCCCACGTGATGTTCGTACCATTTGGCCAACTCTATGGCCGCAAATGAATCTGCAGGGTTTCTGCGAAGCATGTCCTCCCATATTGCAGTGGCTTCGGTCCAGTTGCCCTTTCTTTTGTAGAGGAGTGATAGCTCTTTTCTAGCGTCCCTCGCAATACCGCTGTGTTTTCCTTCTGTTGCCTTTTTGAAAAAGAAAAAGGCTTCTTCTTCCTTACCTTGATGGAGAAGCATCCTTCCCACCTGAAGTAAATCCCCTGGATGGTGGTTTATATTTATCCCCGGCGATATAAGCTCTGTCAGTGCTCCTATGAGCGCCACCATGGAAAGAATATCCTGCTTATTGTGGAGAAATACGTCCTTTAAGTAAAGCCCGTTTTTGCTATTCAGCCATAGGAAATATCGTTTGGGAATTTCATATCCTGGCACATCGTTCTCCCTCTCATATCCCAGGATGGTTTCTTCAACGGCTAGGAGACTTCTGTCAGCAAGGCGGTGGCTGAAGAGTTTTCGACAGATGGGTAATAGGTCGCAGTGCCTGTATGAGTCGAAAGTGTTTGGTAAGCGGTTCATTATAAATCGTGTTGATAAAAGGTTGATGTCAAATGCCTTGCCATTGAATGTCACAAGGAAGTTTTTCCCATGGGCAAGTTTTTGAAGAGCAGTGAGTACGGCCCTTTCTTCGTTGTAGTCCCGGGCGAAGAGCTGTTGGAGTTTGAATTTTGATCCCTCAAAGTATCCTAAACCGATCATGAAAGGAACTGTACCTGTTCCTCCTGCCAAACCTGTTGTTTCGAGGTCGAGGAATAGACCATCTGATATATCGAAACGGGCCAGCTCGGAGTCAAGGGCTAGGGTTGCCACTTTGTCCATATCTATGACGCAGAGATCACGGAAACATCTGCAACCATGCCAGGCAGATTCCTGTATGGTTTCTTCGACGGCGAAGTAAGTTCCTGATTCGTTCTCTAAGATTCTTCCGTGTACTGCTTCCTCCAAACCAATGTTTTTTTCTGTATGCGTCTTAGTATTTTTTTCATATGAAAAATGGTGCATGAAGAGAGTGTCTACTCTTTTATTCAAGTTGTTTTTTCCCAAGGGTAGGGTGACATCCCTCCGCCTCTCGAACCTTTCCAGCAAGGATTTTAGCCGATCTCTTGCCCGTTCACTCATTTTGCGTTAAGGTTCTGGAGGATGACCAAGGCTGCGCCTTTAGCTCGGGACCCTATCTCAGGAACAGGTCCCACGCAGGAGGGGCACCCTTTTTTACAGGAACAGCCCCTAATTAGTTGTTCGGCTGACATTATGAGTTTCTCATGTTGCTCGTAGAGGATTTCGGAAAATCCAATGCCCCCCGGATACGCGTCGTATAGGAAGATTGTGGGGTTAAAAGTGCCAGTGATTGTGGGAACATTTGTAAACGGGGAAGCTGTAAAGGTTCTTTTTTCCCCTACGGTGTGGTGGACAAACCACTGGCCACTTTTGTCCCCAAGGGCTTCGCCAATATCCCTTACGTCAGACATCAGTATCATTGCAGCCAGGTGATGGAGACAGTAGAGGATTCCTGACAAACCGTCGATTATTTCAGACCGAGTAAAAGGTAGTTTGGTGAGTTCTTTAAAGGGGATGGTAAACCAGTATCCCGTGGTGTGCATTTCCTTTTCCGGTAGATCCACCTCACCGTAACCTATATTTTCTCCCGTGTAGAACTTTATTTTCTTGTAACCAGCAACTTTTGTAGTTACCTGTAGTTCTCCGTGTTCGATTAGGACGTCATTCGATTGTCGTGATTTAAAAATGTCTATGACACGTACGTGTGTGTATGTCATAGCGTCGGTATAGTAATCAACTTCTACAGCGTGTACGTAGGCAATCTTTCTTTGCAAATCCAACTTATCCACTAGGTATTGTTGGGACTCTACCATGTATATGGCTCCTTCATAGACGGAGGTAAAAGCACTGTCCCAGTCCACTTCTGCAATGACTCTGTTCTTTCCTCTTTCCGTGGTATCTACCACCACTACGTTTTCGGGATTGACGCTTCTTAGACTCACTTCGTCGGCAGGGTAACTTTCTGCCGACCAGTGCCAGCGGGATCCCACATGGTGTAAAATTCCTTTTTCAGTGAGGTATTCGAGAATGTCATTGAGTTTATCCCCCCCGAATTCTTCCCCTTCTTCAAAGGGTAGTTCAAATGCAGCGCTTTTTATGTGCTGGACAAGGATCAGGAGATTGTCGGGGTTGATTCTACAGAACTCCGGTGAACGGGAGAAGAAGTATTCAGGATTCTCTACGAGGAATTGGTCCATTGGGGTGCTACGGGCTATGAGAATGGCTACACTCTCCTCTTTCCTCCTTCCTGCTCTTCCTGCCTGCTGCCACGTGCTGGCGATGGATCCAGGGTAACCAAAAAGTATAGCGGCATCTAGATCTCCTATATCGATTCCCAGTTCCAGTGCGTTCGTGGATACCACGCCTTTTATATCACCCCTTCTAAGCCCTGCTTCTATTCGCCTGCGCAGATCTGGCAAATAACCTCCTCGGTATCCCGCTACTGGATAGTGATCTTCTGTTACACTGCCCGGAAAACGATCCCTTAGGTATTTTGTCAATACTTCCACATTGAGTCTGCTAGTCACAAATATTATTGTCTGTATGGCATTCTCAACGAGATCGGCGGCTATTTCCCGGGCTGGCACCATTGGTGATTGCCTGATACCCAATTCTCGGTTAATGACAGGTGGATTCAGAAGAATGAAGGTTTTAGCTGCCCTGGGGGCACCACTTTTGGCGATCAGCGATACTGGTCTTTCCAGTAAGGATTCGGCGTGCTCCTTTGGATTGGCCACCGTGGCGGAGCAGCATATGAATACAGGATCTTGACCGTAGAATCGACATATGCGGGATAGTCGCCGAATGACGTTTGCCATGTGGGAGCCAAAAACTCCCCTATAGATATGAAGTTCGTCTATGACTACGTAGCGAAGATTGGTGAACAATTTTTGCCATTTTGTGTGGTGTGGCAGTATTCCAGTGTGCAACATATCGGGGTTCGTTATGATAATGTGTCCATGCTTACGGATGGCCTGCCTGGCATCGTTGGGTGTGTCGCCGTCGTACGTGAAGGCGGCAATGGGAATACGTAGTTTTCCCGTAATTTCGTTTATTTCATGCAGTTGATCCTGGGCGAGCGCTTTGGTGGGAAATATGTAGATTGCCCTTGTTTCCTTTTCTTCCAGTATACGCTGCAGAACGGGAAGGTTGTAGCAAAGGGTTTTCCCGCTCGCTGTAGGTGTAACAATAACCACATTTCTTCCCTGTCGGATGAGGTCTATTGCATCTCTCTGATGGGAATAGAGATTTTTTATCCCTCCTTTTTCTAAAACCTCCAAAAGACGCTTGTCGACCCAGGTTGGGTAATCAACATACTCGGCAGGCAAAGGAGGTATTCTTCTGAAAGCCCGTACGTTCTCCATGAAACGGGGGTTGTTTTCAGCCCTCTGGATCCACTCTTTAAGGGTCAATTTTACCATAGGCAAAAAATATATTTTTTAAAATAGTTTGACAAACCTTTTCTTGGTGGTTAACGTACCATTTCAAATATAGGGTTTTCAACCCTAAGCAAAAGGAGAAGTTGCTATGTTACAAGTATCGCAAAAGGCAAGTGAAATGATTAAAGAGTTTCTTAAGGATCGTGAAAAACCCCATTCTATCCGGATTTTCCTAACCATGGGATGTAGCGGTCCTATATTAGGGATGGCTCTAGATGAGCCTCAGGAGGGAGACGAGTTAATTATTGATGGTGATTTGACATTCATCATTGAGAAGGAACTTCTGGAAGAGGCAAAGCCAATTGTGGTGGATTTTGTGAGCGGGCCGATGGGTTCAGGATTCACATTGACATCCAGCCTTAAATTTTTTGGAGGATGTGGTGGTGATTGCAGTTCATGTTGAAGTCTGAGCCTGTAAGTTTAAAGGTTCGGGAGGATTGTGATGCTGCAAAACAACGAAGATCATCCTGGAGAAGAAGGGTTGGAGGGGAAAAACCCTGAAGAAGCGGTAAGAGTCTACCAGGCTATGGTGGAACTTTTTCCAAAGGATGATTCCTACCGTTTGAAACTCGCTTGGGCGTACCTTGATAACGGACAAATTGAAGAAGCCATTGCGTGCTTTGAAGACATCTTCGAGCGTGAAGTTTCCCGAAACGTTTTTACTGGCTTTGCCTTTGATGAACTAGTTCGGATATACAAACAGGAAGGGATGACTGACCGTCTGGTTAAACTATGCGAGCGGGCAGCCGTGGCTTATCCGGAAGACGTTTCTCTTCTAGGGGACTTAGGTGATGCCTATATGAGGGCGCAATTGCCCCATAAAGCCGTTGAGGTTTTCCAGCGCATGATAATAATGGATCCCCAGGATACAATGGCATATTGCCGTCTGGGAGAAGCTCTGATCGTTATAAATGACCTGAAAGGTGCTGAAGAGGCTTTCGAACGGGCTGCAACTATTGATCCTGATGGAGCTGGGATATATTACGAACACATGGCTCGGGCCTACCTTGAGGTGAGCATGCCAGAGGGGGCTCTCTCCGCCTTAAAGTTATGTATAGCCTTTGATGCCACTCAGCCATCCTATTACTTAACCATGGGGGATATTCTCGTTGAGATGGGGGATGTGGAGGGTGCATTTGGGGCGTACGCACAAGCAGCTGATCTTAGAAGGGAATTTACTGGTTCCTATTATCACCGTTTGGGGAATACCCTTTTTAAGACGTCCCATTTTGAAGAGGCCTGTAGAGCATTCAACCTGGCTGCGGAGGCAGAACCTATGACTCCTATACATCTTATACGTCTGGCGGAAGCTTCACTAGCTATGGGCGATGAGAAACAAGCCCTTGAGGCTCTTGCTAAATTGGAAAAAATACAGCGGTGATCCTGACTTCAGGATTCCCGCTGTATTTTTATGAGGTCTGATTTTTCTACTTCTTTTTGCCTTTTGCTGGTTTTTCGGGAATGGCAGCCAGTTCTTTAACCTTGGCATCCCACTTTTCTATTATACTCTTTAGTTCATCTATCTTTTTCTTTGTCTTTAGAGGATCGGTAGCAATGGTATCTTTGGCTGTTTTTAAACCATCTTCAAAGGTTTTAGAATCCGCTTTCCATGAATCGAGATCAGTCTTCATTTTATTTTCCACTTTTTTGGCTTTATCTACGAGTGCCTTCCAGCTATCTTCCAGTTCAGCAACGGCTTTTGTAACCTCTTCAGTCATGGCTTTCTTCGCCGTCTGTGCTGCAACTTTGGCCTGATCAAAAGCCTGCTTTGCACTCAGATAGGCCTTTTTGGCATCTTCGTATTTTTTGTCGCTCATAAATTTTTCCGCCTGTTCCCAGGCCGATTTGGCTGTGGAGAAATCAGCAGGCGCGTAATTCTGAGCACCCACCGCGAGTGCGGCATCCATTGCGCCTTTAGCGGCTGCTTTCTCTTCTTCAGGAGGTTTTGCACATCCTCCGAGAATTAGGGCTATAAACGTAAAAAACAAAGTTGCGTAAAAAAGCGATTTGAACTGTCTCATTTTCCCCTCCTTCTGTACATATTTAAGGTTTGCAAGTTGTTTAATTCTCCTTTTATTGTATGTCAAGTCTTTTGAGCGCAAGGTTAAGTGGTGTTGAAGGAAAATATTTTAAAAAGTATAGTGGAAATTGATTTTAAAAAAGTTGAGTGTTGCAGCAATTATAATGAGAAACAGAGGGCTTTTGGGGGATATCACTGTGAAATAGTGGAAGGTCATCGACCTCTGGTACGAAGGCAGGGATTGATCTTCGCGGATCTATTCTAGCAGGAGTTGATAAACCTCTTTGTTATACGTGACGGCAAGCTTTCTATTTTTGCCATTGCTGCCATGGGGCATACCTCAATGCAACAGTAGCACCGGATGCATTTATCATAGATTATAGTTACCTGTTCTTCTGTCATTGCTATTGCCTGAGCTGGGCAAATGCGTGAACATTCCCCACAGAAATTGCATTTTTTTTGATCCGGTTGGGGACGGTCAAGAAGCAGGTTTCTTAAGGCGTTTTTTAAAAAAACTGGTCCCTTTAAGGTTGGTTCTACGGATGGTAATTTAAAATCTCTTATGGTGGGCAGATTTCCCTCCACATGTAGATCTTCTTTGAGGAGACCCAATTTTTCCGCAACCCGTAGGACTGGTACATGGTGCACCGGTATACAGAGCATGCGGGAAACGGCAACGTCAACCGCTATGGCATTGTCGGAACCTATAATCACTCCTAAGTGGCGGGGTTGGCCTCTTTTTCCAGGTCCTTCTCCCTCAAGGGCATCAATCCCGTCAAGGAGATTGATTTCCGGGGCGATCTTCTGGGCGATACTGAGGAGCAATAGGGCAAAAAGGTCTCTATCGACACCTGCTTTGAGATGCCATTCCACTTTTCTGTAACCCACCACGCATCCAAAGAGATTTTTAACCGCAAGGGTAAGAATCATCTGGGAGTGTGTTTTCAGTTTCGGAAGGTTTACCACCACGTCGGCTTCAATAGCATCCCTTGCAAGTTCGATATGGCCAAATGGGGGACCGCAGTTCACCAAGGTACTCGCGGTAAAAGGAAAACAGGAAACGGATATGTTTTTCAGAGTTTCATCCAGTTTTAAATTCTTCAAAATATCCTGAAAGGAACCCATGGCTGGGCTGTCCCCTACATTTGGAACGGCTCCACAATCAATGACGTATTCACAGACAGCACGAACAACCATGGGATGGGTGCAGATTGCCTGATCGGGTGACGATGGTAGAAGAAGATTAGGTTTTATTAGTACTTTCTTATTCTTCCATGATTTCGTACGTAGACAATCAAGGATTTGAAACACCTCTTCCCGGAGGGAATTGTAATCGTAGTTCGCCTTTCTCACGAGAACTTTCATGCGTTTCTTAAACCATAAAAGTTTGCTCATGGCAAAAGAAAAGTCGTTTTCAGGATCTTTGCTGTTTTGAAATGAGAGAGAAATATGGTATAAGAAAACACTTCTTTTTCAATTTTTACCCGGCATTAAGGAAATAAAATTAAAGGAGGAAAGCTAAGATGGTTACTTCTGGAAGGCAAGGTCTTTTCTTGCAGGAAGGAGATGCGCTTGTGGTTGTTGATGTTCAGAACTGTTTTTTGCCGGGAGGTTCTCTTGCCGTTCCTAATGGTGACAGAATTATTGAGCCTCTTAATCAAATAACTGATCGGTTTGCGAGAAAAAGCCTTCCCATCTTCTTTTCCCGGGACTGGCACCCGTCGAATCATTGTTCTTTTCAATCTCAGGGAGGACCATGGCCACGGCACGGTGTACAGGATACAGAGGATGCGGAGTTCCCTCCTGATCTGAAGATACCTGTGGAGGCTATAATCATCTCTAAAGGTATGGATAAAAACAAAGAGGAGTACTCTGCTTTCTCCGGAAAGGATGAGCTTGGTTGTTCACTCGAAGAACACTTGAGATCTTCAGGCATAAAGAGGGTTTTTGTTGGAGGTCTGGCAACAGATTATTGTGTTCTGAGTACTGTTCTTGATATCCTCCAGGGTGGCTACGAAGTATACGTTCTGGCTGATTGTGTACGTGCAGTAGATGTTAAACCAGGTGATGGTGATAGGGCACTGGCAGAGATGAGGGGAAAGGGCGCCCACATTATTAATTCAACGGACATTGAGGATTGAGATGAACCCCCACAGAAGTCCTTTGTTGACAGATCTTTATCAGTTGACGATGCTTGAAGGATACCTCCAGGCTGGTATGGACGAAGAAGCGGTTTTTGAATTCTTTGTTCGGCGATTACCTAGCAACAGGGGTTTCCTTGTATCTGCGGGTTTGGACACGTTCTTACGCTTTCTGGAGGATATGCGTTTTTCTGAGGAAGAAATTTTGTTTCTAGAGCGAACGGGCAAATTTTCTCAGAGGCTGCTCTCGTACCTTGCCGATTTTCGCTTTCGTGGGGATGTGTATGCGATGCCAGAAGGCACGATCTTTTTTGCCGGTGAACCTGTGGTTAGGGTAGTGGCTCCGCTACCAGAGGCGCAGCTCGTAGAGACGCGTTTGATAAACATAATCCATTATGAAACCTTGATCGCCAGCAAAGCGGCAAGGTGTACACTTGCAGCATCGGGAAGGGCAGTCCTTGTTGATTTTGGTCTCCGCAGGGCACATGGGGCAGAGGCAGGAATTCTTGCAGCGAGGGCTAACTTCATTGGCGGATTTGCTTCCACATCGAATGTATTGGCAGAGTTTGTGTATGGTATACCCAGTGCGGGGACAATGGCTCATTCCTTTATAGAGGCACACGACAGCGAAGAGGAGGCGTTTCTGAATTTCGCAAGGGCCAATCCTGGAAATGTCACACTGCTTATTGATACTTACGATACGGAAAATGGAGCAAAAATAGCTGTCAGAGTGGCGAAAGTACTAGCCGAAGAGGGAATTCAGGTCCGGGCTGTTCGAATTGACAGTGGTGATTTGCTACAAACGTCCCAAAAAGTGCGTCGTATTTTGGACGAGAGTGGGTTCAGAAACATAGGAATATTTATAAGTGGAAACATAGATGAATACATCATTAAGGATCTTTTAGGTTATGGTGCCCCAGTGAATGGTTTCGGTGTGGGTACTAAGCTTGATACCTCTGAGGATGTACCATACATGGACTGTGCCTATAAGCTTATGGAGTATGCAGGTAAACCGCGATTCAAAAAGTCTGAGGGGAAGATTACCATTCCTGGAAGAAAGGTGGTTTTCCGTCAGTCCGATGGTGAAATTATGAAACGAGATATTGTGACTGTTGAGGGTGATTATTGTGAAGGTCAGCAACTCATCATAAAGGTGATGGAGAAGGGCAATCGTTTAATCCCAGAGTGTGATCTTAAGGTAGTGGCGGGGTATGTTAGGGAGCAATTGGATAGATTACCTTCTCATCTGAAAGAATTGAAAACAGAGCCGCCATATCCTGTGGAATTTTCTCCTGCACTTTTACAGTTGCAGAGGGAGGCGGAGATTCTTTTTTCGAGAATGTCCTGAACCACGAGTTAAAGAAAAGGTTTGACTTTTTTGATTAAATAGGCCATAGGGGGCCAATCTCTGGTGGATGCGCGGTTATAATTCTGCCTTTATTTTGGAGGATACTCTATGAACGATAACGATGGCAGTCGTAGTGGCCACGTTGAAATGATTGAAAAAAAGAGAACCTGGACCGCTACGGTTGTGGAGTGCGGCTTTTGAAGTGAAGCCGGGATATGAGTAATTAAACTTCTCCGATTCACCTCAGGCCGCCAAGAAAATCCCACCAGCGGCCAGGTGAGGTGGATCATGAAAATCAAAGATGTTTTTCCTTCCTGGCAGGACTTTTTGTCCGGAAGGGTTAATCTGAAATCAATCCATTTTTTTATCTCAGAGGTGTTTTTTACCCTCTGCGGGAAATCTTTCGCTGGGGTGGTGATTGATGGGTAGAGGTTTTTCCTCCAGACTTTTTGAAAATGCAAGGGCTCAACTCGTGCGTCAGAGATCGTTGAAGGAGCAGGAGAAGAGGCTTATCGAACTCTGTACGTTACCGCTGGAGAGGGTTTTCGCTGTTATGGGTTCATCTCAGATGGGATTGAGTTCCGATGAGGTACGGTCTCGTCTTGAGGAATTTGGGCCAAACGAACTCTCCCACACCAAACGTCTTGGATTCTGGGCGGACATTCTTGAAAGAATGAAAAGTCCCCTTGTTATACAGCTTCTTGTTATCGCTTCAGTTTCTTCTCTTTTGGCGGAATTTAAAGCAACGTTGATTGTAACGGCTATGGTCCTTATGAGCGTAGGAGTTTCTTATGTACTGGACCGTCGTTCCAACAAGGCTGTTGAAGCTCTTGGTAAGCGTGTTCAAACACGGACTTACGTTTTGAGAGAAGGGCGGGAAATGGAGATCAGGGTTTCTGAAGTGGTTCCAGGGGACGTTGTACTACTTCAGGTGGGTTCCATTATACCAGCGGATCTCCGTCTTATCACTGCCAAGGACTTCTTTGTGAGTGAATCGGCACTAACGGGGGAGTCCATGCCTGTGGAGAAAAGTGCGCTGACACCTACTGCTGAGATACGTTCTGTTTTGGAACTGCCGAACCTATGCTTCATGGGTACCTCTGTAACCAGCGGTACGGCAAAAGGTTTGGTTCTCAATACGGGATCGCGAACTCTTTTCGGTGCTATTTCCGAGGAATTGGCAAAGAAAAGGGAAGAAACGAGTTTCGATTTGGGTATCCGGTCCTTCGTGTGGTTGATGATGCGATTGATGATGGTGATGGTGTGTGTTGTTTTCTTTGTTGTCGGTTTAACAAAAGGGAACTGGTTGGAAGCCCTCCTCTTTGGTCTTTCTATAGCTGTTGGTCTGACCCCGGAGATGCTACCCATGATTATTACTGTGAATCTGGCCAAAGGGGCCCTGACGATGGCCAAAAGAAAGGTAATAGTGAAGAAATTGGCGGCTATACAGAATTTCGGGGCGATAGATGTTCTATGTACAGATAAGACCGGAACCCTAACTCAGGACCGGGTGGTTCTCGAGCGCCATGTAGATATTCTGGGCAATACAAGCGAGGAGGTTCTTAATTACGCGTACCTGAACAGTTACTTTCAGACGGGTTTGAGAAATCTGATTGATCGTACCATACTGGAGTACGTGAATCTGGATACGAGCCAATGCCGTCTTGTAGACGAGTTGCCGTTTGATTTTCAGAGGAGGCGTATGTCAGTAGTTGTGGAATACGAGGGAGACCATGTGCTCATATGCAAAGGAGCAGTTGAGGAGATTTATTCCTGTTGTACACATTACCAGATTGATGAAGAGATTTATCCTCTTATCGATATGATAAAGGGGGACCTTTTTGAAGATGTGGAAGAGCTCAACCGTGATGGGTTCCGCGTTTTGGGCATAGCTTACAGGGAATTCCCGAAGGAGAAAACTGTATTTACTGTGGAAGATGAGAGTAAACTCATCTTACTTGGATACATAGCCTTCTACGATCCCCCTAAGATTTCAGCAGCTGAGGCTATTTCGCAGCTAGCCCGTGCTGGGGTGAGAATCAAGGTACTCACGGGAGATAACGCCCTCGTTACTCGGAAGGTCTGTAAAGATGTGGGACTCGTGGTGGAAAAGATGGTTTCCGGTCCTGAACTTGAGGAGTTGACACCTGAGGAGTTTTCCAGGGTGGTAGAAGAGGCAAATGTTTTTGTTAAGCTTACCCCCTTTCAGAAGGAACAGATTGTAAAGGAATTGCGTCGAAACGGGCACACTGTGGGATTCATGGGTGATGGTATAAACGATGCTCCTGCTATGAGAGCGGCAGATGTGGGTATATCGGTGGATTCAGCTGTTGATGTAGCCAAAGAGTCGGCGGATATCGTTCTTTTGGAGAAAAATCTTATTGTCCTCGAAGAGGGTATAATAGAGGGAAGAAGGGTCTTTGCGAATATAATCAAGTATATCCGAATGGGGGCCAGTTCCAATTTTGGAAATATGTTCAGTGTTCTAGGTGCAAGTTACCTTTTGCCCTTTTTGCCTATGCAACCGGTTCAGATCTTAACAAATAACCTGCTTTACGATTTTTCGCAAACTGGGATCCCCACGGACAACGTCGATGACGAACAAATTGCCCGTCCTCTAAAGTGGAACGTGGAGAACCTTAAGAGGTTCATCATGTTTATTGGTCCTATAAGTTCGATTTTCGATTATGCGACCTTTGCCCTCATGTGGTTTGGTTTTGGGTGCAGAGCTTTTATCGATTCTGCGCTTGCTGTTACACAGAAAGAAGCTGTTATGAAACTTTTTCAGACAGGCTGGTTTGTGGAATCTCTCCTTACCCAGACCCTTATCGTTCATATCATAAGAACGAGAGGTGTACCTTTTTTCGACAGCAGACCGTCAATGTACATGATGATAACCACTATCTCCGTGATGGGCATAGGCATCTGGTTGCCCTATTCCCCCCTTGCGGATGTGCTCGGTCTTGTGCCGTTGCCTTTAAGTTATTGGGTCTTCATATTTATCTTTTTGCTAAGCTATGCCACACTAACCCATTTAGTCAAAAGATGGTTTTTCAATCGTTATGGAGGTGAATAAACTATGGATACCTTGCTTGACGCCCTTCAGGAAGGAAGGCTTTTTGAATTGCCTGAAAACGATAAAACCCACGCACTCCAATTTCTTGCCCATATTATAGAAGCGTTTCCTGAGGTACCTGCGGGGACGGATATCGTGGGCAATGTGCTGAAGAGAGAACAGGTGGCATGCACAGCGCTGGGTAAAGGATGGGCATGTCCACATGCTAGGGTACCCTTTGACGAGGATCTGAAATGTGTTATCGGTTGGAGCCCCCAAGGCATCGATTATGGTGCACCCGATGGTAAACTAGTTACTCTTGTGGTAATGTACCTCGTTCCTGAAAACCAGAGGAACCATTATCTTAGAGAAATATCCCTTTTGGCCAAGGTTCTGGAGTCATATCCGGGGTTGGATAGGATAAAAGATGTAAAGGATTTAGACGATATCAGAAATTATCTGCTTGACCTGATTGATGCCACGAAGGAAACGGCGAAACCTGATGCTAGGGCACGCATGATAAGGCTTCAGGCGAAACCTTCAAGAGAAGCCCTTATTTTCCGTGATCTTACGAACCTAGTTGTGGAACCTGTTACTCTTATTGCAGTTCCTGGCATGAAACCTGTGGTTTTGACCAATAATCCGGCGCTTCTGGAGTGGCTAGATGGATTACCGGGGATTGTGGGTAAATTGGAGAATGAAGGTATGTATCAAAACGGAGGTTGGAGATTGCTACGCAGGACTGCTGTTACCTATCAGGGTGGACGGGTGGTGTACGACTGTTTGGCAGTAAAGCTGGCAGAGCCAGAATCCGAGAGAACTAAATGAGTTTTCTCTATGATAGAGAGGGTAAAGATACCTTCGCCTATTTCGGGGGGTGTGATACTTTCGTATCAGTGCACAGCTCGTTGTAGGTATTGTATGTATGCCTGTGCACCCGAATGGAAGGATTGGATCTCCGAGTATGACCTGAGATGCATACTTGAGCAGCTTGTTGGTAAGATTAAACCGGCCCCACAGGGGAGTGAAAAAGTCAGTCTCAATTATGGTCTCCATTTCACAGGTGGAGAGCCCTTTATAAACTTTGAATTATTGTTAAATGCCGTGCAGTTTGCCTCCGAGTTAGGAATCCCTTCGACATTCGTGGAAACGAACTGTTTCTGGTGTACAAACGATGACATAACGAGAGAGAGATTTGCTGAGCTGAAGGCAAAAGGCCTAAAAGGGGTTCTCATCTCCGTTAATCCCTTTTATCTAGAATTTATACCTTTTGAACGCACTGAGCGAGGGATTGGAATCGCCCAGGAAATCTTTCCGGGAAACGTGATGGTTTATCAGTGGGAGTGGTACAGTGTATTTAAGCGTTCAGGCATCAGAGGTAGGGTTTCCTTTGAATCATGGGGTATGACGAGAAATTCTCTGCAAAGAGTGGAGATGTTCTTGATGGGTAGGTCTCCCTATCAGCTGCGCAATATGTATCCTGTTTACCCCGCCAGTAGTTTCTTTAATGAACCCTGTATTACCCCTTTTTTGAGGAGTTGGCATAATCACTTTGACAACTACGGGAATTTTCTTCCTGGTTACTGCGGAGGTATTTCTCTTGGTGATTGCCGGAAACTCGATGAGCTTTTAAGGGAAGGTGTACATTTACTGGACAAACCTGTGCTTAGGTTTCTCATTGTTGATGATTTTAGGGGATTGTTCAATTATGCCAGAGAATATGGCTATGAACCGGAGGAGGGATACGTCTCAAAGTGCCATCTTTGCGTGGATATAAGAAGGTTTCTATCAAGTGTGGGAGAATTTTCAGAGCTACAACCCCGGGAGTTTTACCGGTTACTCGAGTGAGTTTTCCCACATTATTCAACTTTTCTCGCCTTGCAAAATGGTTGAATTTTTCCCTTTCGAGCGGTAAATTCAAAAAAAAATCGGTTAGGTTTAAGTATGTGGATTAAAAAGGTGCGGGTGAGTCCCTGCTTAATTTTTTTAGTTTTGGCTTTCTGCACGAGCTGTTACGCCGCATCGGACGCTGACGTTAAGCAGGCAAAAGAGGTTTTGGTATGTTTGAACGGCAAGTGTGAATCCGCTGAGAAGTATACCAGAGATAGGATAATGGGGGGACTCCTTGCCATGATTAAGGCCAATGAGAACACCCAGGCGGATATCTGTACCCTGGGGGATGATGGTGAAACATGTGAGAAAAAGGGTATTCGATGGTACGTTCAAGGGGGACCTTTCCCTGGTATTGCTTCGTACAGTGAACCATACATCTTTCAGGCAACCTTTGATAAAAAGACAGCTCAGATAAAGTTCATGATGGACGGAAAAGGTAGATGGCTTGGGCCACTACTTTGTGCCAGTGCCCCTGTAACTGTTTCTGTTATCTCACCTACAAACGTGATTATGGAAAGTAGTCCCGTTTGTTCTTGGTTGTTCTTTCCAGGGGCGTACTACATGAAATTCACGATTAACAGCCTTGATTTTGATAAAAGCGTAATCTCTGGTAGTTACAGTGTAGCCGGTGCAGGTCTCCTAAACATCGGTGGAGGTTCGAACCTCTTTCGTATGGAGTTTAAAAAGAAGAATGCCCTTGTTTCAAAGGATGGAGGTCTCGCTGTTTTGCCTCCTTTGGAGAGTTTACCGGCGGATGTATTTGTTTTGGCCGTGCCTGGTTCAGAAGGAGTGGTAGAGAAGAAAGAGGAGACAACAGAGGAAGAAAAGCGCCTATGGGAAAATGTGTCAAGGGAGAACAGTATATCGAGTTATAAAAGGTACCTGGAACTTTATCCAAAGGGAATGTTCCAGGGGGCTGCTAAGGCCAGGATCCAGGCCTTAGAGGAAAGGGAGATCATAGAACAGGATGTGGCGTATTGGGGCAGGATCAAGGATAGTAAAAACGCTGCTGATTTTGACTCCTATATAGAAAGATTTCCCAAAGGTCTCTTTGTGGATATGGCTGTAGCTTCGGCCAAGCGCCTACGTGCGGCCACCTCGGTTTTGGGTGAACTGGAGGTGGAAGAGGCATTATGGGAAAAAGTTAGGGATAGTAAGGATCCCGAAGAGGTGCGTAAATATCTGCACAGGTATCCACTGGGTATATACGCTGATCAGGCAAAGAGACGGATCGATAATCTTCTCGCAGTTAGGGATAGACACGACAATTTGGAATTGCGTTTGTGGAAGAAGATTGAGAATAGTAGGAACATAGAAGATTACAAGAATTATCTTCAAATGTACCCCGATGGATTATTTGCAGATCTCGCAAAGTCCCGCATTGATGTACTCCTGATAGTGAAAACTGATACCGAGGAGATGGTTTTCTGGAACAGCATACGAGAAAGCTCGCGGCCGGAGGATTTCCGGGAGTACCTGAGGCGGTATCCAAAGGGAAGATATACAGATCTGGCGAAAATGCTGGAGAAACAGCTGGAGGCTTTAAAAGCGGAGAGGGATGAGATTGAGTTCTGGGAAACAGTGAAAGATTCTAGAAAGTTGGAGGATTTTGTCCAGTATCTACAGAAATACCCTAAAGGGCGGTATGCAGAAATAGCCAAACAGAGACATGATGAACTGTTACGCATTAAGGAGGGTGCGAATATTGATTTTGGTAATTATTATGCACTCGTAATTGGAATCGACGAATACAAACACTTAAGAAAACTACGAACAGCTCGCCGTGATGCGGAAGCTGTAGGTGCTCTGTTAGACAAAGAGTATGGGTACGGGGTAGTTCTGCTAATCAATGCTACTCGAAAGCAGATTATGGATGCCTTCAGCAAACTGCGGAAGAGTCTTACCCAGAGGGACAATCTTCTGATCTACTATGCCGGACATGGTTACCTGGATCGGGATACGGGTAGGGGATACTGGTTGCCTGCCGATGCCGATGCCGATAGTGTGGCCAACTGGATATCTACGAATGACATTTCCGATGCCCTTAAAGCAATGGCGGCCAAGCACGTAATCGTTGTTGCCGATAGCTGTTACAGTGGTACCCTCACAAGGGGAGTAACCGTGACAGTGAAGGGTTCTGATTATCTCCGCCGTCTGGCAGAGAAGAGAACGCGGGTTGTTCTTACCTCAGGTGGTGTGGAACCCGTGCTGGATGAGGGCGGAGAGGGTCATTCTGTTTTTGCCAGACTTTTCATTGATGTACTCAACAAGAATAGAGGCATTATGGAGGGAACTCGTCTTTTCGAAGAGCTGCGAAAACTGGTAGCGACCAATGCCCCCCAGACTCCTGAATATTCTGATCTGCCTTATGTTGGTCATGAGGGGGGTGATTTTCTATTTGTGCACAAGCAGTTCAAGATGTTGTCACCATAGGGAATCTCTTTTGTTGAGGATATAGGAGTATGGAGCAAGTTTTAAGACTTAGGGGACATCACCTCTTCTGTTTGCAGTTCTTTAAGGGTGAAGGATACAGCAAGGGGTTTGTGGAAAATTTACGTAAGATAGTTGGGCGCTGGGGTGGTGAAAAAGCTGTCCTGGTAAATGGGGCAGACGACGTCTGTAAGGAGTGTCCTCATCTTGCCGATGGTGGGTGTGCTTATTTTGGTGAGGATAAGATAAGAGAAGAGGACCGTTTAGCGCTCAGTCTTTTGGATTTGCATGTGGGCGATACAGTTACCAAGAGAGATATCTTGGTTAAGATGACCCCTCGCATTAGGGATACTTGGCGGAAGAATAATTGCGAAGGATGTATATGGGAAGCTATCTGCTTTCCTGAAGAGGAGGAATAACATCCAGAACGTCAGTTTTTTGGTTCGTAGAAACAACGCTTGGGGGAAACTACCTTTCCTTCCTTCTTAAGTTCTGCAATTATTGCTGAGACTTCTTTGCTGTCCAGGCCTGTGGTTTTCGCCACATCACCGGGTCGCACAGGCTTTCCTGCTATTTTCATGGCTTCGAGCACCTTAATTTTTCTGTCTTCCATTTGTATAACCTCCATATTTACTTGGGTTCCGCCACCAAGATCCACTTTATAAACCAGGGCGCATTTCCCTCACGATCCAGGCAGACAATACCGCCATTCTGAAATTTTACGATTCTCTTTTCAATCGTTCCTGTTATCAGGTATGATACCAATCTCTCCAAGAATGGTAAATGACCCACAATCATTTCATTCTTGTCTGGGTGAAGATCAGGAACCTTTTGTAGCACATCATCGTTTGGATTGAGACCAGCCTCAGCTAAAATGCCAAAAGGCGGTTTTAGGTATTTTGCCATGATTTCTGCCGTTTGTGCCGCTCTGGTTTTGCCACTGTGAATGATACGTAAAACTGGGATTTCGAATTTAGCTGCAATTTTTGCAACTCTTTCCACAGCTTTTTTACCCTCCTCCGTCAATGAGCGGTTGGGATCTATTCCCTCTGGATAGGAGAGACCGTGTTGGACGAGATAAAGGGGCATCATTTTCACCTCTCTGTGAAACTTTAAATTTACTACCTTCTACTTGCCATTCCGTCAAGGGTTTCGTATAAAGGAAAACACTTATGAGCGGTTGTGTCTTTGGTTTGGGACAATGTTCTCTGGATTATATAGGACTGATTTCTTCGTATCCACCACCGGATGTGAAGTGTGAGTTTACCAATCTCCACATCGAGGGTGGTGGTCCGGTGGCGACGGCTATGGTGGCTTTAACCAGGTGGGGAATTCCATGTTCTTTCACCGGTGTTGTGGGAGATGACGATTTTGGCTCGCTGATCCTGAGAGATCTAGCGGAGGAAGGCGTGGATGTTAGCAGGGTAGTTGTGAGGAAGGGTTGCTATTCCCAGTTTGCCTTCATCGTCGCTGAGCCTTCAAATGGTCGTCGAACCATTTTTTGGCAGCGTCCCACAGGGGAATCTATTAAACCCGAAGAACTGGATCTCGAAAAGCTCAAAAGAAGCAGGATGCTCTACACTGATGGGTTGTTTGTTGAGGCCTCACTTTTTGCCTGTAGACAAGCCAAAAAGTGGGGAGTTACCGTTTTTGTTGATGCGGGGACACTAAGGGAGGGTATGCTGGAGATGGCAACGTTGAGTGATTGTTTTATAGTTTCTGAGGTGTTCTCCCGGTCCCTTGCCGAGTCACCAAGAAAAACTTGCGAATATCTCGCCAACTTGGGTTGTCCTTTTGTGGGAGTAACACTGGGTGCTGAGGGTTACATTGCCCTTGTGGATGGTCAGTGGATAGAAGGAACTGCTTACAAGGTGCAGACGGTGGACACCACGGGATGTGGTGATGTTTTTCATGCCGGTGTGGCCTGGGGACTTTTAAAAGGTTGGCCTCCTGGGCAATGTCTTGATCTCGGTGCTTGGGCAGCGGCTATGGTGAGCACCAAACTTGGTGGGAGAAAGGGTATCCCTCCGTTGGCGGAGTTGAAGATGAGATACGGTACTTAGGTTAATTATCATTGACGTAGTAGGTATTCTTCTGTACTAAAAGCTCAGTTACTAATGGAGGCGGGGCCAATGAAATTTTCCAAGAAGGGTGATCAGGGAGAAACGAGTTTATTAGGAGGTCAGCGTGTACCGAAGTTTGATCCCCGACCAGAAACTTACGGAGTGCTGGATGAGGCGAGTTCTGCTCTTGGTGTAGCTCGGGCTATATCACAGAGCGATAAGGTGAAGGAGATCATTCTTAGTGTCCAGAAAGACCTCCTCGTTATGGGTGCTGAGTTATCGTGTGTACCTGAGGATGTGGTGAAGTTAAATCGCAGAATAGGTGCTGACGATGTCAAGAGGATAGAAGATATCATAGATGAGCTACAAAAGGATGTCATTCTGAAGAGGGAGTTTATATACCCGGGGGAGACGGTCCTTTCTGCTCAAATTGATGTGGGACGGACGATTATAAGAAGGGCGGAGAGGAACGCTGCCCGTTTAAAGAACGAGGGACTGGTGAATAACCCTCATATTCATGAGTATCTCAATCGTCTTGCCGATATGCTTTTCGTACTTGCCCGCTGGGCAGAAAGAAACGAGTAGTTTTTAAAAAGCACCGAGCTGACAGGGGCTGATTTTTACATTTAAGGCTTCACACATGGCTGCCACGTAGAGCCGCGGCAACCTAAGTTTTGCGGCAATCTTCCATACAGAACAGCACGGTATGCTGCCGTTCGCCAGATAACGTCTTATCATTTTTTCCATTTCTGGAGATGGCTGGATGGTTTTTATCAGGATTTTACCTTTAGATCCATGACCAAAGAGCCCGAGCTGGCACCATCCGATACGGATGCCTAGAGTGTTACATACGTAGCCGATCTCCTGAAGGCGCAAGTTTTTCCTTCTTGATAGTTTTTCTGCACTGACGCAGGGGAGTCTCCCCTCTTTTAGTTCCGTTTCGATTTCCTTTTGAAGTTGCAGAACATAATTATCATTGTGATTATTCTCAGAGGACGTGTCCATTTCTTTGCCTTATCCGTTCAGTATTTGTAGTGGAAGGGTTCCACTGCTGCTAGTTCTTCGCTATCTAGGGTTTTAAAGCCATGCTTTTCTACGAGCTTTTCCGCTTTCTCCAGTTGATCCACGTCCACGACGAATACGGCACTTACCCTGTTTTCCAGGACGAATCCGTACGCGTTATTGATGTTTATGTTTTCTTTTGCCAGAAGTTGCGTTAGTTTGTCCAGCCCCCCTGGTCGATCTTCAATAAGTACAGCGAGAACAGGTCGCAGACGAACCATCATGCCTGCTTTCGTGAGTGCCTCTTTGGCTCTCTCCGGGTCGTCTACAATAAGGTTGATGACACCGAATGTGTCTGACGTGGATATCGTGGTTGCCCGGATGTTTATTTTCTCCTTTGCTAAGATCGATGTGACGGCGGCAAGTTTTCCAGGCCTGTTTTCTGCAAAGACGGAAAGTTGGCTGGCAATCATGGAAAATACCCCCTTTCATTTGTTCAGTCTTTTCTATTGTCAATTACCCGTTTGGCCTTACCCTCTGTTTGTGGCAGCGTATTGGGCTCCACAAGATCTACCCTAGGGGTGATGAGAATCTCGCTGCGTAATTCATCGATAATTCTTCGCCTTAGTTGTTCGAGGTGTTTGATGTCACCGTCAAAGTACTGCTGTTCAACCTCGACCTTAACTGTCATGATATCGGTATAATCCTCACGGTCAAGAATGATGAGGAAGTTCTTTCCAACACCAGGAATGGCCATTAGTTTTCTCTCAATTTGCAGGGGGAAGATGTTGACACCTTTCACAATCAACATGTCGTCTGTCCTGCCTTTAATGCGGTCAATTCTTCTGTGTGTTCTGCCACAGGGGCAGTCACCAGGTAAAATTTTAGTTATATCCCGGGTTCGGTAGCGTAAGAGAGGCATACCTTCACGATCAAGTGTGGTAAGAACGAGTTCTCCTTCCTCACAGTCTGGTACTGGTTCGAGGGTTTTTGGATCTAGGACTTCCACAAGAAAACTGTCCTCCCATATGTGGAGACCATTCTGATACGGACATTCGAAGGCTACCCCCGGGCCGTTCATTTCTGAGAGACCGTACGAGTTGAACGCTTTAATACCGTATATTTCTTCGATCTTCTGTCTCATTTTTTCAGAGTGGGGTTCAGCTCCGATGTATGCCATGCGGAGTTTGGTGTCTCTAGGGTTGAGATGCATTTCCTCAAAGACACTTGAGAGATGAAGGGCATAACTCGGTGTAATGTGTATGACTGTTGTTTCGAAATCCATCATAAGCTGGATTTGCCTTTTGCTGTTCCCTGCCCCGGCGGGAATAACGAGGGCCCCTATTTTTTCCGCTCCATAGTGGAAACCCAAACCACCTGTGAACAATCCATAACTCATCATGTTCTGGAAGACGTCTGATTTTCTCATACCCGTCATGAACATGCATCGGGCTAAGAGATTCGTCCAGACATTGAGGTCGTTCTGTGTATGGAATACGATAGTAGCTCTACCCGTTGTTCCCGACGATGAATGCATACGCACCAATTCCTCTTTTGGAACCGCAATAAAACCGTATGGCCAGTGCTCTCTGAGATCATCCTTTGTTGTGGGAGGAATTTTCGTTATATCGTCAAGCGATTTTATATTCTCCGGCGAGAAACCTATTTCGCGGAATAGTTTGCTGTAGTATTGCGATTTTGATGCCCTCTGAAGGGTATTTATTAATTTCTCAAATTGCAGCGTTTCCAGCAGTCTTCGCTCGAGGGTTTCTATTTCCTTTTCCCAGTACATGTATTGGCCTCCACATTCTTTGATAGTTATTAAAAATTTCTAACGCGGTCACTTGAATTTGGCAAGTTTAATTTGTATTAGGGCATTTGTAATGATTTCAGGGGTAGTGTTAGCTGGTGGTTTGAGCACCCGCATGGGGTTTAATAAGGCTTTTATCGAAGTCTGTGGGGAGAGGATCATTGATCGAACCGTTAGGGTTTTGAAAGAGATCTTTCCTGAAGTTATCCTCGTTACAAACGATCCCCTTCTTTATTTGGATTTAGATTGCATCATAGTTACAGACGTTCTTCCCGATAAAGGTCCACTTATGGGAATTTACACTGCACTTCTTTTTGCAAATTATGAATACGTTTTTGTGGTTGCCTGCGATATGCCTTTTTTAAGTGCAGATTTCATAAGATTTATGAGCGAAAACAGACAGGGATTCGATGTTGTTGTTCCGTCAACGGCAGATGGTCTCCACCCCCTCCATGCATTGTATTCTAAGCGTTGTATGAAAAAAATCTATAATCAGATCAAGAAGGATGAACTTAAGGTATCGGTGTTATACAAAGGATTGAGGAACAAGATTGTCACAGAGGATGAGATAAGGGCTTTTGGTGACCCACGTCTCCTTCTGAAGAACATAAATACCAAAAATGAATTAACTTTTTTGTAATTTTTTATTGACAAAATAGTAACTCCTATTCTATTCGGTCGGCAAAAAATTGCCGATTGCCGCTTAAGTATGTCCCTTTATGTGAATTATCCGGATGATGTGGAGAGGAAAACCCTCATGATTCTCAGGGTAATCCATGAGTCTAAGGAGCCCGTGGGTTCTCGCTTTATTGCGCGAAAGCTTCAGGAGAAGGGGATTTGTTTGAGTGAGAGAACTGTGCGGTACCATTTACGTCTCTTGGATGAGCGGGGTTTGACGCGGTTAATGGGGAAGCGTGATGGTCGGGTTATAACGGAAAAGGGTATTGATGAGTTGGGGAAGGCCCGTGTTCAGGACAAGGTTGGGATGGTTATTTCGAGGATTGAGATACTCTCTTTCCAAACCACGTTCGATCCTGATTCGGGAAAGGGGTATTTGCCTGTGAACGTATCCCTTTTCCCCGAAGATTTTTTTGGAATGGCTCTGGAAATTATGAGGCCTGTTTTTTCATCGGGATTTGTTGTTAGTGATCGCGTAAAGGTTGCTGAAGCTGGTTGTATGATCGGTGGGATTAAGATTCCGAAAGGCCAGGTGGCAGTAGCGACAGTGTGCAGTTTGGTGGTGAACGGGGTGCTCCTCAAGAATGGTATACCTATGGATTCCAAGTTTGGTGGCATCTTGCAGGTTAGAGATGGACGACCATTGCGGTTTGTAGAACTGATTAGCTATGCAGGGTCTTCACTTGACCCGTCGGAAGTGTTCATCAGAGGAAAGATGACTGATGTAAACGGGGCTGCTCTCAGAGGTGATGGAATGATTCTCGCCAATTTTCGTGAGATCCCCGGTCCATGTTACCATCTGACGCAGAATATTATTTCTCGTCTTGCCCGCTGGGGGATCAGAGGGGTCCTGGCGATCGGTAGAATCGGTGAACCTGTGTGTCAAGTACCAGTTGATGTGAGTAAGCTAGGTCTCATTCTCATAGGAGGGTTGAATCCACCGGCTGCAGCTTATGAACGGGGAGTACCAGTGGAAAATTATGCCATGTCAACTGTTCTGGATTATAGCGAGATGTTGAGCTTTGAGGATGTGTTTATGAAGTTTAAGTGTTAGGGCAAAAAGAAACAGAGAGTCCACAATGAAGTATCATGATTGAGTTATCATATTAAAACTTGAGGAGGTTGAGATGAACCTAAGACAACCAAACGCAAATGATGCTACAGGAACCTTTAACAGGTCTCGAAACGTGGTTCCTATGTCCGGATTGTGCACCCGATGTGTAGATGGTTGCCGTGGGGGTTGTGAGATTTGGCTTTCCAGCTTCAGAGGGCGAGAGGTGCTTTATCCTACTGGTTTCGGTGAAATGACCTCCGGGGCAGACAAGAATTATCCAGTAGACTATTCCCATTTGAGCATTCAGGGTTACGCTGTGGGGGCCAAAGGACTTCCTGAGGGGGTAGAACCGGGACCTGATACGGCTATTTTCCCCGCGGCGGATACAGAAACTGAGTACGGTTGGACTGAAAAGGTAAAGATGAGGATTCCCATCTTCACAGGTGCTTTGGGTTCTACCGAGATTGCCCGCAGAAACTGGGAACATTTTGCGGTAGGGGCCGCAATCTCGGGGATTACCATTGTGTGTGGTGAGAATGTTTGTGGAGTTGATCCTGCCCTTGAAGTTGATAAGAACGGAAAGATCAAGAAATCACCCGAAATGGACCGACGCATTGAAACCTATAAACGGTATCACGAGGGTTATGGGGAGATTCTCGTTCAGTTGAATGTGGAGGACACACGTTTGGGAGTTGCTGAATATGTGTTGGAAAAGCACAAACTGACGACCATAGAGCTCAAATGGGGTCAGGGTGCAAAGAATATAGGCGGTGAAATTAAAGTGGGATCGTTGGAAAGGGCATTAGAACTCAAAAAGAGGGGTTACATAGTACTACCTGATCCTACTATTGAGGAAAACCAAGCGGCGTTTAGATCTGGGGCCATTAAAGAGTTTGAGAGACACTCCCGATTGGGATTCGTAACGCGTGAGAGTTTTATGGCGGAAGTGGAGAGACTGAGGAAACTGGGATTCAGGCGGATCACCCTGAAGACAGGGGCCTATTCGGCTGTGGAACTAGCTATGGCTATAAGGTATTCAGCTGATGCCCAAATAGATTTACTCACTATAGATGGAGCGCCGGGTGGAACTGGTATGAGCCCGTGGCCAATGATGTGTGAATGGGGTATACCGTCCTTTTACCTGCATTCTCTTGCTTATCAGTTCTGTGAGAAACTACGGGCGAAGAACATCCGTGTGCCAGATATCGCCTTTGCCGGTGGTTTTGCCACGGAAGACGGTGTTTTCAAGGCGATAGCGTTGGGTGAACCTTACGTGAAAGCTGTGTGTATGGGCAGGGCTCTTATGATACCAGGTATGGTGGGTAAGAACATCGGGGAATGGATAAAGAATAACGATCTTCCCAAGACAGTTTCGCGCTATGGAACGAAGCTTGAAGAGATATTCGTAAGTTACGAGGAACTGAGGGCAAAGTTTGGAAAGGAGATAGAAAATATACCCACGGGTGCCATTGGGATCTACACGTTTGCGCAAAAATTTAAAACGGGGCTTCAGCAGTTGATGGCAGGAACGAGGAATTTTCGCCTTTCCTGCATAAGCCGCAAGGATCTCATGGCTCTTACAGAGGAGGCGGCAAAGATTTCAGGTATTCCCTATGTAATGGATGCCTATCGGGAACAGGCGGAGGAGATACTTCTCTCATAACTTGTAATTTTGCAGATGAGCAAAAGCCACCGGTTTGTCCGGTGGCTTTTGCTCTTACGGGAGGGATACAGCTGAGTATGTTACTGCCGGTGGATGAACACATTTTTATGTCATGAAGGAGATTAACTCTATCGGTCTGCTACTTTGGGGTTTTGCGCTCCCCTCGGATCAGGACTAGGTAACTTTAATGTAGGTTTTTCCAAACGTTTTGGTAGAAGGAGATGACTAATCTTCTGGATACGGTAAATACATCCCCAGTGGTTTATTGCTTTCACCGAGATAATGTTTCATAATCGAAGTAGTCCATATGGAGCCAATGGGTGGGTCTACTATCGGTGGTCTCTCTGATTGTGCGGTCGTTTGATAAGGGTTACTATAGTGCTACTTTTTTACCTTCCGACGTAGATTCCTTGTCTGATAAGGGGTATGGATGAAAGAGTTTTTACGGGCAGATTCAAAAGTATCCTTTAGGATCCTTACCCCTATGGTTTACAAAGGGAAACTGGGGTTCAAGGGTCTGTTTCTGGAGTTGTTTTACTTCCTTAAGAGTGTGACATAGGCTTTATCACTTTTGGCAACGATTGGGGTAATTTCACGGAAACATAGCGAAAGGATTTAAGATGCCAGGTAGTGAACAATATGATAGTTTGGTAAAAAACTTCGGTTGCTGAAATAGAAAATAAAAAGGCCGTTTATGGATGGAGTTAAAGGTCGTCTGGGGCCGTATGTTTCTGAGATGAGAGAACTTTTCTCTCTATCGTTGGAGCAGATAGATGAGATGATTTTGTCTTTTCATCAAGAAATGGAACTGGGTTTGAAAGGCTGTGGAAGCTCACTCTCAATGTTACCTACCTACGCCAGACGTCCTACAGGCTCTGAAGTTGGCGATTATCTTGTGTTGGACATTGGAGGGACATTAATTAAAGTGCTGAAGGTAAGTTTGCAAGGAGGAAGGCATTCCAGGGTCACGGGCATGAAATCTTATGCTGTTCCTTCCCATGTAATGAATGGGGATTGTGAAGAATTTTTCAACTATCTCGCCGTATGCGTGGAGTCTTTCTTGAGGGGAGTTTCTTGTCAAGGGGGGTTTTATCCTATGGCTTTTACCTTTTCCTTTCCTTTGGAACATACATCCCTTAGTTCCGGAAGACTCATCAGGTGGACAAAGGGATTTAATGTTAGGAATGTTTTAGGTAAAGATGTTTCGGTGCTTTTAAATGAAGCACTCCAGCGCAGGGGTATGGGTTTTATCCGAGTGGCCTCATTGATGAATGATACGGTGGCTACCCTTGTTGCAGGGGCGTATAGGGATCCCTACTGTGATATGGGAGTAATTCTTGGTACAGGTACTAACGCCTCTTATTTCGAGAATTGGTCGCGGATTTACTCATCAACAGGAGGGAGGTCCGAAGTGGTCATAAATATGGAATGGGGTAGTTTTAATCGTCTGTATAGAAATATGTTTGATGAGGTATTGGATAAGATGTCCCCCAATTCTGGTGAGCAGCAGTTTGAAAAAATGACATCGGGAAAGTATTTGGGAGAAGTTATGCGTTTAGTTTTGAAGTATCTCAAAGAAAATGGTGTGCTGTCCGTTCGCAAAGAGAGTTTAGAACTATCCCATTTAATAAGGTCGGAATTTTTGCATCTCTTACTCAGAGAAGATAGGGATATTCTTGTTTTACTAGGATGGGAAGATTTGAAGAAGGAGGAGCTCAATCTTGTTAGGAGGATAGCCCGTTTTTTGCTGGAACGTTCCGCAAGATTGATCAGCGCTGCGATAGTTGCGGTGGTGAAATGGATGGATCCTTGTTTTAAGTGTTCGCACAAAGTGGCTGTTGATGGTGCTCTTTTTACTCAGAACCAGTTGTACCGACGGATGGTGAAGAGGGCATTAAGAGAGATTCTAGGAGAATATGCGTCTAATGTTAGTTTTTTCGTTGTTAAGAATGGATCTGCGATAGGGTCTGCCGTTTCAGCTTCATATGCACTTGCAAACGGTGCAAGGTCAATGTAAATTGGGAGTATCTTAAAAAGAAGAAAGGTTGTAGACATGGTACTTTGTAGAACAAAAGATGATGTTTTACGGATTGTGAAAGAGAGAAATGTGAGTTTTATTCAATTCTGGTTTACAGATATACTGGGGATGCTTAAGGTCTTCAGTATAACACCCTCGGAACTTGAGGTGGGTTTAGAGGAGGGCATGGGATTTGATGGATCTTCTATCGAAGGTTTCTGCCGGATCGAGGAAAGTGATATGATAGCCAAACCAGATCCCACTACCTTTCAATTTTTACCTTGGAGACCCGCTGATAGACCAGTTGCACGCATGTTCTGTGATATTTTGAATCCCGACGGCACTCCTTATGAGGGAGACCCTCGGTATTGTTTGAAAAGGATACTGAAAAAGGTCTCGGAAAAAGGGTTTACGTTTTACGTTGGTCCGGAGCTTGAGTACTTTTACTTTACAGACGAGAAAACACCTCAACCTCTTGATACAGCGGGATACTTTGATGGGATACCTTTGGACCGGGCTACGGACCTTAGGAGACAGACCATTTTTGCTCTTCAGGAAATGGGTATTGCCGTGGAATACTCTCATCACGAGGTAGCGCCGAGCCAGCACGAGATTGATCTCCGATACGACGAGGCACTGGCTATGGCAGACAAAGTGATGACCTACAGGGTTACGGTGAAAGAGGTAGCACGTCAGAATGGTGTTTATGCTACATTTATGCCCAAACCGCTTTACGGTTACAATGGCAGTGGTATGCATACCCATCAGTCCCTTTTCCAGGGTAACCGGAATGCTTTTTTCGATGAAAGAGATGAATACCATCTTTCAAGCATTGCGAAGAAATACATAGCCGGACTCCTCGTCCATGCACCGGAGATTACTGCCATCTGCAATCAGTGGGTGAATTCATACAAGCGTCTTGTGCCGGGCTATGAAGCTCCTGTTTATGTTTCCTGGGCAAGACGTAATAGATCAGCTATGATCCGGGTACCCATGTACAAACCTGGGAAGGAAAAGGCTACACGTATCGAGTTTCGCTCACCTGATCCCGCGTGCAACCCCTACTTGGCATTTGCCGTCATGTTGGCTGCGGGTATGAAAGGTATTGAGGACAACTACGAGTTACCACCCCCTATCGAAGAAGACCTTTATGAAATGAATGAGAAGGCGAGAGAAAGAGCAGGCATTGTGTCTTTGCCCGGCAGTTTAAATCAGGCGATAACCCTCTGTGAAAAGAGCGCACTTGTACGGGAAACCTTGGGTAACCACATCTTCGAGAAATTTATAGAGAATAAGCGGGTTGAGTGGGATCGGTTCCGCACACATGTGAGTCAGTTCGAGATAGAGCGTTATCTTCCCATGCTATAATTTTTTAAGTGATTCGATCCAACTCCATGCTCTGGAGATTATTTCCTGGTATATTTCTAGCTCGGTACGTTTGTCTTCTGCAGGAGGAATGAATGAATGGTCTCCACCTTCGATTATTTCTAGCTTCCAGGGGGCTTTAATTTTCTTTAGCTCACTTTCCAGTAGTTTCAGGTCGCAGAGAGAATCCCGGGTTCCGGCGAAGAAGAGCATAGGAGTTTCTATAGTGTGAAGGTGAGAGCTTCGAAGGGGGAATTTTACTATTGGTGGGTGTAGTGGGTATCCCAGGAAAATAATTCCCGCAGGAACTATGAGTTTCTCCGCCACGGCAAGTGAGGCGATCCTTCCACCCAGTGACTTTCCTGCCAGAAAGATATTCTCAGTTTCTAAACGTGTTTCATCTTTCAACCACTCAAAAGCGAGGCACAACGTTTCTACAAGAGTTTCTTGGGGATCTGGTAGATCCTTGCCCCTCTCCCTGTAAGGAAAGTTAAAACGCAAGGTTATCATGCCTTTTTTTGTAAGTCCCGTTGCGAACGATTCCAGAAGAGGGTGGTTAAGGTTGTTTCCCAACCCGTGCGCAAGAACTAAACCATTACGGGCTTCTATATTGTTTGGTGCCAGAAGATGGGCAGAGACATATCCGCCTTTTCCAATGGATAATTTAAAGATTTTGCTTTTCATCGCTGTACATCTCTCCCTTTTTTGTTTTCAAAATCCTTAGGACATGCACATTATTTATCAAAGCAAACAGGTAAAGCGAGCAGCAAATGAAGGCTATGATCAAGGCACAATTTTCTGGAAGACTGAATAGAACGAAAGTGATGATGATCGTTACGGTGAGTTTTGTTAATGTAAAAAGGCGGTGTTTTAAGAGGTATCGAACCACGGGATTGGCTTCGCGGGCTCCGTGTTTCGTTGCTCTAATGGTCGTAATGAGATCTGCTATGTTTAGTAAGATGAAAGAAATGATGCATATGATTAGAGTGTCCGATTTGTTTTCCATAGCTGCCAGTATAAACCAGGTCGATTGATTTCTGTCAAAATATTTTGCCTGAAAAAACGCCTTGATAGGAATAGGGTTTTTATCATAATTTTTTTTAATGAATATTCGTACCCTTGTTATTTTTGACTTTTCGGGCACGCTGAGTGTTAAGGCAGTGCTTTTTTCTCATTCAGCGCGGTTGAATGAAGAACTCAAACGCGCAGGCTTAACGGAATTTGGTGTGAGTAATGATGTTATCTTCTGGGATAAAATCGTTGTTCCAACATGGCATGAGGCAGTGACATCCGGTATCGGTTACGAGACAAGTATGGTTGCACAGGTGCTTTCTCTTTGTGCTGAAGAACCGGTAGATGTAAGTGAAGAAAGGGTCCGTAGCGCTGTGGAACGTTTTGTTAGAGGTTATATGGAGAGCTTAACCATCGAAGAAGAGTGGTATCCGTTGCTTCGAAAGTTGAATGAAGATGAATCGATCTTTACAATTGTGGCCACCGATCATTACGCTGAGGCTACTGAATTGATCGTGCAACATTTTCAGAGGGCAAATATAAGATGTGTCCCTTTGGGTAAGTGGCAGGAGGACTTAGGGTGTAGGTTTGTGGTTGCAAATTCCGCCGATATAGGATTTCAGAAAATGGATGTCAGGTACTGGAGAACATGCAGAGCTCTTTTACCATGTTGGGAACTGGAACGGATTTTGGTTATTGACGATTTTAGATCTCATGAGCCCGTGCAAACAAGTATTGCCGAATATAATGGAAAATACTATGAAACAGTGTTGAAGTGCATCAGTGAGGTTTTTACTGCTCCTGTTTTTGAGTTTTTCTTCAATGTTGAAGTTGTAAGGAGCGAGGAGGATTTGTTTAAGTTCAAGTCCAAAATTGCGGAAGTGTCTCATTCTATAGCAGATTTACTATGGGGGGAGGATTGTTCAACGCTTTCCTCGTAAATGATCCGTTTGGTGACCCAGCTATGTATCTGGAGTTTAAACACCAGAGGAGGGCGTTTCTTTTTGATCTTGGTGACATCCACAATCTACCTGCTCGGAAGGTTTTGAAAATTGACGCTGTTTTCGTATCACATACTCACATGGACCATTTCATTGGATTTGATCATCTTGTGCGCATTTGTTTAGGAAGAGACCGAAATATAATCTTGTTTGGTCCATCTGGTTTTTTGAAACAGGTAGAGAACCGGTTGGGTGCGTATTCCTGGAACCTTGTTGAGGAGTATGAGAATAACTTTGTTCTGAAAGTGGTAGAGGTCCATCCTGATGGTTTAGTGGAGGAGGGCCATTTTGAATGTAAGACTAAGTTTCGGCGTGAAGGGGAGTCAAAGAGATACACGTCGGGAATACTCATAGATGAGGATCTGTTCAGCGTACATTGTGCTTTTCTTGACCATAAGATACCCTCTCTTGCCTTTTGTTTTGAGGAGAAGAAACACGTAAACATAAAGAAAAACGTCATTCAAGATATGGGTTTTTCCGTGGGACCGTGGCTTAACACGTTAAAGGAACACATTTTCAGGGACTCGCCTGATGATCTTTTAATCAGGGCGTGGTGGAAGGAGAAAGATGAGGTAAAGGAAATTTTTGTACCACTGGGAGAGTTAAGATCAAAGGCTGTAAAGATTACCCCTGGAAGAAGAGTAGCTTATGTAACTGATGTACTCTTTTCGAAAGAGAACGTGGAAAGGATAGTGCATCTCGCAAAAGATGCAGATGTACTTTTTATTGAAACCACTTTTCTTCAGGAAGATGTTCACAGAGCTCAGGCCACGTATCATTTAACGGCTCATCAGGCGGGCGAGATCGCTCGACTTGCCGGTGCAAAAAGGATAGTTCCCTTTCATTTTTCACCAAAGTACAAGGGGTCTGAGCATTTGCTAATCGAGGAGGCCACAAGAAGTTTCTCATCCGAGGCATGAAGTCTCACTATCCTTCAGGCAGAGAAGGATAAGTCTGCGGGCCTCTTCCAGTCCATTATGAAACGCCTCGTCAAACTGGCTGTCTCCACTGCAACAGCTCAAAAATAGGGGAGTAAACAGGATTGCTCGGAAATGTTCCAAATGTGTGGAGTTTGGTCCAAAAAGTTCGAGGATGCAATTCTCACATCTGTGGTGCCATTCTTTAAAAGTGGGGCTTAAATAGTTTTCGTGTTTTAAGTTTTCTATCTCGCTGAGGAGAGATCTCAGTTTCACTATGTTACACATAACTCATCGTTAATGAACAACCATTTCTACAACATGTTGCAGATCCTCTGAGGCTCTTTTCCAGATGATGTTTATGAGGTTATCCACGAGGATCTCGTTTGATCCCTTACTGCCAAAGGCCCCCATGGTTAGAGCACCGCCTTTCTCAACGGAGCGATTCGCCTCTGGGTAAAGATTGAGGAGTTGCCGTCCCAACGTTCCTTCTGGACCATTCTGGAGTGAGAGGAGGTGGCCGAAAGCTGTGCCAAAATCCTCTGTTTTTAGTGTCTTTATGAACCATATCTTTCGTGCATTCTCGTAATGATCAACAATTTTTTTGAGCTGATCCACGAGCTTTGGATTGCTTTTCGCCGACGTGGTTTCCAAGTACAGTTCCACATCAACCTTGGCGTCTGCGAGGGCCAGGGCGTACTCTTTGTAGTTTAGACCAATTGCAACCCGACCTTCCAGCTTTTTGAGGGCCTTAATGGCCTCTATTGCCGTTTGACCATAACTTGGGATAGGGATAATGGAAGCAACAAGTATTATGAGAAGCACTAATTTTTTCATTATCTTTCCTTTCAAATCCCACAGACCTGCACAATAACCTGTCTTGTCCGGGGTCGGTTATCAGAGTCAACAAGGACTATCTGCTGCCATGTTCCGAGAAGCATACGTCCCCCATCAACAGGAATGTTTACCGATGGTCCTAGTAGCGCAGCACGTACGTGAGCATATCCGTTTCCATCTCCCCAACGTGCGTCATGACGGTAAGAAATATCCCTCGGGGCCATGCGTTCAATGGCGTCTATGAGGTCTTTAATAACACCCGATTCGTATTCAATGGTGGTTATGGCAGCTGTTGAACCGGGCACAAAAACTATCACATGCCCTTTCTTTATTTCCGCTTTGCTCAGACAGGATGCTACATCCTTTGTAATATCTAGCACATCAACAGCGGCGGTTGTTTTGTAGTTAAGGGTAAAGTTTTTGATATTCATCGGTTTCCTCTGTTGCAGATTTTTTCTGCTGTTTCCACCGTTATCTTAATGGCTTCTTCGTGTTTCTCCACCTCTGCTGGTTCCATTACACCGCAAACACGGATTAGCTCGCTTTCGGTAAAACCGTACCACTTGAAAAAGGATTCGTAGCGGGGGAACACATCGGCAAACTGTGTCTTGTCTGGTTGACCCTGGGTGAGAATGAAAACGAGTTTTTTACCTGGTGAAAGACGACTGGGTTCAGGGTTTGTTGTATAATCACTCTTAAGAAAAGAGTAGGTCCTGTCGATAAAAGCCTTTAGCTGGCTGGAAACATCACCGTAATATATAGGAGAAGCAAGAACGAGAACATCACAACCTTCCACGGCTTTCAGCACCTTTTCTAGGTCGTCCTTCTGTATGCAGTGTTCTGATTTAGTTTTACAAGCCATGCAGGCCTGACAACCACGAAAGTTAAGCTTATTTAATTGGAAGATCTTTACTCTGGCACCTTTGTTTCTCGCAGCATTGCAGAAACTCTTGGCAAGTAGAGTGCTGTTACCTTTAGGCCGGGGACTTCCGAGAATACATACTACGTTCATTTATTATCCTCCTTTTTAAAATTTTTAACACAGTTGTTGAGTTCGCGCAATTGCTTAAGTATCTACCCCTTAAGGTCGATAACGAAATACTTGCAAATATTTATTCTTTAAATAAAATATTTCTACGATCTATCTGGAGGTATAATATGCCAGGGATGGATCACGAAGGTTTTGTTGACCTTGATAAGAAGGTTGAAGAGGAAACAGAGGTTGGAGAGCCCAGTTTATATCGAGTTATCCTTCATAATGATCACTATACCACAATGGATTTTGTGGTGGAGGTATTAATGAAAGTGTTTTCTAAATCTGCTGCAGAGGCCACTAAGATCATGTTAGAGGTTCATAGACGTGGTACCGGTGAGTGTGGTATATATGTTTATGATATAGCTGTTACAAAGGTTAACCAGGTTCATACCATGGCAAGAAGGCGTGGGTTTCCCTTGCGTTGTAGTCTCGAACGGGTGTAGTACTGTGTGGGGATGAATTATGAGGATTAGCAGTGAACTTGATAATATATTTCGAGCTGCTTATGCTGAAGCCAAGTTGCGGGGGCATGAGTATCTAACCCCGGAGCATATACTCTTTGCTATCCTTTTCTTTGACTCGTCGAGTGAGATCATCAGGGCTTGCGGAGGGGATGTAAAAAATCTGCAGAACAGGCTTGAGGAGTTTTTCGCTACCAAGGTTCCAAAGGCAAAGAGAAACACGGAACCTATCCAAAGCGCCAGCTTCCAGAATGTTATCGAAAGAGCCGTTTGGCACACAACTAATGCCCAAAAGGATGAATTGGATATCGGTGATATTATCATATCCATATACGATGAAAGGGAATCTTATGCCGCTTTTTTCCTCCAGCGAGAAGGTATTACCCGGCTTGATCTACTGAATTACATATCTCATGGTATTACTGCCCCACCAAGGGAGAAACCGCAAACTCTCGAGAGGGAAAAGAGGGAACAGCAGTATTACAGAGAATCCAAAATACTTTCTGCGTATGCCACCGAGCTGGTAGAGAAAGCTAGAGCTGGAGAACTAGATCCTCTTATTGGTAGAGAGGATGTTATTGAAAGAACGATTCAGGTGCTCTGTCGTCGTTATAAGAACAATCCCGTTCATGTTGGAGAGGCCGGAGTTGGTAAAACAGCCATAACTGAAGGGTTGGCCCAACTCATAGCGATGGGGAAAGTGCCCCCTCCGCTCTTGGGTGCTAGGATATACGCTTTAGATATGGGTGCTCTTTTGGCAGGGACCAGATTCAGGGGGGACTTTGAGGAGCGTCTGAAAAAAGTAATCGCTGAACTCCAGAGGATGAGAAATGTTATACTCTTTATTGATGAGATACACACCGTGGTGGGAGCTGGTTCCGCTTCTGGAGGTTCCCTTGACGCTGCAAACATACTGAAACCTGTCCTAACCTCTGGCAAGATCAGGTGTATAGGGACAACAACCTACGATGAGTACAGAAAGTTTTTCGATAAAGATCGAGCTTTGTCAAGGCGTTTCCAGCCTATAGATGTGGCAGAGCCTACTGTGGAGGAGACGTATGAAATTTTGAAAGGGATTAAGGAACGGTACGAGTCATTCCACAGGGTTTTCTATACTGATCAATCCATAAGGGCGGCAGCTGAGCTGGCGCACAGACACATCAATGATAGATACCTTCCCGATAAGGCCATAGATGTTCTCGATGAAGCAGGGGCACGGTGCAGAATGTACGGTAATGATGCGCATGAGATTATAACGGTTACGGTGGAGGATATAGAGCGTACCGTTGCTCGCATGGCGCGTATACCTGAGAAGTCGGTTTCTGCATCGGAGAGTGTTCGCCTTAGAAATCTGGAGTGTGAGCTAAAATCGAGGATTTTCGGTCAGGATGAAGCGATTGAGGTTGTGGTTCAGGCAATAAGGAGATCTCGAGCAGGTTTTGGAGATCCCAACAAACCTGTTGCATCCTTGCTTTTTGCAGGACCTACTGGTGTGGGTAAAACAGAGCTGGCGAGACAGCTCGCTGCGATAATGGGTATAGCGTTCCACCGCTTTGATATGTCAGAGTATCAGGAAAAGCACTCTGTTTCTCGTCTTGTGGGAGCACCACCGGGGTACGTGGGATTTGAAGAGGGTGGTCTTCTAACAGAGGCTATAAGAAAAAAACCACACTCAGTTCTTCTTCTTGATGAGATAGAAAAGGCCCATCCGGATATTTACAACACGTTGCTCCAGATAATGGACTACGCCACATTAACGGATAACAACGGCAGAAAAGCTGATTTCCGAAACGTCATACTTATAATGACCTCGAATGCTGGTGCTCGCAACATTGGGAAGAGTGAAATTGGTTTTGGGGATAGGAAAATAAACAGGGAGGCAGTTACGGACGCGATAAAAAAGATCTTTTCCCCTGAGTTTCGTAATAGGCTGGATGCTGTGGTAACATTTAATCACCTTACAAAAGAGGCTGTTCGCGATATAGTTTTGAAGGAGATAAAAGAATTTCAGAGACGCCTCGAGGAAAAGGGAGTTACTTTGGAGGTTACTGAAGAGGCCGTTGCCTGGTTGGGCGAGAACGGTTACTCTGTGGAGTTTGGCGCTCGCTATGTTGCTAGGTTAATACAGGATAAGATAAAGAATTTCTTCGTGAATGAGGTGCTTTTCGGTAGATTGGTGAACGGTGGCGTGGTAAAAGTGTACGTGGAAGACGGCGATATAAAGCTTACAGTTCTTTCATAATTTGATTTCAAAGATGCCCGTTTTTGTTCTCGGTAACGAGCCAATATTCCCCAACCCCATTTTTGCTGAAAGTAATGGTTTGCTTGCAGTGGGCGGTGATCTATCGACTGAAAGACTCATAGCAGCTTACCGTATGGGCATATTTCCATGGTATGGTGAGGGAGATCCCATTTTGTGGTGGTCGCCCGATCCTCGATTTGTGCTGTTCCCACGTGAGTTTAGGTTATCCCGCAGCATGAGGCAGTTTTTGAAGAAAGGGTTTTTTACTGTAACCTTTGACCGGGATTTTCGATCTGTTATAGAGATGTGCAGAGATGTTCGTAGGAGAAAGGGAGAAGGAACATGGATAAGCGAAGAAATGGTATCTGCATACTGCCGGTTGCATGAATTAGGTGTTGCCCATTCTGTGGAGGTGTGGCACGAGGGGCTTCTAGTGGGTGGACTTTATGGGGTTGCACTTGGGCGGTGTTTTTTCGGTGAGTCTATGTTTAGTGAGAAAAGTAATGCATCGAAGACCGCACTTTATGCATTGGTGAAGAGATTGGAGGAGCAAAATTTCGCTATAATAGACTGTCAGGTATATACGGACCATATGCGGCGCATGGGAGCACGGTTTATAGCCCGAAAAGATTTTTTGGAGATCTTGAGGCGTTGTGTAGATTCAAGATCTTTTCTATGGGGTTGAGACTATGGGGGTAGACAAGACTCGTATTCTCGTTATAGATGATGACGCTGTGGCCTGTGAATTTCTCCAGGAAGTGCTCGTCAAAGAGGGATATCACGTTCACTCATTAACTTCTGCACAGGAGGCATTGCAGGAAAATCTAGGCCAATTTGATTTGATTCTATCGGATATCAGAATGCCCGGGCTTGATGGTTTACAGTTTTTAAAGAGGGTCAGGGAGAAATGGCCTTTTTTGCCGGTGGTACTTATAACAGCGTATGGTTCACTGGAGACAACTATGGAAGCCCTCCGTCATGGAGCGTGGGATTATATAAGCAAACCCTTTTCTCCTGAGGCGATCAGAAAACTTGTAAAGAAGGTTCTCGATGTTCGTGATCTGAGAAGACAGAAGGAGAGATATCATCAAGAGGAGGGTGAGGATAACCAGTTTATTGGTTCTTCCTCAACGATGGTTGAATTTTATAAGCGATTAGCCCGCGTTGCTGATTCGGATGCGAGTGTACTAATAGAAGGTGAGAGTGGAACGGGAAAAGAATTGGCAGCTCGTTCATTGCATAAACTCAGTTTCAGACGAGATAAACCTTTTGTAGTGGTGCACTGTGGAGCTATTCCGGAAACACTACTCGAGTCGGAACTGTTCGGTTATGAGAGGGGTGCTTTTACGGGGGCTAATGCTACCCATCAGGGTTTGTTGGAGTCGGCGCAAGGAGGAACAATATTCCTTGATGAGATTACGGAGATGTCCCCGGGACTTCAGGGCAAACTGTTGCGTTTCATGCAGAACGGAGAGGTAAGGCGTTTAGGGGGACACCAGGTTCGTCGTGTTGCCGTCAGGGTAGTTGCTGCGGCGAATCGAAACATCGATGAGGAGGTGAAGAAAGGGAATTTCCGTGCCGATTTGCTCTATAGATTTGTCATACGATTACATATCCCTCCGCTGAGAGAACATAAGGATGATATTCCCCAGATTGTAGAGTCATTGTTGAAAAAGTTTGGTTATCCTTCGGTTCGTATCTCTGATGAAGTGATGGAATTGTTTATGAACTATGATTGGCCGGGTAATGTAAGGGAGCTGCAGAATGTGTTAAGGCAGACGTTACTCCTTTCGCCATTCAACGTTATTCTGCCTGAGCATCTCCCCGAAAGATTCCGCAGGAGAGAGAAAACATCAGATGAGAAGCGTTCTTTTTTAATGCCGTTAGAGGAAGCAGAACGAGAGAGAATTTTGAGCGCATTGCGGGCAATGTCTTGGAATCTTTCCAAAACAGCCCAATACCTTGGTATTGATCGTAAAACCCTCCGAACGAAGATAAACCGTTACGCCTTGAGTAAAGATGAAGTAAATATTTGATGATCAAGTGAGTTTTTGAGAGTCAGCAATTGGAAGTATTAGAGAAACCTCAGTACCTTCCCCAGGTTTGCTTTGGATGTGCATTTTACCACCGTGTGATTTCATAATGTCATTGACTATGGCAAGTCCTAACCCTCGAACGCCTTCGTCCTTGTGTGTACTGAAAAAAGGTTCGCTGACTTTCTCCAGTAGGTGAGGTTCTATACCCGGACCGTTGTCCTGGACTTTGAATACAACAGCTTTTTGGTATTCATCTTTCTGAGCGGATATTTTAATCTCTCCCCCCGTTTTTAGGGCCTCCACAGCATTCTGAATGAGATTAAGTATTGCCGTCTGGATACGGTATCTATCCAGAAGGAGTGGAGGCATGCCCTCTTCGAAATTAACTGTGAGTTTTATACCCGCTTTTTGGATATGAGGTTCCACTAGTGGGAGGGTATCGTGCAGTAGATTTTCAACCGTCGTTGTTTCAAAATGAGGTTCAGGAACGCGGGTCATTTTTTTTATGTTCTGAACTGTAAGGTGGATTCTTTCTGCCTGCTGCTCTATGAGTTCCAATTTTCTTTTAACGTCAGGAGACCATTCCCCCTTCTCCAACAGGAGTTGAGCGAAACCTCTAATGGAATGAATAGGGGTACCTATGTCGTGGGTTAGGTTGGCGACGAGGTGTCCCATGGCTGCCAGCTGTTGAAGTTGACTTACCTCTTGCTGAAGTTGGGCTACCTTGAAGGTTTCTTCCTGGACTCTGTTACGTAAGTGTTTTGTCAGTTCTTCGTTTCTGGAAATAACGCGATTGATCTCCTCAGCCATAATATTAAAATGTTCCGCCACAAGACCTATTTCATCTTTTCTCAAAGAGTCTATGCGGGGGTTGTAATTTCCTTTCTGAAATTCGTCGATAACGTTGATTATGCTTTTCAAAGGCTTGCCTATCAACCAATCGAAGGTAAGTATAATAAGCGTTACAACGACCAGTAGGAGAATTGAGCTACTTATGATGAGGTATTTACGTGTTTGGGCCAGCAGGTCCTTTCTCCATTGTGAGAAGGACACCACACCCACTATATGGATACTGTTGTCTTTGGGAGATAAGGTGGGGGAAAGAATCCCCAACGCTGCTCCTGCTTCTGTATCTATCTTGAAGAACTGAGGTTTCATTTTTTCCACTACACTTACAATTGTTTCTTCCGGCCAGTCGTAAGCAACACGTCCCGCACCGGCGACGTATTCTATGCCCCCCCTATGTTTTGTAAGGACATCTATCCTGGCGAGACGTTCATCCAACTGGATTTGCTCCTTTAAAGTTAGATCAAGGGCAGAAAGACCCTTACGTGTGGGGAAATGTTCGTAAAAGTTATTAACAGAGTCAGCAATTTCCTCTAATCTCAATTGATGATGCTGGATCAAAAGTTCATCGAGCACTTTTATTTGCATCCATCCCCAAATGGCAATTGAGGTGATTAATCCTATAAGGGTAACACTGAGTAGGCGTGTCCGTACGCTCATATGTATGTTTGAAGATATTTATTTCATCGTATTGCTTGACTGTTTTGTGGGATACTGGGGAAATTTAACATGTTCTCTAATTCTGCTTACCTTTTTGGCAATGTTTTTTTCCCCAACTTTAATGTAACTGATCGTCACTTTTTCACCTACGTTTATCCCGTATAGTGGTTTTTCAAGATTGAAAACCATGGTTTCCGAAGTAATAGTCCGTTGGATAGTAATACTGTCGGACGTGAGTTCTAAAACCGTTCCACTTGCCCTCATGCGTGTTTCCCGAGGCGGTTGTTTTTTCACTGTCTGCTTCGGAAGGGGAGACTTTAAAGGAGAGGGTACCCCGGATGTATGATCCTGCGCTGTAGTAATGCAAGGCGAAAATATAAAAACAAAGGTTATCAAGCTGTGAATGATCCGTTTCATCTTGACAATATTTTTTTCTGAAATTTTCGTTTGTGTATTTCGCAATTTATGTGCCATGTATGATTTTACATCCACTTTGTACACGTTGTGAAGTTATAAGGAAACATAGCACTGTTCAAGAGTTGTGTTTGTTTCGTTTTTAAAAAATCGGGAATTAATTCCCATGTGATGAGGAATAATTCTCCAAAAAGTACTTCCTCCTTTATTGACATATGGGTTTTTTCTGTGTTAGCAGGATGCACGGTATGACTAAAGAGGGATCGCTGAAGTATTATGATATTATAGTAGCTTTTTTTGTTACTGTTCTTTTGGTGAGCAACGTCCTCTCGTCTGCTAAGATTATAGACTGGGGGATAAGTGTAGCAGGTATCCCCCTTGCCTTCGACGCTGGGACCATTCTGTTTCCAGTGAGTTACATATTTGGAGACATATTGACGGAAGTTTATGGTTACCACCGTTCGCGGCGTGTTATTTGGATAGGTTTTATTTGTCTCGTTTTCTCAAGTTTGTTCTTCTTTGCTGTCAAGCTTATGCCAGGTGAAGCTTTATGGGAGAAAACTGCTGGACAGGCGGCTTATGAAGCTGTTCTTTCTGGTATGATTTCTGGAGGTATTGTATTGGCCAGTGTGCTAGGGTACTGGTCAGGGGAGTTTTCCAATGCGTATGTACTGGCGAAGATGAAAATTGTGACGAAGGGGCGGTGGTTGTGGTCACGAACCATAGGTAGCACTCTGGTGGGTGAAGGTATAGATACTCTCGTATTTGTTTCTGTGGCTACGTTATTTGGTGTTTTTCCGGAGTCGCTGTGGGTAACCTTGACCCTGACTAATTACATTTTTAAGGTAGGAGTGGAGGTTGTAATGACTCCTTGTACGTATGTTATCGTTGCATTTCTGAAGTCAGCGGAGAATATGGATTTCTATGACTATGGAACTGATTTCAACCCTTTCAAGATTAGATGACGCTATAAGTTCTCGTTTTCCTCCTTTACCGATTTATATAAACCCCGTCTAAACATATTCATGTAGTAGAGATCTTCGATAAGTATCACTCTGATGCCTAGAGGATGAGTGATGGGTCTTATAACTTCGAGTACCATGTTTGTCCTTACGTAGATAGATTCCGGTAAGATAGGGCAATTCTCGAGAAACTCCACCAAGATTTCCCTGCTCCTTTCTACGAATCTTTCTACCGGAATCATATCCACAAACAGGGCCTGTCCTGAATCGTGTTCTAGAACCGCGATAACAAAAGGAAAAAAAGGTCTTTTCCCCTTTTCCTGCATCGCTTGGGGGTAATGAAACATGTCCAATTCCCACGCACCACTTCCACGTGTCCCTTTTTTCAACAGTAGTGAGGCAATGGAGGACTCATCAAAGGGCAGATTCTCTGGCAAAAAGGACCTTAAGGGGCGGGGTGTCTGGTAGGAGTCTTCCCATATAAAGGTGTCGTTGATTTTTCTAGGTTTCCGGACGAAAAAAAGATCAACAGCACTTGTTCGAAGAAGGTTTCTATCTTTTTTGTAACGGAGTGCCACATTCAACGATTGTTCCAGGGCCACGGTTAAGAACCTTACGTCACTCTCTTCGAGAAACCATGGGTAATAACCGGGTTTGTAATTGCGGAACATTGGCCACGCTCTTTTGCCACGGAATTTTAGACCTAGTTGTTTGATGATTTTGAGATCCTCTTCTAACAGCTGATCTCTATTTTCAAAAGAGGCTATAAGGCACTTCTGTCGGAATAGATAGTCCTCAATGTGATTGGTTTCGGCATGCTTAACCATCAAGAAGCCTAAAAGGCCCTCTGTGCCCATAGCGACGACCAATGCGTGGACTTCACCCAAACGACCGAGTATGTAACAGTAGCCTATTTCTCCAGAATAGGGGTCCCCAACACCAAATGGTTCGGTATCGGTCATCCAGCTCCACGGACGGGCATCCCTGAAGATTACGGCCTGTTTGTAAAGTTCGCTCCAGGTCTCTAACTCTATGCTGTTCATTTTTTTCTCCAAACGTTATGCGTTTAAAGTGCGCCGTTGGTTTGAAGGCGAGAAGGAAGAAGTTTCTCTACAGTCTCAGGGATGGGTAGTGTTAGACAGTTTGCTTTTGTATTTATGTGCTTCCCCGTCGGTTGCAAGTTCTCTTTTCTGTATAGGCGCGGTAAAATCATCGAGATAATCAACTATTAGTTTCCCGTCGAGATGGTCTATCTCATGCTGGACGATCCGTGCTATATAGTCAAAATATCTCCGGTTTATCTTCTGACCGAACATATCGAAGGCCCGAATCTTTATTTCCGGAAAACGGGCAATTTCGATTTTTACACCTGGGCATGAAAGGCATCCCTCCGATAGCACTACAGGTTCGCCTCTCGTTTGGGTTATTCGGGGATTTACAAGAATATCAACGTCCCTTTTCGTCCAGGTTCCATCATCGGTTCCATTTTTGTGGAAACCACGATTACGAAATATAATGATTCTTTTTGGAATGCCGATTTGAGGGGCTGCTAAGCCAGCGGCATCTGCGCGGTTGAGAAAGTATTCTCTAAGGATCCTTATGTCTTCTTTTGTTTCTTTATCAAGTGGGATAGGGACTTCTTCACATTTTAGCCGAAGGATCCTAGTGTCTTCTTTATTAAGTCCATTATCACCCCAAAGTGTGTATATCCGCACGTTCTTCATAGTATAAACTTTTTATCATACGCATTGCTACCTTTCAAGATAAATACGAGGATTGAAGAATCTTGTTCATTGATATTTAATCTGATATTCTAAATTGATGTCACTGTTGAATAGCCTAGTAACTTTTGAGGCCAAGAGGATTTTTAAGAGGGCCCTGCGTTTCAATGAAGAGTGTGGTGTCCTTCCAGATGCAAGTACGGCAAGAAAGCGTTTGATTTATATTCATGTACCCTTTTGTGAAAGCCTCTGTCCTTACTGTTCTTTTCATAGAGTTCCTTTTAACCGGGAACTGTGCCGGCTATACTTTTCAGCTCTCAGGAAGGAGATAAGTTTATATAGGGAAAGAGGGTACCTGTTCCACGGTGTGTATGTGGGTGGTGGTACTCCTACTATTATGGTGGAGGAACTCGCAGAGACACTGTCGGTTGTTAGGCGTTTTTTCCCGATACGGGAGGTTTCTGTAGAGACCAACCCCAATCATTTAAATGATCGCCACATAAAGATTCTTAAAGAAGCCGGTGTGGATCGTTTGTCTGTGGGTGTCCAGAGTTTTAATGACAAACTATTAAGGGAAATGGGCCGTTTTGATAATTACGGAAGTGGTGCTGAAATAGCCCACAGGGTTGGGAGTGTAGTTGGTAGCTTTCCCACTATCAACGCAGATATGATGTTTAATTTTCCTTCACAGACAACGGAAATGCTCAATAATGACTTAAATGTTCTTCTTTCTCTAGGTTTGGATCAGATTACGTATTATCCTCTGATGGTTAGTGATTCCACAAAAGAGCAGGTGGAGAGAGCTTGGGGTAGGGTGCGCTACGATAAGGAGGAGTCGTTTTACAAAAGGATCACAGGGATCCTTTTGGATCGTTACACATTTTCGACCGCTTGGTGTTTTACGAAGGGGTCATCGATGGTGGACGAGTATATTGTGGATTACGATGAGTATGCTGGAGTTGGTAGTGGTTCTATCGGATACCTGGAGGGTGTGTGTTACGCCAATAACTTTAACATTCCACTCTACATAAGTATAGTCGAAGAAAATCGCTTGCCGATTTTTGCCAGACGTGTTTTTGGCATCAGGGATAGGGTGCGTTATGATTTCCTCATGAGACTGTTTAGTACGTCTGTACCAATTGGATTTTTTGTTGAAAAATACGGGAGTTTTCCCTGGTTCAATCTTTTGTGGGAGTTAGTAGCTTTTGCTCTTGCGGGATGTATAAGATTTAAAAATGGAGCTATTGTGCTTACAGAAAGGGGTCGTTACATCTGGGTCGTTTTAATGAGGGAATTTTTCACAGCGGTGAACAACTTCCGCGATTTCTGTCGGAGACAGAGATGAATTTGACGCCAGGAGAAGGTAAAGTCTTTACAGTCACGGATTGTGATGCGGGAACTAGGGTGGATATTTTCCTCAGTCGTAAGGCAAAAACGTTGTCCCGCGCAGCTATTATCAGGGCTATCAGAGAGGGTAAAGTTTCAATAGATGGGAGAGTTGTGAAACCTTCGAGGCGTCTGAAAGCGGGAGAGGCGGTTTTTGTAATGCCGCTGGAAGTTCGGCCGTGCGAATTAGTGCCCGAGAACATTCCCATTAAGATCCTTTATGAAGATCCTTACATGATGGTGGTAAATAAGCCTCCGGGAATGGTTGTTCATCCCGGAGCAGGAAATTCGAGCGGCACCTTGGTGAATGCGTTGCTTTATCATTGCCGGGATCTTTCGGGTATTGGAGGTGTCCTCAGACCAGGTATAGTCCATAGGCTGGACAAGGATACATCAGGGGTGCTTGTTGTAGCTAAGACCGATGAAGCCCATGAAGGTCTGGCGAAACAGTTCAGGGACAGGCGAGTTAAAAAGGTTTACTACGCCCTAGTATACGGAGACATGGAGAAAGACGAAGGTCTTGTTGATCTTCCCATCGGTAGGCATCCTGTGAAAAGGAGGTTCATGTCCGTAAGAATTAGTCATGGCAAGGAGGCGATTACAAGGTGGAAAGTGATTGAGAGATTTGGGTGTTGTACGCTGCTTAGCGTGGAGACCCTGACTGGAAGAACACATCAGATTAGAGTGCATCTGAAAGCTATAGGTCATCCTATTGTAGGTGATCAGGTATACGGTAGTAGGAGGAAGGTTGTTTTTTATGGAGATAGGGTTACACAGGAACATTTACTTAAGATGAAGAGACAGGCCCTTCACGCTTCCATGATTTCTATTGTGCACCCTATTAGTAAACACACAATGGATTTTGTAGCACCGTTACCTGATGATATGGGAGACTTATTGGTTTTCTTAAGGATGAAAAAGGATTCTTTAAGCGATGTGTCTTGATGGGAATGGTGTAAACTGGGAGGTAATAATTAGAGGGGGCGGATTCTTCATCCGTTCTTTGAGGATTTTAACATTGGGTTTCGTGGAGCACGCTTTTTGTGGGCGTGGTGCTGAAATGAATGTTGGTCCCGAAGATTTCTTAAATTCAAGTACTAGAACGTGTGATAATGAAAAATTTGTTGTAGGAAACTGGTCTGCAATTGCCGAAGCATTTGGATTAAGGAGGGAACAGTTTTTAAAACCTGTGCAGGTGCACGGCGATGGTATTATCATTTGGGATAGTAAAATGAAAGATAACCATGAACTTGAAGGTGATGCCATCGTTACACGATGCGGAGGGGTAGCCCTGTGTGTCGATACCGCTGATTGTATTCCCCTACTTTTCGTAGATTCAGTAGAGAGAGTGATAGCCGTTGTACATGCAGGCTGGCGAGGGACAGCGCTGAACATTTCTGGGAAAGTTGTGGATGTGATGAGAAACCATTTTGGAACAGATCCGGCAAATGTTATTGTAACGATGGGACCTTCCATTGGGTTGTGCTGTTATGAGATCGATGGTTATGTGCACGAAAAACTTCTTCCATGGTTGAAGGAGGAGTATATAGTGCCGTCATTCCGCCCGGGACACTGGTATGTTGACCTTCAAGGTGTCAATAGAGTACAGCTCATCGCGAAAGGAGTTCTCGAGTGTAACATCGATGCGATAAAAATTTGTACGTTTTGTAATAGTGATCATTTTTTTTCTTATCGGCGGGACGGAGCGCGCACTGGACGTCAAACAAGCTTTATATTGTTAAAAAACACTTGACAGGAGAGGTTTGATGTTTTATATAAATCGCGACTTCAAAAGGCGGTTTTCCTCCCTTTTGGCAGTTCAAATCAAAGTGAAACTATCCAGGCATAATCCCGAAACTTAAACGATTTGAGTTATAGTCATGAGAAAGAAGAATGTTGAAGCAGCGGTTGCTGCTCCTCCGGTAGCAGAAACAACACAGGTACAACCGCAATCAGAGGCGGCTATTGCGGCACCTCAGCCTAAAGAGAAACTCCATATAAACATCGAGGACATAAAGAGGTTGCCCATAAGTGAACTGGCAAATCTTGCAAGGGATCTAAATGTCCCAAATGCCAGTGGTATGCGTCGTCAGGACTTGATATTTTCCATTCTTCAGGCGCAGGCAGAGAAAAACGGTGTAATTTCAGCCACGGGGGTGTTGGAAATTCTGCCTGATGGTTTTGGTTTTTTGAGAGCTGTAGATTACAATTATCTTCCGAGTCCTGATGATATTTACGTTTCTCCATCTCAGATAAGACGCTTCAACTTACGTACGGGTGACACTATCTCCGGAGAGGTAAGACCACCGAAGGAAGGGGAGAAGTATTTTGCTCTTCTAAAGGTAGACACGGTGAATTTTGAGCCACCGGAGGTGGCGCGGGATAAGATTCTCTTCGATAATCTCACTCCTCTATATCCGATGGAGAGGATAAATCTTGAGGCCAATCCAGAAAATATATCTACAAGGATTATGGATCTTTTCACTCCTATCGGGAAGGGACAGCGTGCACTCATCGTTTCCCCACCACGTGCGGGTAAGACCATGCTCTTACAAGAGATTGCCCAAAGTATTTCTATCAATCATCCAGAGATCGTACTCATTGTGCTCCTTATAGATGAGAGGCCGGAAGAAGTGACGGATATGCAGCGTAGTGTAAAAGGGGAGGTAATTTCTTCCACGTTTGACGAGCCGGCGACACGGCACGTCCAGGTAGCGGAAATGGTTATTGAAAAGGCAAAGAGGCTTGTGGAGCATAAGAGAGATGTGGTTATCCTTCTGGATAGCATTACCCGTTTGGCTAGAGCTTACAATGCGGTGGTTCCTCCGAGCGGTAAGGTTCTTTCTGGTGGGGTTGATTCCAATGCGCTTCACAAACCGAAACGATTCTTTGGTGCTGCCCGTAATATAGAGAATGGAGGTTCCCTTACAATAATTGCCACAGCTCTTATTGACACCGGTAGCAGAATGGATGAGGTTATCTTTGAGGAATTCAAGGGTACGGGTAATATGGAGCTTCACCTTGATAGACGTATTGCTGATAGGCGTATATTCCCTGCTTTTGATCTGATAAGGTCAGGAACTAGGAAGGAAGAGCTCCTTATTCCGAAGCAGAATCTGAATCGTATTTGGATTCTCCGGAGGTTGTTACAGGAGATGAACCCCATAGAGGCGATGGAGTTTATAATCGAGAAGATCCGTAAGACGGAAACGAACCAAAAATTTTTAGACTCCATGAATCAATAGAACTTCATATAAATTTTTCCTTGCAAACTGTTTTCGTATAAAATATCAAGGCAAGTCTAACTGTCAGAATATTATACGGAGGATTTTAGGGTCATGAAAAAAGATATTCATCCCAAGTACGAAAAGACAACAATAACGTGTGTTTGTGGAAATGTAATTGAAACACGATCCACAAAAAAGGATATAAAGGTAGAGATATGCTCGCGGTGCCACCCCTTCATGACGGGAAAACAGAAGATTGTGGATACAGCTGGAAGAGTGGAGCGTTTCAGGAAAAAATACGGACAGACTCAGAATGATTGAGGTAATTTTAATTGAACGGAAAGTCTGTTTCTATGTTTGAGAAGTTGCGGGAAATCGAAGTTTACTATTTAAAGCTTGAGACACTGCTCAGTGATCCTGAGGTGATCGCCAAGCCTTCACTGTATCAAAAGTACGCAAAGGAACATGCGGATCTTACCGATCTAGTTAGCACCTGGAGAGAGTACGTTGGGGTAACGAATCAAATTGGAGAGTACCAGAGGATTCTTAGAGAAAATGACCCGGAATTAAAAGAGATTGTCAAAGAAGAACTCCCCCTCCTTAAGTTCCGTCTTTCTGAGTTGGAAGAGCGTTTGAAACTGCTTCTTTTGCCTAAGGATCCCAACGACGAGAAAAACGTGATTCTGGAAATAAGGGCGGGTACTGGAGGGGAGGAAGCAGCGCTTTTTGCAGGTGATCTTTTCCGGATGTATGCCCGTTATGCAGAGTCTGTTGGCTGGAGGGTAGAGGTTATAAGCAGTTCTCCTTCTGGTGGATTGGGTGGTTTCAAAGAAATAATAGCATCTATTGAAGGTAGAGGGGCGTACAGTCGACTTAAGTACGAAAGTGGGGTCCATCGGGTGCAGAGGATACCTATTACGGAGACCCAAGGCAGGATACATACCTCCACAGTAACGGTTGCAATACTCCCTGAGGCTGAGGAAATAGAGATTACAATAGATCCGGACGATTTAAGGATAGATGTATTCCACTCCAGCGGTCACGGTGGTCAGAGTGTTAATACGACGGATTCTGCAGTGAGGATTACTCACATACCGACGGGGATAGTTGTGACATGCCAGGATGAGAAGTCACAGCTCAAAAATAAGGCTAAGGCAATGAAGGTGTTGAGAGCGCGACTTCTCGATAGAATGGTAAAGAAGCAGCAGGAAGAGATCTCCCAGGCTAGGAGAAGTCAGATTGGAAGTGGGGATAGAAGCGAGAGGATAAGGACTTATAATTTTCCCCAGGGGAGAGTAACCGATCACCGTATAGGACTTACACTTTACAACCTTGAATCTTTTTTGGACGGAGAGATTCAACCTATGATTGATGCCCTCATCACACATTTTCAGGCCGAGGCGTTACGGTCTGCGGCAGCATGAGGGTATGTGTTTTGCTCCACTTGTGACCGGAAACATTCATGGTTACCTTCCGGGAGGCGCTAAGAAAAGGAACCATATTGCTTCAAGGCAATGGGATTCCTTCACCCCGCCTGGATGCTGAAGTTCTTCTCTCCCACGTGATAAACAAAGACAGAACCTACCTTTACTCTCACATTGGGGATGTGCTTCCAGAGGAGCAGTGGAATATATACAAAAGTCTTTTAGAGAGGCGTCTCGCTTGGGAACCTGTCGCCTATATTGTGGGGAGGAAGGAGTTCTGGACTTTGAACCTACGAGTTAACAGGCATGTAATGATTCCCCGGCCGGAGACGGAACATCTGGTCGGTGAAGTATTGCGTGTTGTTTCGGGAAGTTGGAATGGATTTCTACGCATACTCGACATTGGCACGGGAAGTGGGGCTATAGCTCTGGCTATAGCTTGGGAATTGAAAGATGCCCCTGTTCGTGTATACGGTGTGGATATATCGCAAGAGGCAATTCACGTTGCAAATGATAACGCTCGAGAACTTGGTCTCTCCAGCAAAGTTTACTTCGTAGTGGGAGATTTGACACAGCCTTTTCGCAAGCTTTTCGATATTTTGGTTTCCAATCCCCCTTACATTCCCGATGAGGTATATGATAATCTGTCTCCTAGCATTACGGTGTATGAACCGCCGATAGCCTTCAAGGGTGGGACGGATGGTTTGTTTTATTATAGGAGGATTGTAAAGGAGGCTAACTTGTGTCTTAAGGAGGGGGGATGGGTTTTGATGGAAATCAATTATGACCAGGGAGATCGAATACGGGAGATGTTAATAGTGGAAAACTACACCGATATTGAGATAAGAAAGGACTATAGTGGATTCGACAGGGTGATTATTGCAAGAAAGGGAAGGTAGTTATGGAGAAGATTGTTATACACGGAGGTACCCCACTTAAAGGGGAAGTTTACAACAGTGGCGCAAAGAATGCAGCGTTACCCATAGTAGTTTCCTCTTTGCTAGCGCAAGGTTGGCATATTTTTCACCGGATACCTGACCTTGGGGATATACGTACCATTAAAAAACTCCTCTCCACTTTGGGAGTGAAATTTGAAGATTGTGGTGGGACGCTCAGAGTGAATAGTGAAGATATTATTTCTGTGGAAGCTTCTTACGATCTTGTGCGTACCATGCGGGCATCTATACTGGTACTAGGTCCCCTAGTTGCTCGAATGGGGGAGGCAAGGGTTTCCCTTCCGGGAGGGTGCGCTATAGGTGCGAGACCTGTGAATTTACATATAAAGGCCCTTCAGGAGATGGGGGCGGAAGTTTCCCTCAATGATGGGTATGTGGAGGCTAAGGCTAGTCGTTTAAAAGGTGCTAATATTTACTTTGATATACCGACGGTGACGGGGACGGAGAATATCATGATGGCTGCTTGCCTTGCGGATGGTACAACTATAATAAAAAATGCTGCAAAGGAACCAGAGGTAGTAAATCTCGCCCAAATTCTCAAAGGTATGGGTGCGAGGATCTTTGGTGAGGGTACAGATGTTATAAGGATTGATGGAGTGCGTTCCCTTCATCCCGTTGAAGGAGAAGTGATTCCGGATCGTATCGAAGCGGGAACGTTTATGATTGCAGCCGGTATAACTCGTGGTGATATAGTTATAAGGGATTGTGAGCCAAGTCACCATTCTGCCCTATTTGCAAAGCTTCGGGATGCCGGAGTGAAGATCGAGGTATGGGATAAAACGGTACGGGCAGTGGGTGGAGACATATACAGTGTTGACATAAAAACGTTACCTTACCCTGGCTTTCCCACTGATCTGCAGGCACAGTTTATGGCGCTCATGTGTGTGGGTTCCGGTTTGAGTGTGATAACGGAGACGGTCTTTGAGAACCGTTTTATGCACGTATGTGAGCTGATGAGAATGGGAGCTGACATAGTAATCCAAGGTAACAATGCGATTGTTCGAGGAGTCAATCGATTGAAAGGGGCACCAGTTATGGCGACAGATCTGAGGGCTTCCGCGTGTTTGGTCCTTGCAGGGCTAGCTGCGGAAGGGACTACCACAGTTTCTCGAATTTATCATCTTGATAGGGGCTATGAGGCACTTGAGATAAAATTTCGTTCGCTCGGAGCAAATATCGAGCGGGTCAAGGAATAGATCGTGAAACTTATAAAAACTGATAGTTCGGACTTCGGGGTTTTCTTCAGGGCTTTAGTGGAAAGACGCGATATAATCTTCGGTGATGTTTTGTCCCAGGTTGAAGAAATCGTAAGGGAGGTGGCGGTCAAAGGTGATGCTGCGCTATTTGATTACACCTTGAGGTTCGAGGGGCACTATATTGATTCCCGTAGTGTTCTTTGCTCCAAGGAGGAACTCAACTACTTGGCGTCCCGGCTGTCAACGGAAGACAGAGAGATTTTGGAGCTGGCAGCAAGTAGGATAAGAAAGTATCACTGCCATCAGGTTGAGAAAAACTGGGTTTACGAAGATGATGGAATCCTTTTAGGTCAGAGAATTGTTCCCCTTAACAGGGTAGGGATTTATGTACCCGGGGGGCTTGCGTCTTACCCATCGACACTCCTAATGGCGGCAATACCTGCACGTGTAGCGGGTGTGAATGAAATAATCGTATGTTCACCTGTGCGTGGGGAAGAGGTTGATCCTTATGTAGCTTATGCCGCTCTGCTTGTGGAGGTGGATGCGTTCTTCAAGGTAGGTGGTGCTCAGGCTGTTGCTGCTATGGCTTTCGGTACGGAGTCGATCCCAAGGGTTGACAAGATTGTAGGTCCGGGAAATGTATATGTAGCGGCGGCAAAAAAGGTGGTCTTTGGGGCTGTAGACATCGATTCTATTGCTGGGCCTAGTGAGGTTTTGATCATTGGAGACGGTACATCACCACCGTCTTATGCCGCTGCTGATCTTATTGCACAGGCGGAACATGACGAAAGGGCATGTGCTGTTCTGCTAACCCCTTCTGAAGCATATGCGATGGATGTGTTGAAGGAGGTAAAAAGACAGCTGGAAAGTTTGAAATGTGATGTGGCGCGACGATCCCTAGAGAGGTACGGGGCATTGATAGTTACTAGGGATCTAACTGAAGCAATGGCACTTGCTAACGATTTCGCACCAGAGCATCTTGAGTTACTTGTGGACCATCCCGAGGAATTGCTTTCTTGTGTGAGAAGTGCCGGGGCTGTGTTTCTAGGTTCGTGGACGCCCGAAGTTTTGGGGGATTATCTGGCCGGTCCGAATCACATTTTACCAACGGCAGGTAGTGCTCGTTTTTCTTCACCACTCGGAGTTTACGATTTTGTCAAACGTATAAGTGTTCTTTCCTTTTCGGAAAACGCTTTTCGTATGTACGGACCGAAAGCGGAGAGATTTGCGAAAATTGAAGGTTTGAGTGGTCATGCAGGGGCTGCTAAGGTGAGACTTTGTGGGAAAAACCTTGACAAATGAGAGGGATTGGTTAATATCCGGTTTGAAAGTGCGGGCGTAATTCAGCGGAAGAATGCCAGCTTCCCAAGCTGGACGTCGTGGGTTCGATTCCCATCGCCCGCTTAAATGTTTCATTGGATTGTTTCCCGCTTTTTTGCTTGCGTTAGCATTTTTTGTGTGGTAACATATAAAAAATTTTCGGAAGTTAATTTTTCGTGGAAGTGGGCAAAGCCCACTTTTTTTTTCAAAGGAGTGGTGTTAATGGATAACTACAGTGTGAAAATACAGGAGATTATTGAACCCGTTGTAGAAGCCCAGGGGATGGAGATAATTCAGGTTGAATGTTTGAGGATGAAATCCCGCTGGCTTGTGCGACTTTATCTTGATAAAGAAAACGGTTCTGTGAGTGTTGATGATTGTGCCAGGATAAGTGATCTTGTGGGAGATATCCTCGATGTGCACGATATACCCCCTGGATCGTACATCTTGGAGGTTTCTTCTCCAGGGGTTAACAGACCTCTTGTGCGCGATAAGGATTTTGTCCGTTATCAAGGACAAAGAGTTCACGTGCAGACTCATGTTCCAGTAGAGGGAATAAGAAATTTTCACGGGGAACTTGTGGCGTATCTTGATGAACCTGAGGGGAAGATTCTACTGGTACAGGTTAAGGATCGCGCGTATCGTATACCTAGGTCGTTAGTCGTAAAGGCCCATTTGGAAGTAGTGGTTTGATTTTAGAATAAGGATGTAAGCAGGGGAGGATTGTGAATGTTTCCCGAGTTAAAGCGTTTGATTGACCAGATGAGTAAGGATCGTGGTTTGGAAAAATCCGTTATTATTGAGGCTCTTGAAGTTGCTATGGTTAAAGCAGCCAAGCAGAAACTAGGACCAAAGGCGGACGTAGAGGCTCATTACAATGAGGAGTTAGGTGAGATAGAAGTTTTTCTCTTTAAAACGGTGGAGGAGAAGGTAACGGATCCTGATCGCCAGATTTCACTGGAAGAAGCTCGAACACTTGACGAAGGAGCTATGCCAGGAGACAGCCTTGGTATAAAGTTGGATGCGGGAACATTTGGGAGGATCGCCGCGCAGGTGGCTAAGCAGATAATCATTCAGAAAGTGAAAGATGCAGAGAAGGAGAGCATTTACGAGGAGTTTAAGGATAGGAAGGGTACCCTGGTTAGTGGTTTCGTGCAGCGATTTGAGGGAGGGAATATAGTGGTGAACATCGGTAGGGCCGAAGGGGTAATTCCTGTGTCGGAGCAGATTTATCGGGAAACGTATAGAAGAGGCGAAAGAATAAGGGCATATGTATTTGACGTTAAGGATAAGACGGCAAAAGGTCCTCAAATTCTACTTTCCCGAACGCACCCCGGTTTCCTGAAAGCCCTTTTTGAACTTGAGGTACCTGAGATAGCGGAGGGTCTGATAGAAATTGTAAGCGTAGCTAGAGAACCTGGAAGAAGGGCCAAAGTGGCAGTAAGGAGTAAGGATAAGGATGTAGATCCTGTGGGTGCCTGTGTTGGAATGAGGGGGACACGCGTTCAAAATATTGTGCAGGAACTTCGGGGTGAGAAGATAGATATAGTGCCTTACAGTATTGATCCTGCAAAATACGTGTGTGCCGCTCTCTCTCCTGCTAGAGTGAGTAGAGTATTGATAGATAATGAGAGTAAGGCAATGGAGGTTATAGTTCCCGATGATCAGCTTTCTCTTGCTATAGGAAAAAATGGACAGAATGTCCGTCTAGCTGTCAAGCTTACGGGTTGGAAGATAGATGTGAAAAGCGAATCCATGGCAGGAGAAAAGGAAGATAGTATGACGGCTTTGTTGAAGATCCCCGAAATGGACGAAGAAATGGCAGAATGTCTCATTGAAGCAGGTGTGAAAAGCGTGGCTATGGTTGCAACATCTGACATTGATATGTTAACTTCGATTACAGGAGTTGATGAGGAAAGAGCTGGAAGATGGATAGAAGGAGCGTGGAAAATAATTGAGGGACAGCAAGGTTCAAAAAAGGTCAAGGAGCGGATCACCTAAACCGTGTCCGTGGGGACGAGGAGTTTAGAATATGTCCAGAAAAAGAGTTTACGAACTGGCAAAAGAACTGGGAATAGATAGTAAGGAACTCATCGCTCGGATGGAGAAACTGGGGATGATTGTGAGGTCACACTCCAGTACCCTTGAGGATAGTGAGGTGGAAAGGATTAAACGGGAGTTCGCAAAAGGTGGACCAGGTGAGGTTGTGGAAGAGCGTATAAAATCTACTGTGATAAGAAGAAGGTTCGTTAAAGCGGCAGTTGAGGAAGTCCGAGAGCAACCTGTATCGTTTACTGGAGAAGAAAAGAGAGAAGAAAAGATGGAGGTGGTGGCTGCTCCTAAAAAAGAGTCAATACAGCAGGTCCGCGTAGCCGTGAAGGAAGAACAAGAGGAGGTTTTGGAAGCACTAAAGCATGTAGAACCTCAGAAACAAGTAGAGCCTTCATTGAGAAAGGTTACGCCACCGGAATCTACAAAGCATGAAGAATCTGCGGTTCCCGAAGTGCCAGTGCATATAGTGAACGAGGAGAGTTTTGTCTCGCTTTCTCCAGAGGAACAGCTCACAGAGGTTAGTGCGAAGGATTTTGTTATCGGAGAAGAAGAATCGGAACAAATTTCAGCGGCAGTTATTCAAGAAACAGAAATTGAGGAGAAGCCCGTTAAGTTAAAGGAAGCAGAAGAAGTTGAAGAAATAACATCTCCCGTGAAGGAAGATAGAGTAGCAGGTTTGAAGCTGGTTAAGGAGGGATCTTCAGTAGCAGAGAAAAAACTCCCAAAGGTGGAGTTGGAAAAGGAGAAAAAGAAAGGAAAAAAGCCAATAGAGATAATAATATCTGAACCGCCGCCGAAGAAAAAGTTATTGGTAAAGAAGGTTTTTGACCGTAGGGAACGCTTCGAAGATTTGGTGGATTATGAGGAAAGGCCTATAAAATGGAAGGAAGCTAAAAAAGAGATTACAAAAGTCCAAAAACCGTTGATTACCGTTCCCAAACCCATTAAGCGACGTTTTAAGATGGGTGAGACAATAACTGTCGGCGATCTTGCAAAGAAAATGGGTGTTAAAGCCAGTGAGGTAATAGGGAAGCTGATGAATCTCGGACTGATGATAACGATAAACCAGGTGGTGGATTTCGATACTGCTTCTCTTATAGCCTCTGAATTTGGTTACCAGGTGGAATCCGCTGAATCCGAACTGGAAGAAACGTTGCTCCAGAGGGATACAGAGCCTAGAAATCTAAAACCAAGAGCACCTGTGGTGACCATAATGGGCCATGTAGACCATGGTAAGACCTCGCTACTTGATGCAATCAGACAGACAAATGTCATTGAAGGTGAAGCGGGAGGAATTACACAGGCTATTGGTGCCTATCACGTTAAGGTGAAAGACAGAGAAATTGTATTTCTCGATACCCCTGGGCATGAGGCATTCACGGCCATGAGAGCCCGAGGTGCCCAGGTCACCGATATAGTTGTACTTGTTGTTGCAGCAGATGATGGAGTAATGGAACAAACGGTAGAGGCTATCAATCATGCGAAGGCCGCAGGTGTCCCTATAATTGTGGCAATAAACAAGATTGACAAACCGAATGCCAATCCGGAGAAGATTAAACAGGCATTGACGGAGTATAATCTTGTGCCTGAGGAGTGGGGTGGTGATACGATCTATTGCGAAGTTTCAGCGAAATACCGTGTCAACATCGAGGAGCTACTGGAATTGATTCTCCTACAGGCCGATATAATGGAGCTGAAAGCCGATCCTGACCGCTCTGCCCGGGGTGTTGTAATAGAGTCCAAGCTGGATAAAGGACGCGGACCTGTTGCGACTGTGCTCATTCAGGAAGGCACGTTGAGGGAAGGAGACAATTTCGTTTGTAAAACAGAATACGGTCGTGTCAGGGCTATGATAAACGATCAGGGCAGGAGAGTAAAAGAGGCAGGCCCTTCAATGCCGGTGGAGGTTATTGGTTTTTCTCGTGTGCCTCCCGTTGGTGCGGAGTTTCTCTGTGTTGAGGATGATAAGAAGGCCAAGCAGATTGCGGAATACTGGATGCGTAAGGAAAGGGAAAAGGAGTTGTATGCCACTTCAAAGATAACTCTGGAGCAACTCTATCAGAAGATAAAAGAAGGGGTAAAAGATTTCAATGTTATCGTTAAGGGTGATGTTCAGGGTTCCGTTGAGGCTATTACAGAGGCTTTGAACAGATTGAGTACCTCTGATGTGAAGATAAAGATCATCCACAGTTCCACAGGGACAGTTACGGAAACGGATGTTATGCTAGCATCCGCAGCCAATGCCATAATCATCGGTTTTAATGTGCGGCCAGACAGTAGGGTAATGGAATTGGCGGAGCAGGAGGGTGTGGAGATAAAGCTGTACGATGTAATCTATAACCTAATTTCTGACGTTAAGGCAGCGATGGAAGGTTTACTTGAACCAATCTATCAGGATGTGGTTCTGGGTAGGGCTGAGGTCCGTCAGCTTTTTCGTATTTCAAAGGTAGGTACCGTAGCTGGATGTTATGTTTCTGAGGGGAAGATTGTGCGAAGCGCAAATGTGCGTTTAATAAGGGATGGGGTGGTCATTTACGATGGACGTATTGGTTCTTTGAAGAGGTTGAAGGATGATGTTCGGGAGGTATTGGCAGGTTTTGAATGTGGGGTCAGTATTGAGAATTTTCAGGATCTCAAAGTGGGTGACATAATAGAGGTTTACACGAAGGAACGGGTAGAACGCAAGCTTTGAGGATTTATTTGTGAAGGATTTGGAGGTTGGTCCCAATGGTTGTGGGCACCGGGATTATAGTCCTGAGAATTACTCAGGCAAGGTCTCTTAAGGAGAAGAGAGCAATTTTAAAGAAAATACTTAAAAGAACGCAAAACGAATTCAATATTTCCATTGCCGAAATAGGCGATCAAGATATGTGGGGAAGGGCGCAGATTGGGTTTTCTCTTGTGGGAAATGATAGGCGGTTAGTTGATGCAAAGGCAGATCATGTACTCAGATTCATTGAATCGATGGATTTAGCGGAGATTTTATTTTCAGATTTGGAGATAATGAACATTTCCAAGAAAGTGGATTTACCTTCGGTGGAAGTGTTGGATAAATATGAGCCACCCTATGGTGATTAAAATTTGTAGGGGGTGTTGTTATTGGGTACTTTTAGAAGAGCAGAGCGTGTAGCGGATCGCATATGCGAAGAGCTATCGGAAATACTACAACGTGAAGTGGGAGATCCACGAGTAGCGATGGTCACCATTACCGGGGCCAAGGTGAGCAGTGATCTCCGTCATGCGAGGGTGTTCTATGTTGAACTAGGTCAGGATGTATGCCGCCCGGAAACTCAGGAAGCAATGAGAAGAGCCACAGGTTTTTTGAGGAGGCAGCTGGGAAAACGTTTGCAGTTAAGATATGTGCCTGAACTCATTTTTGAAGTAGACAAATCGTTTATCTGTGGGAGCCGGATTGAGTATCTCATAAGAGAGATCCACAAAAGTGGTCATGATTCAGAAGATAGCTGAGTGTATTCACCAAGGTACCAGATTTCTTATTACTTCCCATGTAAGACTTGATGGTGATGCTTTGGGTTCGGAGCTAGCCCTTTACCATTTTCTTAAACGAAAGGGCAAGCAGGTAGTTGTTTTCAATGAGGATCCCACCCCGGCTAATTATCGATTTCTTCCTGGCTCGGAAGTGATCGTAAATGAGATTGAAGGTGTGGATGGGTTTGATGTTTTGTTTGTCCTCGACTGTGGTGATCTCAGAAGAGTGGGTCGATTAGCGAAAAAAATAGGAAATGATATCACTATTGTAAACATCGATCACCATGTGTCCAACGGTGGTTTCTGTCAAATTTCATGGGTGGATCCTTCAGCGAGTTCAACAGGAGAGTTAATTTTGAAACTTATCATGGGGATGGGTGGTACTGTTACTGAAGAGATTGCCACAAATATTTATACAGCGATTCTGACAGATACAGGAGGATTTCGCTACGGAAATACCACAAGTGAAGTTTTTAAAGCGGTGAGTTTCTTAGTTGAAAAGGGAGCTAACCCTCAATTTATAGCACAGCGTGTTTATGAGAGTCATCCCTTGGAGAAACTACTTTTATTGGCTAAGGTGGTTCAGACACTTGAGTTTGCCCTGAATGGAAAAGTAGGAATGATGTTGGTGAGACAAAAGGATTTTGAAGAAACGGGAGCTTTACCTGAACTTACAGAGGGTTTTGTGGATCTCCCGAGAACTGTAGATAGTGTTGTAGTCTCGGTGCTCTTCACAGAGTTATCCGTAAATGAGTTTAAAGTAAGTTTGCGTTCGAAAGACATGTATGATGTTGAAAGTGTGGCCCGGATATTCGGTGGGGGAGGACATTTGAATGCTGCAGCGTGCAGGATAGTGGGATCCTATGAATATGTTCGAGGGGAACTCCTAAAACACCTAACAGGTATCATTACACAGTAATGAATGGTGTAGTTGTCGTTGACAAACCAGAGGGGAAAACGTCCCATGACACCGTTCAGCTTGTGAGGAGAATTCTCGGTGTGAAAAAGGCGGGTCATATGGGAACATTGGATCCTCTGGCGACGGGTGTTCTTGTGGTTGGTCTGAACGAGGGGACAAAATTGACTCCTTTTCTTATGGATCAGGAGAAGGTTTACAGAGCAACGGTCCTCCTTGGTGTAGAAACGGATAGCTGGGATATTGAAGGTAAAGTATTGGAGCGGAAAAACCCTCATGTTTCGGAGGAGGAAATTCTGGATGTTTTGATGCGTTTTGTGGGTAGGGTTCAGCAAAAACCACCAGCATTTTCTGCAGTTAAGTTCAGGGGAAAAGCTCTTTACAGATGGGCGAGGCGGGGTATCAGAGTGGAGGTGCCTCCTCGTTGGGTAACGATTAAAGAAATCAAACTAGATGAGGTAAATTTACCGTATGTAACAATAACAGTGACGTGCTCATCAGGAACATACCTTCGTACTTTAAGTTTTGACATAGGTCGTGCTCTGGGATGTGGAGGTTGTCTATACAACCTCAGAAGATTACGTAGCGGGAATTTTATAGATTCCATGGCTGTCCCCCCGGATGATCGGAATGCTTTAGTTGAGAATGTGGTGTCCCTTTCTGATGCTTTGTACCATTTAAGATCGGTGAAACTTGGCGAGGAAGATGTGTGGGTGGTGAGAAACGGTGTTGAACTGCCTTTTGACAAATTGTGCTATTGTGATATTTCTTTCATAAAAGCGGGAGATGTGTTAAAATTTATAAATTATAGTAACAAATTAGTGGCGGTTGTCCGGTACATTCTTCCTCAGGGTGAGAGGCAGCCACTCGGAGGGGGTTACTTTAAGATATTACGAGTGTTTCACGACAGTTGAACAATTTTTATTATCACATATTTTGAAAGAAACAGGAGGAAAAGGTGCTGAGTCAAGAGAAGAGAAAAGAGATTATCGCCAATTTTCAGCTTCACGAAAAAGACACAGGATCGCCTGAGGTACAAATAGCGTTGTTGAGTGCTAGGATTGATTATCTTACCGAACATTTCAAGGCACATAAGAAAGATCATCATTCACGGCGTGGGCTTTTGAAACTTGTTGGTCAGAGGAGGCGTCTTTTGGATTATTTAAGGAGGAAGGATATCGAACGGTACAGATCGTTGATTTCCCGTTTGGGATTAAGAAAATAGTATCGAAATTGGTGAGGTAAAGGTATCGATGAGTAACGTGTATACCTGTGATTTTGGCGGTAGGCCTATATCATTGAAGACCTCTTATGTTGCAGCTCAAGCTGACGGGGCTGTACTTGTTACCTATGGTGATACTGTTGTTTTGGTAACTGTAGTTTCGTCAAAAGTTGCTAAAGAAGGGGTCGACTTTTTGCCCCTTACTGTTGATTATCTGGAGATGACTTTTGCTGCGGGAAAAATTCCCGGAGGTTTCTTTAAGAGGGAAGGTCGACCCAATGAAAGAGAGATACTTACCTCACGTCTTATCGATCGTTCTATTCGCCCCCTTATACCAAAGGGGTATAATTTTGAAACACAGTTGATAGCTACTGTTCTTTCGGCTGATAATGAGAATGATCCCGCTGTGGCGGCAATGTTAGGAGCCTCTGCGGCACTGGAAATTTCTGATATACCTTTCAACGGACCTGTGGCAGGCGTAAGAGTTGTGCGCGTGGATGGGAGATTTGTATGCAATCCCTCCCTTGAGGAGCAAGATGCAAGTAGTATCAATCTTTTCCTTTCGGGTAAAAAAGTATCAAGAGAAGGGGAGGGGAGGAGTGATGTGAACTTGGTAATGGTGGAAGGTGAGGCAAAGGAAGCACAGGAGGACGATATAGTCAGGGCTATTGAGATAGGTTTGGAAAGCTTACGACCCATATTAGAATTGCAGGAGAGAATGAGGCAACAGGAGGGTAAACCTAAACGGACATTCCAGAAGATAGAGATTGAAGATTGGGTCATGGATGTGGTCCGTGGGGAAGCCCTTGCCAGAATAAAGGAGGCATATTCCTTTCCTAGGAAGCTTGAGAGACGTGCTGCTCTTGAGGAAGTACGCACATCTACTGTTCAAAAAATCGCGGGTGATGACCATAAGCTGCGGATGGCAGTTACTGCAGCTTTGGATGAACTGGAAAGGAATGTTCTCAGGAGTATGATCTTAAAAGAAAAAAGGAGGATAGATGGGAGAGGACCTAACGATTTGCGACCCTTAAGTGCTGAGGTAGGGCTTTTGCCAAGGGCTCATGGGTCGGCATTGTTCAGTCGGGGGGAGACTCAAGCGATGGTAACTTTAACACTTGGTACATCTACGGATGAACAACGGATAGATTTCATAACTGGGGAGGAGATGCGGACCTTCATACTTCATTACAATTTTCCACCCTACTGCGTTGGAGAGACACGTCCGCTTCGAGGACCAAGTAGAAGGGAAATAGGCCACGGAAATTTGGCTCGTAGGGCTCTTCTGCCCATTTTGCCGTCTCAAGAGGAGTTTCCTTACACTATTCGCATTGTGTCGGAGATTTTGTCTTCAAATGGTTCATCATCTATGGCTACTGTTTGTGGGGGAACTCTTTCCCTGATGGATGGAGGTGTACCCATTAAAGATATGGTGGCAGGAATTGCTATGGGACTTCTGAAAGAAGGGGATGAGGTGGTTATACTTTCTGATATTTTGGGTGATGAGGACCATGCCGGGGATATGGATTTTAAAGTATGTGGTACAAAGAAGGGTATCACCGCCATGCAGATGGACATTAAGATCGAGGGACTTACTTCCGAGATTTTGAAAATGTCTCTAGACAAGGCGAGGGATGGTCGAATGAGCATAATCGATCGTCTCCAGCAGATAATCAGCAAACCCAGACCTAATATTTCCGTGTATGCGCCGCGGATTACCACTATAAAGGTGAAACCTGAGAAGATCCGTGATGTAATAGGAGCAGGCGGTAAAAATATCCGGCAGATTATTAATGAGACGGGAGTGACTATTGATATTGAGGACGACGGTACAGTGAAGATTGCTTCCACGGATGCAGAAGCGGCAGCAAGGGCAGTAGCAATGGTTAGGTGGTTAACTGAAGAGGCGGAGGTTGGTAAGATTTACAAAGGTGTAGTAAAAAGAGTTGTTGATTTTGGGGCATTTGTAGAAATACTGCCAGGTACAGAAGGACTCGTTCACATATCCCAACTGTCCAAGCACAGGGTGAGTAAGGTGACGGATGTGCTTAAAGAGGGAGATGAGATCATGGTTAAAGTTGTGGATATCGACAAACAGGGGAAGATACGTTTGAGTCGAAAGGAAGCGCTTGGAGCTGATGGGAAGAATAAGTAGAACAGTTCTGGACAATGGCACTAAAGTTATTTCTGAGGAGATTAACCACGTAAGATCTGTCTCCTTTGGGATTTGGGTTACCTGTGGCTCGCGCCATGAAGATGAGTCGCAGCATGGTATTGCTCATTTTGTCGAGCATATGCTCTTTAAGGGAACGAAAAAAAGAACGGCATTAGACATCGCCTCAACTATTGATTCAGTGGGCGGTGTGATGAATGCCTTTACCAGTAAGGAATTCACAGCCCTTTACATAAAAGTTCCTGATTATCATTTGCATCTCGCTGTTGATCTTCTGGGTGATATTTTCAGAAATTCCCTTTTTGATGAGAAAGAGGTTGAGAAGGAAAAATCCGTGATTCTTCAAGAAATCAAGATGCTTGAAGACTCTCCAGACGACTATGTTCATGAACTTCTGGAGATGAACTTCTGGAATGGTCACAGTTTAGGCCGTCCAGTTTTAGGTACAAATAAAAGTGTGGAACAATTGAATCAAACGCTACTTAGAGTTTTTTTTGAAACCCGTTATGGGGGTAAAAATGTGGTTATTTCTGCAGCGGGAAAGGTGAATCACCATCAGCTTGTCGATATTGCTGGCCCTATTTTTGGAGATAAAGATTTTGTTGGAGAAACTGTTGAAAGTTCAAGACCTCATGCATCACCTCAAATAGCTGTCATTGAGAAGGATCTTGAGCAGGTTCATCTTATGGTGGGAACTCTGGCGCCGTCACTGGTGAGTGAGAAACGGTTCGCTGGATTTATACTGAATGCTGTCCTTGGTGGTGGCATGAGTTCCCGACTATTTCAAGAGATAAGGGAAAAAAGAGGGTTGGCATATGCTGTCCATTCCTATCTTGTACCTTACACGGATACTGGAATTCTAGGCATTTATGTGGGGTCAGGTAGGAAAGAGGTAGCGATGATTCTCGATTTAATTATGGAGGAACTTACAAAATTAACTGAAGAGTGCATTACGGAGAAGGAACTTGAGAGTGCCAAAGAGCTTGTAAAGGGAAATTTCATTCTGAGTATGGAGAGCACAGACAACCGGATGACACGTTTGGCAAAGAATGAGATATGTTTTGGCAGAGACATCCCTATGGAGGAAGTGCTCGAGCGGATAGACGCACTGAGCGGGGAGGATATTCGGGCTTTAGCAAGAGAGATAATGAATCCAAGCAATATAGGGGTTGCAGCTATAGGTCCTATTTCTGAAAAGGATATTGTTCTTCATATGTATAAGGTTTGATTTTGAGGTTATTTATGCAGGAATTTGTTAAGGTGCCCATCAGAAAACTGCCCGGATGTGAGGATTTGGATATTCCGCAGTACATGACCCCTCAGGCGGCGGGCATGGATATTCGTGCTGCCGTACAAGCTGATACAGTTATTCCTCCGGGGGAATGGAGAGAAATTCCGACGGGAATCGCAGTAGCCCTTCCTGATGGTTACGAAGCTCAAATAAGACCTCGTAGCGGTTTGGCTCTACGGTATGGTGTGGGTTTGGTGAATGCCCCTGGAACCGTGGATGCAGATTATCGGGGAGAAATAAAGGTTATCCTCATAAATTTTGGAAGAGAACCGTTTATCGTTCGTAGGGGGGATCGCGTAGCCCAGATGGTGGTTCAAAAGGTATGTCGCGTCTATTGGGAACTGGATGGGGATCATGAACCTTCCCATAGGGGGTCAGGAGGATTCGGATCAACGGGATATGGGAGATGAAAAAATACAAGGTAAAGAAGACATACGCTGAGATTAATGAAAAAATTCGTCAGGGAAAGGCCGTTGTGGTTACTGCCGAGGAGATGATCGATATTGTGGAGAGACATGGTGATGTGGAGGCAGCAAGAAGAGTGGATGTGGTGACGACGGGAACTTTCAGTCCAATGTGTTCTTCCGGTGCTTTTCTGAACTTTGGTCACACATCACCTAGGATTAAGGCTTCAAAGGTTTGGTTGAATGATGTACCTGCCTACGCAGGACTCGCCGCGGTTGATTGTTACATAGGAGCCACTGAAGTAGTTGAGGGGGATCCTCTAAATAGCGTTTACCCTGGTGAGTTTAACTACGGTGGTGGACATGTAATAGAAGATTTAGTTGCGGGTAACGTCATTCGGTTGCGTGCAGAAGGGTATGGAACGGACTGCTATCCCTCAAGAAAGCATGAACGTAATCTTACGTTGTTTGATTTTAGAGATGCTATTCTCTTCAATCCCCGTAATGCGTATCAGAATTACAGTTGTGCGGTGAATCTCTCCGACCGGACTATCTATACATACATGGGTATGCTAAGACCAAGGATGGGGAACGCAAATTACGCTACTTCGGGACAACTGAGCCCTCTGTTTAACGATCCTTATTACAGAACCATTGGTGTTGGAACGCGCATTTTTCTTGGTGGGGCTCAGGGTTTTGTTGTTTGGTCTGGAACACAGCATAACCCAAACGTGAAAAGAGGAAAAAATGGTGTGCCTCGTGAAGGAGCGGGGACAATTGCAGTTATCGGCAACCTTAAAGAGATGTCACCCCAGTGGCTCGTTGGGGCAAGCATCCTTGGCTACGGAGTATCGCTTTACGTAGGCATTGGGATTCCGATTCCTATTTTGGATGAGGAGATGGCCCGTTTTACCGCGGTTAAAGATGAGGATATCTATACCCAAGTGTATGATTACGGCATGGATTATCCTAAGGGTGGTCCTCTGAGGAGCATTGGGGAGGTAAATTACAAGGAGCTGCGTAGCGGTACAATTGTGCTTAATGGGAAAAAAGTACCCACTACACCTCTTTCAAGCTACTATAAGGCGAGAGAGATAACATGGATTCTGAAAGAGTGGATTGAAGAGGGTAAGTTCTTACTAAGTGAGCCTCAGATGACTTTGCCAGGGCCACAATTTCTCTAAAAAATGTTTAACCTACGTTTCAAATTGTGTTACTAAGAAACAAATTATGCCTGCCGTCAAGGGGGGGTTATGAAAATAGGCAGGTATGTGATTTTGATTATCATCGTTATCCTTCTTTTTATCGTTTTCGGTGAAAGGGGACTAATTGACAATTACGCGATGCACAAAAAACTCCAAGAGATTCAAACGACTAATGATACAATTAGAAAGGAAAATGTTGAACTTCAGAGATACGTTGAACTTTTAAGAGATGATCTCTCCACTATTGAGATGGTGGCGCGATATGAGCTGGGTTTTGTTAAGAAAGGAGAAGTTGTTTATCGATTTTTACGTTGAATGAGATATTTTTATGAAACTTTGGGATATATTACGAAGGAAGAAGGGTTCTTCCCCCAAAGAGCTTTCTGCTGCCGAGAAAGATAGATTGTCTCGCAAGCCCACGTCGGGTTTTATGCAAAAGGTAGGCTCTTTATTCGATTTTGGTGAGCTGATCTTCGGTAAACAGGAACCTGTTGGGCTTGATATCGGGTCCAGTTCCGTCAAATTGGCAGAGATTTCGGAGCGAAAATCGAGGATTGTTCTCCACCGGTATTATCAGATACCTATTGAACGGGGCATCATCGTTGATGGTGTTGTTGCCGATATTGAAAAGCTTGCCGAAAAAATAAAGGTACTTTTCAGAGATTCAGGTTGTAGAAGGAAAACAGTGTCTACAGCTATTCCTGGCCGTTCGGTGATTATTAAAAAAGTTTCCTTTCCTCATCTAACGGACGATGAACTACGAAAGATCATAAAGGAAGAGTCAATAAAATATCTGCCCTTTGAGTCTATGGAAGGGGTTTATTTCGATTTCCAGGTGTTGGGTGAAAACCCCTATAATTCCAACCTGTCGGATGTAATTATCGTGGCTGCAAAGGACGAGGTTGTGGACGCTTATTTGGAAGCAATCCGTATTGCGGGACTTACACCCGTCGTACTTGACGTGGATACTTTTGCTTTAGAGACAATGTATGAGAAAAATTACGATTACGATGAGGATGAGGTTGTCGCCATAGTGAATATAGGGGCAAGCTTTACGAATATAAATATTTTGAAGAACGCAACCTCCATGTTTACCAGGGATATAAGTTTAGGAGGTAATAGTATAACGGAAAGCATAGAACGTGAGTACGGTGTTACCTTCGAGGAAGCGGAACGTATCAAAATTGACGGTTTTAAGGATGATGAGTCAGTTAGGGAGAATCTTTTGTCGTATGCCGATCTAATTTGCTCTGAAATTGAGCGATCTCTAGATTATTTTCATTCCCTTCATGGTGGAGAGGATATCAGACGTGTCTTGCTCGCTGGTGGTGGCGCTATGATTCCCCGTCTACCGGAGTACCTGGAGGAAAGACTTCGAATCCAAACAGAATTGGTGAATCCTTTGCGCAAGCTGGTGTATAATGATAGGGTGATTACTCAGGAATATGTCCAGCGCAACGTGACTTGTGCGGCTGTAGCCATTGGGCTTGCATTTAGGAGACCAGGAGATAAATGGTCCGCATAAATTTACTTCCGTACAAAGAAATCAAGAAAAAAGAAGTTAAGGCTCCCACATTTATTCTTCACGGAGGGTTAGGTTTTCTATTTGTTCTATTTCTGTCTGGCTTTTATGTCTATTTTCATTGGGAAAACATGGCTCTCGATAAGGCTGTAAAGAATCAGGAGAAGCGCTTGGCAGAGCTAAACAAAATTGTGGGTGAAATCGATACTTTCAAAAAAGAAAAGCAGGTGCTTGAAAAGAAATTAGCAGTTATTGCTGAACTAGAAAAAAACCGTTTTTACCCTGTTCAGCTTTTCGCGGATGTAGCTTCACGCGTGCCAGTTAGGGACATGTGGTTGGAAAAGATGGAGCAAAAAGGTAATCAGTTAAATATCAGTGGAGTGGCCCGAGATACTTTCACACTAGTTCGTTTTATAAGGGGGCTTGAATCATCGGCTTTGATCTCTTCGGTGGAACTTTTGTTTTCCAAACAAAGGGAAGTTTCGGGTATGAAATTGCAGGAGTTCTCCCTTACTTGTTTATTGCGTAAAGGGGTTTAAAGTTTATGGGTTTTGCTGATGAGTTTAAGAAGTTAAATCCCAGGGTCAAAATACTTTTTTTTGTGGTTTTCATTTTGCTGGTTGCTGTTGTTTACTGGTTGTTTTTGCTAAAACCTGTGGTTGAGAAAAGGGCAGAGTTAAAAACCAAACTTGGAGAATTGGATAAGGTTATAAAAGAAAAGGAAAGGATTGCTCAGCAGAGGGATAAGTACCTCAAAGAGGTGGAAGCGTTGAAGGCAGCCTTTCGCGAGGCTCTGGTGAAGTTACCTGACGAAAAAGAGATTCCCGGACTTCTTCTCTCTGTATCTATGGCAGGCCGAGAAACTGGTCTGGAGTTTGTAGTTTTTGAACCGCAAAGGCCAGCACCGCCCCCACCTGATAAAGGGACAGAAGTAAGGAGTGCTCTAAAACCTTCTGATCAAAGGGCACAGGAGAAACAGCAAGATGAGAAAAAATCAGCACCGCCGAAGGCTCAGGATCAGAAGCAAAAACCTCAGGAACGATTCTACGAGGAGATACCTGTTAAGGTATCGGTAAACGGAACTTTCCCCAATACGGTTTCGTTTTTTGGTAGAGTTGCTAGCCTTCCCCGAATTATGAATGTGGAGGACGTTATTGTGGAAGGAGTAAAAGGGGGTGGGCAAACGAAGACTGTTAATACATCCTGTACCATTAAAACATACATGTTTATGGAAAAAAAAGGGACAGAAGGAAAAGTAAGGTAAGTGCGAAGAAATATAATTTTTGTCCTTGTTTTTTTTATTACATGCCTTTCAGGAAGAGTGAGTCCTCTTTACGCGGCTGGGGAGAGACAGTCGCCAGTGGATGTCCCTGGAAAGGGGGGAAGTACAGTTACTCAGGTTTCGCGATCTCCTCTGGTTTTTAACTACGATCCTCGGGGAAAGCCTGATCCTTTCAGGCCCTTTGTAGATGAGGAATTAGCTCTAAGGAAGAGGCAGGAACTTAGGTTAAAGTCGAAACCAGTATCCCCGCTTTTGAGGTATCCCCTTAACCATTATCGGCTCGTGGGAGTTGCAGTGGATGATGTGAAGAGAGTGGCTGTGGTGCAAGATAATGAAGGTAAATTTTATCCACTTTCTATAGGAATGCTGATAGGTTCAAACAGGGGACGGGTGGTTGATATAAGAGAGGACCGAGTGGTGGTGGAAGAGTCCACGGGTATTAGGAAAAGGGGAAAACCAACATTCAAACGTGTGACCATTAAGTTAAAGAAGGAAGAGGTGGAACCGTGAAGATTAAGTTGCGCCGTCATTTTATATATTCATTTGTGGTGGTGGTTTTTCTTTTGGGAGGAACCAACGCGGTACTTGAGCAGACTGCTTCCTTATCCTCAGCGGCCATTGCTGAGCCTGGTGTGCTGGAGAATGTTTCTCTCTCTCTAATGGATGGCCGGGAAAGAGTTGTCGTTCAGGCAACCCGTTTGAGTGGGGTTCAGGTCGAACAGAAGGCTAAGGGTGAGGTTGTTGTCAAGTTGGACAACGTTCTTATACCTGATGGGAAAAAGAAAACGTGGGGCGAGGGGATACTTGACAATGTGGTTAAGGTTGTTTCCGTCCAGGAAGAGGGGGTTAAGGATTCACCCCGCGCACTGATTTACATACTGGTGAAAGCACCTGTGCCTTTTAGCGTATTGCAGAGAGAAAAAGAACTAATGATAGATTTCAATGTGGGAAGCCTTAAAAACAAGAAAAGTGATGAGATAGCGAAGACTCAACCTTCACTACCCAAGGTCGAAGGAAAGAGAGACCAGGAGATTAAGAAGGGGATCAAAGAACGAAGGTTGAGTGTTGATTTGCAGGATGCTGACATTCGGGCAGCTTTAAGGTTAATTGCAGAGCACAGCGGACAGAATATTGTTGTTAGTCCAGAGGTAAAAGGAAACGTTACCCTTTCTATGAAAAATGTATCATGGGAGCAGGTGTTAGATACGATTATTGAGACGAACGGTTTGGTCAGAAAGGATCTGCCCGGCATAATAACGGTAATGACTCTTGCCAGGCATCGGCAGATCGAATCGGAAAAGCAGGCAGCTGAAGAAAGCAGGAGAAAGGCAGAAGAAGCGTTAAACGAAAAGAGGAAAAAGGAGGAAGCTGAAAAAGGTGTGGCCAAGCAACTCATGATAGAAGCCAAAATCCTGGAGGTGAGTGATACCTTTGTCCGAGATCTGGGTGTTTACTGGGGCGGTGGGATCTCATCAGGTGATGTTAGGGTTATTGGTGGAACGGGGATCCCCTTGGTTTCGACGGCGCCCGCTCCTTTAAATAAGCTAACGGGTGCACTATCCCTTAGTAGTGAGTATTTAGCGGTTAATTTTCCCACGGTCACGGCGGCAATTTCGCCCACGTTAGGTATTATTGTAGGTGGGCACAACAAAATCCTCAGTGCCAGAATTTCAGCCCTTGAAACAACGGGTGAGGGTAAGGTTATTTCCTCGCCAAGGGTTCTCACTACCAACGGTGAGAAGGCGGTTATAGAACAAGGCGAGGAAGTTCCTGTTGTAACGCCCGGTACAAGCACAAATCCTCCTACGACATCGTACCGCCCAGCTGTTCTGCGGTTGGAAGTGTTGCCGACAATTATACCAGGTGACAGGATTCTCTTGACTATCCAGGCCAAAAATGACCGACCAAATAAGGCTGAGAAAGATCCTAGTACGGGTAACATGCCCATTTATACAAACAAAGTGGATTCTAAGGTTGCTGTTAAGGATGGGGATACCGTGGTGATCGGTGGGATTATGAAAACTGAAGATTCAAAAGGTGTCCATGGAGTTCCCTGGTTACATAGGATACCAGTTCTTGGCTGGCTTTTTAAGGATGAAAGTGTGACCAAGACCCGTAGAGAGATGCTCATCTTTGTTACTCCCCGGATAGTTAAAGATGAACTCCAGATTGGGCAAAAGGGTTAGTGATCCTTTTTATTCAATGCGTTTATCTTTCCAATATAAGAGGTTGGTTCTGCAAGACACCCCAGGCGGTGTGATGTTTACACGCTTTGTGCTTGCAGAAACTCCTCCGCCACCACTAGTCGTCACGTAGAGATCAGGAGTTCCCCCACTTCCAGGGGGCAGTGAGAGGATAGGAGCAGAAGCTATCCCCGTGCCTACCCACATGCGTCTTTCGCCCCCGGATAGAGCACCTCCTCCTGTGGTGTATTTCAGAGCGTAGAGATAAGCATCACCACCCTGTTCACAGGGATTTCCCCCGCCCGCAGGGACATAAGTGGTGAAATAAACAACACCACCGAAAACAGTGGGATCAGCAAGCATCTTTTCCCCGTTACCTGCTAGGTTTAGGGCGAATCCCACCTTACCTGAAGATGGATTATAGGTTTGAGTCGGAGATGTTAAGTTCTGAAGGTCGCTAAAAGTAAATGTGGAAATAAGATCGTCCTTAACACCGAAGAATCTCTCTTGGGCATTAGCGGCTGTGGGGTCAGTTTTGTCACCTGTACCCCAGTAGACCCAGATATTGCCTACGCTATCCCTCGCAACGGCGGCACTTGTAAATATGGGCCTTATTTGTCCCGAAGCAGAAGCAAAGAATTTGCCCCCTGTCCAGATTTTTGTCGCTCCAGAACCAGGCAGACCACAATCCGGAAGATCTATCCGACGACAGAGTTTGAAACGCCACATGTTTCCTCCCAAATCACCCACGTATACCGTATCTATGAAACCATCGTTGTCTGTGTCCACAATAGCAGGCGTGGCGGCAATGCTGTAATTCATGGAGCTGTTGTTTTCTCTGGTATAACTCCATAAGATTTGCCCATTCCTCAGGTCAATGACGAAAAATCCCTTCCCTCTTGGGTCACATCCTCTTCCACCTGCACAGTCGCCTGCATTGTATCCCGCGCCAATAAAGCCCACCCACTTCTCGATCACCGAACCCCCTTCATTGAGGGCAACTCGACCAATCATCATTTTGCTCCAGGAATCACCGAGGTATGGCGCCTGAGATGCTCTGGTTGTTGAATCTGCGAATTTTATATGCCACATGTATTGGGGGGCGAGAGAATTGCTCACATCAAGTGCATGGTATCCACAGTAATGGGGATATGATTCGGAATATGTACCACTTATTCCTGAGTCACAATGGGGAGATGAACTCCAAGAGTAACTGGTTGATCCTCTTCCTAGTCCGAATATCAAGATGGTTTTCCAGGAACTGGGATCTTTTGTTTCACCCGTTCCACTTCCCAACCAGACATCTGCGACGGTCACTGGTCCATCAACAAAGTACTGATGAGTTTTTGAAGTAGGATGGTTCGTGTGCGTCATGTTTTTGAGTTTGGTAAGGAGATTGGGAGGAATAAAACTCCAAACTTCTGTCATATCAGAGGTTCTAAAGGCGTGTAACTGACCGTCGTTAGCACCAGCAACAATTACCCGTTTTCCGTTTGCGGAGGATCGGCAACGAGTGCAACGGTGATAACCGAAGGCGTTCACCGTCCTTGCTGTACTGGTGGAACAGTCACCTCCTTCCTGACAAGTCACAGAATGAGAGCTTTTATCCCTTATATCTTCGTAGTAAATAGAAGGTGTCCCGATGGTAATGGGTGACGATCGGAAGACATCACCTAACTTCCACGTATTTATACTGCTTCCCGATTTTTCTGGATTGTATGTTGGATGGCCTCTGATGTAACCAATTATGTTGTTTTTTTCTGTTTCGTCCGTGACACCGAGGTCATTAGTAGTAATGTTGTTCACGCATGTTGCCATCATGAGGGTATTATCGTAGTCGTCGCAATACGGTGATTGTGTGCAATCACTAACAATCGGGATACAACGTGTGAAATGGATGAGATTTCCTCCTTTGAAAGTGAAGATGTTTCTCTTGCGGGACTCTCTAATTTGTAAAACTTCTCCTCCGTCGTACATGTAAGAGCTCGCCACTGAACCATCACTTAAGATCTGGTATTTTCTTAGGTGACCTTTCCAGAAAGGATCGCTGTCATCAGGTTCAAAGGATCCTTCGTACAGGTAGTTTTCGTCAGCTGTGCGAGAGGACTGAACGGATGCCTGTGAAAAGGCGTAGTTAGCTTGCCGTATCATGGTCATAGCTGTTTTTAAAGCCTCAGCAAGTTGATTGGCATCGGCGGCAAGAAAGGCGTAGCCTGAGAGTGCAGCGTAACCTGGATCGTTGGAGGCAGCCCGGAAATTGGATTTGGAAAATCCTTCTGGGCGACTTGAATCGTAACAAGTTGCTGCCATTGGGGATGGATCACTGGAGCACGTTTCCGGTGTTACAGGAGTGATGGCCGATGTATTGCCCGAATTAGCTTGATTGGGATTATCAGTTCCGCCGTAATAGGCCATCCAGTTCAATGTGTTTTCCAAATAGTCGGGCATATCAGCCCCGAAGCCTATGACAAACACCTTATACCCCTCATCAGCGAGTTCCTTTGCTCTGGCTACAACCTCTCTGCGACGCTTGTACATGTGATCCTGACATTCATCGCCTGAGCCTGAACAGGCATAGGTATCAGCGCCATCTGTAATAAGAATGACAAATTTTTTTCTGCAATTCCTGGCAGAGTCGCCAGCTTTATGAGCGTTGAGGTAGATCTTTGCCTTTCTTAGGGCAGATGCAAGGGGTGTACCCCCACTTGCGGATTCGCCGTTTACACAATTACTGGCACTGCTGCCACTCGTTATACTGCAGCTAGAGTTGCTACTACAGTATATCAGGCTGTACTTTGTTCCTATGGCTCGGATCAGGGTTATACAACCACTTGTATAACTACTGCTCGTGTCATCACTCGAGCAGTTGTAAAATCTCATGTAACCCACCCTCACGTTTAAGCTTGTCTCATCCGCGCTGTTTATGGTTCCATCGTTGTTGTCATCGAGGAGACTGAAAATAGCCCTTTTAGCTATGGCTAGTCGGCTGCAATTGGTGTTGCAGTTTGTTTTGGGAGATCCGCAGAATCCACCTGAACAGCCTGATCCTGTGCAGTTAACCGTATCAGCAGAACAACTCGAAGACCCATATATCTGGTTTCCCCCTTTTGGGTTCCAGTTCATGCTACCCGATAGGTCCAATACGATAAGAGCGTCGGGAGCGATGGATGTAGTGAAAAGTGCCTCCTCACCTTCAGGTGGTTGAGTAGCATCGGCTGTGTGTGAACTCAGCAAGAACAGAAGTAAAACACCAAGCAGAAATGTTTTTTTATAAAGTTTCATCATCATCTCGACATAGTGGTTATTTCTATAGGACCGTAACCTATTCCCACAGAAATCTCAACCTTTGTCTCATACCGGGTATTTTCTCCAATAACACTTGAAGCGTACCGCCTCTGTCCCCATGATTGGCCACCTCCAATTGAATATCCAGCAAGGGGAAGAAACATTGGGCCAGATGAAGGGGTTCCAGGTGTAGTTACGGTAAACACTGATCCTGGATCGGTGCTTGAATCCACGGGTCTTTTCTGGACGGCTACTGTTTCGGGAGAGCCCGGTTCAAAATTCTGAATGAGAAAATGTATGCCCGCCTCAGCGGCACTCATGGCCTTTTTTTCACCTACCGTTTGTGCGCTCGTTCTTAGATCACTGGTAGATATGTAAAAAACGAGCATAACCAATGCAATGATTATGACAGTGGCAATAATCGCCATTAGAAGAGCTACTCCTTTTTCTTTTTCAATAACTAATCGCATGGTTCCTCACGAGAACACTTGTAGAATAGATTAACTGTTTTCTTCGGTTTGTTGTAGGGTCTATTTCTTCTGTTTCTACGGCCAATGTTATGTGTATTCTTCTTATGTTCGGTATCATAGATTGATCACTCTCTGAGGGAAAAATTTCTATTCCGTTTCCGTCAAAGTAGCGAAATACGGGGATACCCAATCTTCTGTTTATGACCCGGACCGTCCGGGGACGACCACTGGATGGATTATCACCTAGAAAAGGTTGAGGCGAACCACAGTTGGTTGATCGGGTTATGTATTCATTTTGAATTAAATATTCATACCTTATAACTTCGTTGGAGTCGCCAATGCTGCCATTTTCGTTGGCGTCCATTTCTACGGCTATTGTGTTGGCTGTTGCTTCCTGTATACCTCTGTACCTCTGGTTGGAAGAGATGGCACAGGTGGTGGGGCTCAACCAAATATCTGTTGTGAAAGTGGGATTGAAAGAGGCCATGCTTATCTCAATTGCCATTACGTTTAATGGTGGTTTTACATCCATTTGAGCTGTTACTTTTCTTTCGATTCCTGTGGTGTGTTTTTGAATCACGTTAATCGAAAGATATAAAGCTGCAATTAATGTGATACCAACCGTAATTGTTATTAGCATTTCAACTAGGGTGACCCCTCGCTGGTCCATTACATTACAACCTTTCAAGAACTTGTACATCCATCGGGATATCTAAATGTTTCCTGCCGGTTTACAATCAGGCTTTCCTGAATACCTCTGTTGTTGCCCGACCATGTGATCCGCACGGTTACAAGCCATGTGTTTGTAGCAACGTTTTTCACTGTGGTTGTTACCTGGAAAGCAGCATCTCCTGGCTGCGGTGTACTCTGACCACTCGCATATACGGTTTCTGGTCCTCGTGTTTCTTCAGAAACACTTTTGCATGGATTCATGATGCGCGCTTCTTCTTCCTGAAGTTTTTGATAAAGTATACCCGATGCCCGACCCAAATAGTCTGACCGTGAGGAGGTTACCCATGCTGTAGGAGCAAGCGAAAAAACGGCAAGTACTGCTATGGTGGTTAAGAATATAGCTATGATAACCTCCACGAGACTGAATCCTCTTTCTTTACTGCATGGAGAAGGTAACATATGTTCTTCCCGTTATGTTAATTGTTATTGTGGCTTCTGAACCGCGGTTGTTGACTATTTTCAGAGAGCCAGGATTGCAAGTTCCCCTGGTATAAAAATAAAGGGTATTCTCAGGGAAGTTTACTCTCTGTAATGTAATTCCCGAACCTCTCCCATGTATGGAGAGAGTTTTTGTAACGATGTTTGTATAGGAACCATCTTGGTTTGCCTTTTCTACTGTGTAGTAGTTGTTCTCTACACTAAATTTAATCCTATAAGTTAGTCTTTCTGAGACAGCTTTGGTACGTGTATTTGCTATATCAGCTGTAATGTCTCTAGCGGCCGTTTTCAGATTAGCGTTATGAACGTATCTTTGCCAAGAATATGCGGCAATGCTTCCCATAATGCCCATTATGGCAATCACTATTATGAGCTCTACAAGGGAGAAAGCTCTTTTGGTCAACATTGAGCACCTAAATTATATTCATTGTAAATTATTATGAGTTGCAAAAGCAAGGGACAAAATCCTTATATCTTGACATAGATATACCGCTGTGTTAGCGTCCACGTTACCGTAATTTACAGTTTCTTCAGGTTTTCAGTATGGTAAATCAAAAAATAGAAAAAAGGGGGTGTTCTTTTTTCGAGCACTTGGAGGATTTGATTGCTTCCCGTATGTTTGAAGAGGTCCTTAAAATGACTGAGGAGCGTCTGAAGGATTTTCCTGAAGACGTAGGAACATTGATCTTTAAATGCAGGGCACTTATGGCCCTGGATAGATGGGATGAAGCGGAGGAGACCTATGGTTTTGTTAAGGAGCACTTTGCGAGTTTTGCGAGGTTTTACCTTGATCGTGGTCACTGGATGTTGAAGATGGGGAGGAGAGAAGAGGCTTTGGAATGTTTACAAAGAGGTCTTGCCCTTTTGCCTTCACGGTACTTTTCTGAGGAGTGGTTGAATCTATCCAAGGATATATGGGAGGAGCGTGGTCATAGGGAATTGGAAGTTGGGGTTGACAGTTTACCGGGGGATGACTTTTATACAATAACGATGGCGGAGCTTTACCTTTCACAGGGTATGGTAAATCTTGCGAGGGAGATACTGAGAGTTATTGCCAAAAGGGAACCTGAGAATGAGCGTGCCCTTAGTCTTTTACATAAGGTAGAAGGCAATGAAAATACTCGGGGGATAGGGGAAGATAAACGTTTGTTTGTTATCAGTGAATTAGAACGGTGGCTGAACAACTTAGAGAGGCTTCGGAAGAGTTGAGATACGACGAACGCAGAAAAAGACTTAAAGATAGGTTTGAAAAGTGGCGTGTAGAGGGTGTTGTCTTCTTCGATATGAAGAATATACGTTATTTAACGGGGTTTTCGGGTAGTGATGGTGCTTTTTTTCTTGGTGTCAAAAGGGAGGTTCTTCTGGTAGATGGAAGGTACACGAGTCAGGCGAAAGGACAGGTAACTTCAGTAGAGGTTGTAGAATACCGAGACAAGATGGACGGGATTTCTGGTCTAATTAAGGAGGAGCGGATTGAATCACTCGGGTTTGAGTCGACAGCACTGAGTTGTTATAATTATGGGCTGCTGAAGGCACGTCTTTCTGAAGTTCGCCTTGAACCTCTGGGAAAAGAGCTCTTAAGAATCAGGGCACTAAAAGATGAAGAGGAGATTGTTCTTATTGAAAAGGCGGCTGAGATTGCCTCTTGTGCTTTTGAAAGGGTGAGGGACCTCATGCGTCCAGGTGTGGAGGAACGGACTTTTTCTATAGAATTGGAATATCAGATGAAGTTACTTGGAGCTGAGGATTTGGCTTTCCCTGTAATTGTTGCCTCGGGGCCCAGTGCATCACGTCCTCATGCTCGCCCTGGTGAGCGGTGCTTTTCTCGAGGTGATACAGTTGTTGTAGATTTTGGTGCAGTGTTTGGAGGTTATAATTGCGACGAAACGCGTACATTTCTTATTGATGGGTACAGTGGAGAATCTCTACGGGTATGGAGTTGTGTTTATGAAGCTCAACTGAAAGGGATCGAGGCTGTTAAACCCGGTGTACCATTCAAAGAAATTGACAAGATTGTTCGAAGTGTGATTGAGCAGTATGGCTATGGAGAATTCTTTACCCATGGAACGGGTCATGGTGTGGGGCTGGATGTTCACGAGTTTCCCAGAATTGCCGCCGATGCGGAAGGAGAGCTTGAAGAAGGCATGGTATTGACCATCGAGCCAGGTGTTTATATTCCAGAAAAGATGGGTGTGCGTATAGAGGATACTGTGCTGGTTGAAAAAGGTGGTGCAAAGGTGCTGACTAAAACTTCAAAGAAAATAGGATAAATATAAAAGGGGAAGGGTTATGAAGGCATATCCGGATGATTTGCTTTACAGTCGGGAACACATTTGGGTACGTGTAGAAGGAGATTTGGCAACGATCGGCATTACAGATTACGCTCAGGAGAAACTTGGAGAGATCATTTCAATTGAATTACCAGAGGTGGATTCTGAGGTGGAGAGGGATGAGCCCTTTGGTACGATAGAATCACACAAGGCGTCCCTAGAGTTGATTAGCCCTTTAACTGGTGATGTGGTAAGTGTTAATGAGGATGTTCTGGAGGACGCGGGTATCGTGAGCAGTGACCCTTATGATACGGGCTGGATGATTGTTGTGGAGATGAGAGATCCAGACGAACTGGACGATCTCCTAGATGCTCAGGAGTATCACGATTACATTGTGAACGAACTTGAGGGTGATTAATCTGGTAGACTGAGGCTTTCTCGACCTCTACGGAGAATAAGCGATTTGTTATAGGTTAGTGTTGGCGAATGGATGTGGAGAAGATCATAAGAGCTGAAGTACGGGAACAGAAGGGTTATTCTACAGAGGCTGGGGTGTTCCCAATAAAACTTGATGCAAATGAATGCCCCTATGGGTTAACCGTTGAGATCCAATCCCGTCTACTCGAGAAGTTAAGAGAAATTTCCCTTAATAGGTACCCTGAGGCGGGTAGTTGCGCATTGCGTTCAGCCTTCGCGGATCATTTCGGAGTTCTACCTGAACAGGTGATGATTGGGAATGGTTCCGATGAATTGATCTACATACTTAGTACTGCTACGGCAACAGCTAACGTCAGCACTCTCATACCTGTACCTACGTTTTCAATGTACAAGCTTATTGCGAGAAATAACGGTCATCGTGTGTTGGAAGTACCTCTGAATGAAGATTACGACCTCGATTTACATCGCATGTTGAACTGTATTAGAAAAGAACATCCCTCAGTGATCTTTCTGAGTTACCCCAATAATCCCACAGGCAATTCCTTTTCCGAAGAAAAGATTAGATTGATACTGGAAGAGTCAGATGGTTTGGTAGTTGTTGATGAGGCGTACTACCCTTTCTCTGGTAAAAGCTTTGTTCCACTTCTCTCTAAGTACAGGAATCTTGTAGTTTTGAGGTCCCTGTCTAAACTGGGACTTGCAGCGGCACGACTGGGTTTTCTTATTGCTCGAGAGGAATTGATAGAGCAGCTTGATAAGGTTCGCTTACCCTATAATGTAAATGTGCTCTCGCAAGCAGTGGCTACTTTATACCTTGAAGAAGAATCATATTTCAGGGGTATCGTTCAACAGGTTGTAAAAAATCGCGAAGTTTTGCTGGCTGCCTTAAGAAACATCGATGGCGTTAGACCTATACCTTCCGATGCGAATTTTATTCTTTTTTCTTGCAATTTTGATGCGAATTATGTATACAGCTACCTTCAAAGTAAAGGCATACTTATAAAAAATCTAAGTGCCCCCGGTGTTCTCAACAATTGCATGCGTGTTACTGTGGGAAGACCGGAAGAAAATGAGGAGTTTATAAAAGCGCTAAAGGAAGCTTTAAAAGAGTAAGGAGAGTGATTTTTTAGGAAACAAAGAGGGTAAAAACGGCAGTACGAAGTGTGAAGGTGCCGTATTACCCTTTTTTTATACTCGATAATAAGCAAAGAAAGGGTGGGTTAATTTTGGAAGTTAAGGTTGTTGATAACGATTTGGAGAAGGCCATAAAGATTCTTAAAAACAAGCTTTCCAAAAATGGGTTGTTCAAAGAACTGAAACTTCGTAGGGCCTACGAAAAGCCCTCCGTGAAGAGGAAGAGGAAAGCTCTAGAGGCAAGAAGGAGATTTGCTAAGATCCAGCGACGTAAATCTTCCTAAATAGGCAATATCTCTTCGTTACTTTGGGTAACCTTACTATAACGCAGAGTCTCAAGAGTGGAAAAGCAGTTTTTGATAGATGCGTTAAGTATAGAGGAGTCGTGGCGCATCTTCCGTATAATGGCGGAATTTGTGGAGGGTATAGAAACCCTGTCCTCTATTGGAAAAGCGGTGACAATTTTTGGATCGGCGCGGGTTCGCCCGGAGGATCCGTACTATCAGAAGGCGGAAGTGCTGGCCCGGAAATTGGCGGAAAAGGGATTTAGTGTAATTACGGGTGGCGGTCCTGGTATAATGGAGGCAGCTAATAAGGGTGCCGCACTTGCTGGTGGTAAGTCTGTGGGTATGAATATTCGCTTGCCCTATGAGCAAAAGCCAAACATCTATGCGAACGTCCAGTTGGATTTCAAGTATTTTTTCATAAGAAAGGTGATGTTCGTGAAGTATGCGGTGGCGTATGTTATTATGCCTGGGGGTTTTGGTACCCTGGATGAGTTGTTTGAAGCACTAACTCTTATACAGACAAAGAGAATAAAGTCTTTTCCCGTAATTCTCATGGGCTCAGAATACTGGAATGGCCTTCTTTCGTGGTTGAAAAACACGGTTCTTATGGAAGGCAAAATAAACGCCGAAGATTTGGAACTGATTCAGGTGTTTGATGAACCAGATGACGTGGTTCATCACATCATGAAATTTGTCATTGTTTAATTTTCTCCTGGATGACCAAGCGTTTTTCCCAGAGCAGTTTAAACCTCGATCACGTTCTGAGAGAAATCAAGGCTGGAAAGGTAAGGCCTTGTTATCTCTTCTGGGGAGAGGAAGAATTTCTGATTCAGCGGGCTTTAAAGTTAGTAACCGAATCGCTCGTTATGCCTGAGGACAGAGTTTTAAATGTTGTTGAGTTTGATGGTTCAAAGTTAGATATGTCGCAGGTATTGGCGGAGATGTATCAGCCTTCCCTTATTTCCGGCCGGAAAGTTGTTATTATAAAGAAGGCAGGACCTTTATTCCGAGAAAGGGTATCGCCGGGAAGTGTAGTGAAAAGTATCATTGAGGATTCGAAAGAAGAGCCCTTAAGGGCTGCCAGGTCTTTTCTCCGTTTACTTGCATCTAAAGGAATAACCGTAGAAGCCTTAAAGGAGAGGGGTCTTACGGTTATACCTGAGAGCTGGTGGTCTGAATTGAAAGACTGGTCTGACGATACGAAAAGGGAATGGCTATTGAAAGTGCTTGCCCTGTACAATGAGGTTGATTTACGGGAATCCAATGATGGGAACGACATGGAAGTTTTTATAGATTTGTTGAGGAAGGTTTCGCCATATACACTCGTTGTGGTTATGTCGGCCGACTCTGTAGATTCAGCTAGCAAACTTTACCGCGCTTTTTGTGAACTGGGTGTTGTTCTCGCCTTTCCAAAGGGAAGGTCGGAAAACGAGAAAATGGGTATTATTCGCAATTTATGTGAGGGTTTGCTACGGAAAGAGGGTAAAGCGATGGATGATGATGCCTGGCGTGCTCTGGGGGAGCGGACTGGTTTTGATCCCGGTATAGCTATGGGTGAAGTTGAGAAGTTGATTTTATATACGGGTGATAAGAAGTGGATCACTGCCGCTGATTTTGACGCTATTCCTACAACAACGAGGGAAGATCACATTTATAATCTTACTGTCGCCCTTCTTAATGGTCAGGAGACAAGGGCCATCATAATATTAAACGCTCTTCTTGATAGAGGAGAGGCGATTCTCAGGATTTTAGGGGGTATAATAAGGGAAGTCCGCTCAATACTTTATGCGCGCGTAATTCTGGACGCAGGTGTATTGGAAGGATTCGATGCCCGAACTTCTTATGAGGTATTTAAGGGTAATTATTACCCCCGGATAAAGGATTTTTTTTCACGCGAAGGTTCTTTCGAACCTTTAAAACAGCACCCTTTTGCTATCTATAATTCTTTAAAGCACGCTTCCCGACTGTCAAAGTACCAGCTACTCGGAGTTCTCGAACGATTAATGGACATTGATATACAGCTAAAAACCTCAGCGATAGACGGAAGATTCCTAATAGAACGCTTTCTGATGACCTTTTCTCGTTTGCAGTTAAAGTTGGTTCAGTAACTTTCTTAACTCTTTTTCCTTCTTGGAGAGTCGGTGAGATGGTCCTTTTTTCTTCGCCTTTAATGGCCTGTCTTCTCTATCTACCTCGGTAGTTGGAAACGATATGTAGGACCGGCTACTTATCCGCTGTCTAATGATATCTTCGAACTGATGGGAATTAATTGCTGATTTGCCGTGTCTCTGCACGTATGTGGCGATTTCCCTATCAGATGTAACAACGAGAACCTCTTCACCCAATTTTGTCACAAGATGTTTGATTACATCATCCGCTTTTTTGCCCAAGGGGGAATAAACTATTTCAATGCCCATCTGAAGATCTCTCATTTCCTCAGGTTCTCCTCCTCCCCATCCGTCAAATACAACGGTTATCCTATGGGGACGTACTGTTCTGTAGTTGCTGAGAAGTCTGATGAGGGCTTTTCTTCCCGCTTCGAGGGAGGATCGCTCGTAACGAGCAAGATCCATCGACTGACGGATCATATTGTAGCCGTCTATGATAATCCGCATTAGACGAAAGACTCTTGACTAGCGAATAGGTTTTCTTTCTACGAGCTGTCCAACTTTCACAAGATTTAGTAGTTCTGGTTTTTCCGCCTTAACGAGGGCCCATGCCGCATTCTGCTGCAACTGATCGGCTGATACCTGGAGGACTAGTGGTAATCTCTGAACGTCGCATTCTTTTTTACCTGACATTGGGTCTACAACTTCTTCGAAGTTGTAAACGTATAGCTCATGTCCGGGTTTCAGTCCTGCCTTTTCGCCTATGTTAACCCTCACTGCCTTTTCTTTCCCATCGGCGCTTCTTTTAACCAAAGTTATATAGCCCTTTAAGGGGAAGTACTTTGAAAGCTCTGGACGGGCGTTCTGTAGGCTGTTGCCCGCGGCCTTTTTTATGGCCCCGATGATGGCGTCAAAAGTAAGGGTAGGTGTTTTCCCTATGACGTACCTGCCTGCCAACTTTTTGGAGAATACCACTTCACCACTTTCGACATCGAGGATCCTTACAGTAATTTCAGTGCCCAAGTTCCAACCTTCCTGGGTTTCAAGTGCAGCTGCAGCTGCTGTGCCCAAAAGATCCACCACCACACTGCCCGTTCCTTTCGTAAGACCACGTCGGGCGGATTCATGAGTAACCCATTTGATATCCACGTTATTGACTGAGCCAGTAATGATGTATTTTACGCCTTTCAGTTTTCCCAGGCGAATTATCGTAGAATCATCCACCAATCCTGACTGTTGAAATTTATGTTCTGAGAATATCTTCTCCATTTCCTTACGGGTGAACACCTTGGCACCACCCATATTGACAATCTCATCCATGACCCCATCTTCGATGCTTTCTGACAGTTTGGCGTTTACTTGCCGGGATATGGTTTCAGCACTCGCCTGGTAGTTCTCCTTTTCCTTTTTCCCCCAAACGACACCAGCTGCCCCGGGTACCACACCTACAGCAGCACCACCGACAGCGGTTCTGTCCCTTGTTCCTTGCATTTGACTTTGAACCACACTAGCGTAATCAAAGGTGGTGTTATTGGTAAAGTTTACCACGGCTACGAGAGGCAAAGGTGTATCATATAGGGGTTTGCATATTGATGGAATATTCACCTTAGGTGTGGGATCCGTAACAAAGGTAGTTAGATCCACCTTCGGTGCAGTGGCACAGCCTGCCAAAAACAAAAGGGCAAGGATGCCAACGAAAGTTTTTTCCTTCATGTTCAGTTTCCCCCTTTTTTGTATTTCAATGTCAGGGCATAGGGTGTGAAGTGGGTTACACTAAAGTCTCCCTGCTGCTGTAAACTGTTCGCGAGGTAAATAGTTTTTTCAGGGTATGATACGATATACTCTCCCATGGCTGTTTCTTCCACTTCCGAAACCCAAACGACATTCTGGAGTAATGATTTTACTTCCATATTTGTATCAAGGTCCTTTACACCTTCAACTTTAACCCTGATCCTTTTGGTATTCTCCTGTAGGTAAGAGGCAATTTTATCGAGGATTTTTGGTGTTACCTTTTCGGCCACATCCCTAAGAGCTATGGCAGCGGCATCTTCGAGGTTGGCATGCAAACCTTTTCCCTGCTCAGTGCCTGCTGTTAGAATTTCTGTGTTACCCGTTTTGTTGTTCCGGGCCACAATTCTATAGGTTAGGCGGACTGTGACGTTATTAAAAGGCATGGAAAGTCCATAACCTATGTCTTCTCCCTTCTTTGTGGAGACGGTATAGTCCGTCTTTCCGATAATTAAAATGTTCGACAGGAATTTGTACATGAGACTGCGCACTGAAAGTGTTCTCCCCGTGCGCACCGCATTCTCAATTTCTCTCGCATCCGCCGCATGAGTGGGTGCTACATCGATAACTCTGTAATGTTGTTCTGTGAGTTTTTCTATGAGGGATTCCGTTAGAATGTTAGTTTCTTCGTATTCATCACTTATGCCTTCCTTAGAAGGTTTTCTGGCGGGAATGAAAACGGCAACACCACTGTTCAATGATAAGTCAGTGGTAATTGCATCTTTTGCCTTTTTGGGTTCAACGCAGGCTGTTATGTTTACCGTTATAATTCCATCCTTGATACTTTCCCCTTTTACACTGAAGTTTTTAATAGCACCCCCAACCTGGGTTTTCATCACATCTTCAATAAGGGTAAAGTTCGACACAAAACTTCCCGCACTAACGTCTACCCCAACGGTTTTCTCAATGGCGTCCCATTTTGCCCGGGCAATTGCTTCTAAGCGTGCGGAGGGAGTATCATTGTCTTTAATGGTTGCTTCCCCTTTGGCATCCACGCACTGGAGCTGGGGTAATGCTGTTGAGGGGGTTAAAAAGAATGCGATCAATATGATAGATAAAATAAATCGATTCTTCATGGAAAGACCATCTAAAAATGATTTTGACTCTACATATGTTATTTAGTAGACTTTGTAAAGCTAAATTCTGGTAATGTAACAAAGGGTAAACTGGAGGTTTTTCTTTGATTATCATCGTCGATTTCGGTTCGCAGTACAACCAACTTATCGCGCGGAGAGTGAGAGAATTGGGAGTGTTTTCCACAGTGGAGCCCCCTGATATTGCCCTCAGCAAGATAGAAGAGACGAATCCGGAGGGCATTATACTCTCTGGTGGGCCGGCCAGTGTTTATGAAGACTCAAGCCCGAGTGTTCATCCCAAGATTTTTGAACTCGGAATACCTGTTTTGGGTATCTGCTACGGATTTCAGTTCATGGTTGCTTCACTGGGGGGTAAGGTTGTGCCAGCGAAGAAGCGAGAGTATGGTTTTGCCTTGCTCAGGGTTAAAAATGGGGCTGGTGTATTCGAAGGTGTGCCTTCTGAAAGTCAGTGCTGGATGAGTCACGGTGATACGATTGTAGAATTGCCAGAAGGTTTTGAGATTTCCGCATCCACAGAGAATACAGAGATAGCGGCTGCCGCGGACGTTAAAAGGCGTCTCTATGGATTGCAGTTCCATCCTGAGGTGGCCCATACCGCTTATGGGAAAAAAATGATTGAGAATTTTCTTTTTTCTGTTTGCGGTTGCCGTAGAGAATGGTCGCTAAAATCATTTGTTGACCAAACTGTGAAGGATATACGCGAACAGGTGGGAGATCGAAAGGTTATCATGGGTATCAGTGGTGGGGTAGATTCGACTGTTGCTGCCGTGATAATACACAGGGCCATTGGTGATAGACTGATACCTGTGTTTATCGATAATGGTCTCATGCGTGAAGGGGAAATGAAGAGAATACGGGAGATTTATCAACGGAATCTCCACATAAAGGTACGTTTTCTAAAGAAGGGTAGAGTCTTTCTAAAAAGACTCCGGGGAGTTAAGGACCCTGAAAGGAAGAGGAAGATAATTGGGAGTACGTTCGTGGAAATATTCGAGGAAGAGGCGAGAAAGGTGAAGGGGATCGCCTTTCTCGCGCAGGGTACACTTTATCCCGATGTTATAGAGTCAAGATCAGCCTTTGGGGGACCCAGTGCCGTTATAAAGTCTCATCACAATGTGGGTGGACTTCCCAAAAAGATGAAACTCAGATTGATCGAGCCTCTTAGATTTCTCTTTAAAGACGAAGTTAGACAGCTAGGTTTGGAGTTAGGTTTACCAGAGGACATGATATGGCGCCAACCGTTTCCGGGTCCTGGTCTTGCCGTTCGCATTATAGGGGAAGTTACGGAAAGGCGCCTTTCTGTGCTCCGGAAGGCTGATAGAATACTTTTGGACGAGATAAAGAGGGCGGGATTGTACAGGAACTTATGGCAATCCTTTGCGGTGCTGCTTCCGGTTAAAACTGTGGGAATTATGGGTGATAGACGAACGTATGAAAATATAATTGCCATCAGGGCAGTGACGAGTGAAGATGCTATGACTGCTGATTGGGCGAGATTACCCTATGAGGTGCTGGGGAGTATTGCGAACAGAATAATAAATGAAGTTCCAGGTGTGAATAGGGTGGTTTACGATCTGAGTTCCAAACCACCGAGTACTATTGAGTGGGAATGAAATATTTGTGGTGGTTTGCAAATTTTTCAAACTTGTTGTAAAGATATAGAATTCAAGGAGGTTTTATGTCCACGAGGGAACCTGTGGAAAAGAAAAAAGTTTTTCCAGCTGGGATGGAAGAGGGTGACCTTTTTGCGCCGGCAAATTTTCTGAGTTTCAATCCGTTTATCAGTTTCTGGTACAGTAAGAGAGAGGTATCTCTCAGAGACGGAAAAACCCATATAAATATAGAGGAAAAGAGTTTCCAGAACGGAAAATTCAAAGACGAGAAATTCGTGGGTGTCATGGAAGGGGATGTCTATCATCGGTTTGTCGGTGAGATGCAGAAGGCCCTATTTTCCCATCTGGAATTTGTGTTTAAGTCTTTTTTGAGTCTCTTGCCATTGCCCTCTGGTAAGGATAAGACCCTCCGCCAGCCGTAAGTGGGTTGATTTTTTGGTTATAAGCAGCGAAGGCATCGATCTTTTTCAAGAGCCTCTCTTCAAGGATCTCCTCAATGCCCGTTTTTTGCGCCGACTGAATCGGTTTCTCGTGGAATGTGAGTGGGAAGGGAAAACTGTTAGGGCACATTTACCAAATCCTGGGCGCCTCCTCGAGCTTTTGATCCCCGGGAGCGAATTGAAGCTCGTAAGTAATGCTTCGCAAAATGTGAAAACAGGATTTGTGGCTGTAGCAGTTAAGAGAAATGGCGTTAATGTTCTTCTGCACACGGTAAAGACGAATGATGTTGCTCATTTTTTGATCCAGAGAGGTATGATTCCCGATTTTGAAAATACGAGAATTGTGGCACGGGAGTACACGTTTGGAAGAAGGAGGTTTGATTTTCTACTTTCATCCCCTCGCGGGGAGGTTCTTTTGGAAGTCAAGTCTTGTACTTTGTTCGATCCTCCCGTTGCGATGTTCCCTGACGCTGTTACCTTAAGGGGGCAAAGGCATCTAGAAGAACTGGCAGGATACGTATCTTGGGGGTATACGTGTGGCGTTCTTTTCCTGATTCATTCACCTCATGTCCGTTTCTTTTTACCTGATTATCACACTGACCCGGCATTTGCCGAACTTTTTCTGAAGTTTAAGGACAAGATCTTCTACAGGGCTTTAACCTTGAATTGGCGTGAGGATATGAGCCTCGAATCTCACGTGGGGATAGCAGAAATTCCATGGTCTGTTCTGGAGAGTGAATTTCATGACTGTGGAGCCTATCTTGTGGTTATCAAGGTGGAGAGAGATACGAATGTGGAAGTGGGTGCATTGGGCTGGTTGGCATTGAAGCGTGGTTACTATGTTTATGTGGGGTCTGCGAAGAGATTTCTTTCACAACGTTTAAGGAGGCATCTCCGAGGAGGTGGACGTGTTCACTGGCACATCGATTATCTAAGACTTGTGGGGCGGATTTCTTCTCTTCTCCCGGTGCGGACGGAATCGGACCTGGAATGTGAAATTGCCCGTAATTTGGGAAGTATTGCTGCAAGTGCTATTTCTGGCTTCGGGTCCTCCGATTGTTCATGTTCCAGTCACCTTTTTTATTTCCCAGAAAATCCCTTGATCAATAGGGAGTTTATCCACCTTTTGCTGTTCTACCGCATGGGTAGATTAGTGGAACTTTTGAAAAACGTAAATTTGCGGGGTGTTAGAGTATGAAAGCGATCGATTTGCAGGTACAAACATTTACGAAGGAAGCAAGGAAGTTTTTCCCCAATCCTGACGAGATTGAGGAGATGGCCCGTAAAGTTTTTAAGAGGGAATCTGTCTTTATGGAGGAAGAGAAACTCATAGAGGGTCTCAGAAAGGCAGAGGTCAAAGCAATTATGATGAGCCCTATGGGATGGGCCAGAAAAACAAGGGATATGGGTCTTATCAGGGAAATGCACAACTACATGGGACACCTCAGGGAGAAGTATCCCGATGTTATTCTCGGTTGTTGGGGGGATATTGATCCCCAATTGGGTTATCAGGGTGCCCGGGAGCTGGAGAGGTGTATCAATGAGGTCGGCATGCTGGGCATTTACACAGGGGCAATTCTTACGGGCATACCGGTAAACGACAAGTTGTACTGGCCACTTTATCAAGTCTGTGTGGAGTACAGGGCTACTGTGAAACTATCCGTGGGTATGACGGCTGTGGGACAAGGAAAACCGGGAGGAGGCGGTGTTCTGCTCGAGTACGAAAACCCCATTCCGTACGTTGATCAGGTTGCTGCCTTATTTCCAGAATTGCGTATTATTGCTGCCCATTGTGCTTGGCCGTTTCACAATGAGATGATCGCCGTGATGATACACAAGGCGAATGTGTTTAATGAGCTTCACGGATGGTCACCCCGTTACTTCCCACCGGAGATAAATCGGGAAATTAACGGGAGACTTCAGGATCGTTTCATGTTTGGTTCTGACCATCCCTGGTTTATGTACGACCGCCTCTTCAGTGATTGGGAGGCAGGGGAGTATAGGCCCGATGTGTTGAAGAAGGTTTACTACGAGAATGCCCTGCGGGTAATGGAACTTAAGGTTTAGATTTTACTTCCCGAAACGGTACGTTCTGTGAAAATTGAGGACGCGTCGAACATAATCTTGGGTTTCTCTGTAAGGGGGGATACCGTTGTGTCTTATCACGGCGTTTTCTCCTGCGTTATAAGCTGCCAAAGCGAGGGTGAGATCTCCGCGAAAGAGTTTTATCAGGTACCTGAGGTACCTTGTTCCCCCTTCTATGTTGCTCTCCGGGTGAAACACATCGTTGACCTGGAAGTTGGAGGCTGTGGTGGGCATGAGTTGCATCAGCCCACGGGCACCTTTCGGAGAGATTGCCGTGGGCTGGAAATTAGATTCTGCCTTGATGATGGCTTTTATTAAGGCCGGGTCTACGTTGTACTTTTCCGCCGTTTTGTTGATTATGTGGTCATACTTGGCCAAATCTTTGGATTTGATCCCGAAAAGAACCCTTTTTTCCCTGTATACGAGGGTGTATTTAATTCGAGGATCAGTAGGGACGTTAGTTAGATGAACAACGCCGTTTTGATCTACGTACCGGTAGATATCTGCCATGACGGAATGGTTGTGGGTAAAGGTTGTTAGGATAAGAATAATGAAGCTCAGCGAGTACCTGTGGTTCATCTGCTTCAATACAAACCGCCGTGTGGTCTGGAATTGCAAATGCTCCATATATAAATTGCTTTACTTTCTACCGCAAGTGAAATTTGCATAAGTTTTTGCGGGTATTGACATACGTATCACTTGGTGGTAAAAAATAGAGCGTCGGGGCGTGGCGCAGCCTGGTAGCGTATCTGAATGGGGTTCAGAGGGTCGGAGGTTCAAATCCTCTCGCCCCGACCAGTGAAATCAAGGGGTTGTGGGTTTCCATCACAGCCCTTTTTAATTGTCTCTCCATCCTGTTCCGCTATAGTCCCGCTTTTTCCGATCTTATATCCTAAGGGCACGAAAACACCGTTTGTTTTATCAGGTTGAACATTGGGCTTCATGTGCGCCTGAATTAGGCTTTGGTCAGGAGGAGTTAGACCATGTAAGTCCCTTCTTTTATCTTGACACTTGTACATCGTAACATTAAAAAATTTTAAAAAATTTGCAGTCGGTCATTTTATTGTTTGATCCTTACGACGAACAAAGAAGGAGAATCATGGAGCCAGGGACCCCGTTTCTCTAAACGAGTAACGGGGTTTTGTGTTTATTGAGGGAATGGTCTTTGGACAGGAAAATGGATTTGAAACCCGGTTCGATAATAAAGGGACCCCAATGGCCGGAACCCGTTGAGATCACGTATATAGAACGTCTGGATGAGTACGTGCGCATCATAGGCGTCACTGCAGGGAAAAATCGGGCTCATATTGATCAGATCATCCCTCTCGAAGAGTTTCAGAAGGTGACCATTCTGCAGACTGAAAGTTTGTTTAAGGAAGAACCGGCAAAGGTATTCCTCGCTCTGGAAACCCTGCGCTACCGTTTCGCATCACTGTACGATCCTTTGCTAGCCATGAATATTTCCAAGGTGGATCCATTGCCTCATCAGATTGAGGCTGTGTATGGGTATGTATTGCGTCTTCCTCGCATTCGTTTTCTTATCGCTGATGATCCCGGTGCGGGTAAGACAATCATGGCGGGGCTCATCATCAAAGAATTGAAGCTTCGTCACCTTGTAAAGAGGATTCTCATCGTGTGTCCCGGTCATCTAAAG